>NZ_BAAGXZ010000002.1:0-312200 GCF_054779575.1 Glycomyces halotolerans
GCACCGGCTCCGCGACCGCCGCCTCCGGCGCCACGACCACCCGCGCCCGCACCGGCACCGCGGCCGCCGCCCATGGCGCCGCCGCCCATCATGCCGCCGGTCCCGACACCGGCACCGGCACCGCCGCCGACACCGGCCCCGGCTCCACCGCCGATGCCACCGCCACCGCCGAGGCCGGGGCCGCCCCCAGGGCCTCCGCCGAGCCCACCGCCGCCACCGAGGCCGGCCAGGCCACCGGAGACGTCATCGGGGTCGTAGCCGCCGGCCGACTCCCACGGGTTCTCATCGTCAAGGCCGAGATTGCTTCCGGAGCTGTAATCGCCGAGGCCGGAACCGGTTCCGCCGGCGCCGGCACCGGACCCGAAACCGCCGGCTCCAGGTTCATAGTCGGAGAGGTTGGGCGAACCGCCCGGGGTGCTGTTAAAACCGCCCATGCCTCCGGTGGAGGGCATATTGGGTTTCGGGGCGCCGGTGACGCCCGGGGAGGGATCGACCTGCTCCCCGTCGGCGATGGGCGCCGGATTCTCCGCCTCATTGCCGAAATTGAGGCGGCCCGCGTCGGTCTTGGCGTTCTGCCGCCGGTTGACGATATCGTCGACCTGCGCCTGGGCCTCCTCGTTGTACTCCTGCATCGTCTCTTCGCTGGCCCCGGCGATGCGATCCTGCGACTTCCTGCGATAGATCGCGCGCGCCTCGTCGAGAGTCAGCTCACCTGGCTCGTAAGTTGGCATATCGTGTTACCTTCCCGGTCTCGTCAGGGGCCGTAGACCTGAGTGTTTTCGCTCCCGTCGGAGACGTAGCCGCCGTTCTGGACCAGATTCTGTGCGTTGGACTCGATCCATTCGCGCTCTTCCTGTGCAAAGGAGGCGCCTTCGGACACGAGCACTTCCGCGATCGCGTCGCCGCCTTCGAAGACTTCGCAGTCTCCCGAGTGCCACGGCGGCCGGACGTGCAGCTTGTAGTCGTCACAGCATCCCGACTCCTGGTTCACGAGGTTGAAACCGGCGGGTGGGAACGGCGTCTCTCCGGTTTCGAGTGCCTGGTGGGTCCGAAGGTTCGAAGCGGCCTCGTTGAGTTCCTCGTGAAGCTTGCTGATTTTCTCCCGAGTGCGGCCCAGATTCGTGAGAGTGGTGTTCATGTTGTCTTCGAGGCCATCGAAGTCATCCCCGACCCAGCTGTTCGCCAGTGTCGTAGTGGCGCTTCGAAGATCGTCCTCGATGAGCCTCAAGTGCGTGCCGCCCAACCGGTCCCACATATCGGCAATCGGTTGGATCGCGTGCTCGTCCGGCGGCCTGATCGCATCCATGACCATGTCGAAGGTCGCCTGAGTGGGCGTCACATAGGGGTTCGCGTCGTGCGGCAGTGTGAACGAGACGCCCGGGTCGGGGAGTCCGGACATGAGGGCCTCATAGGCCTCCTCCGCCTGAGTACGTCCAAGTGTGCAACCGTCCTTGCTGCACTGCCGCTGGGAGCCGCCATAGAAGTCGGCTTGGAAGTTCTCCAGACCATCATGCTGGTCGATGTCTTCTCCGGGCGTACCGCCGGTCATTGTCGGTCACTCCTCGAGCTTGCTGGAGATAGTTTCATTCAGATTGGGCAGGTAGTCCGACTCGAACCAGTCGGCGAGCTCAGGCGGGGTGAACTCGTAGACAGGGCTCTCAAAGGTCTCCATGCTCTTGAGCGAGAGCGCCTCTTCCACTCCCGGGTCGGGGTTGTACCCGATATCGATGTAGACGAAGTAAGAGTCCTTGAGATACATCGCCCTGGTCGTGTTACCCGTTCCGACGGACGCTAGGACAGCTCCCTCATCCCATTCTCCCGAGATCTCCCGATCGACAACCTGCTCCATTTCAGGTCGCTGGTGGAGCTGCTGGGCCACGTCGTCATAGGTGGTCTGGTAGGCGTCCGCCGCCTCTTCGGCACTGGCGTATGGAGCCAGCACCATGTAGACCCAGCCGCCGCGGTCGCTTCCATAGTGTTCAGCACCAGGATATTCAGGGAAATCGAAACTGAAGTTACACTTCAGTGCGCCGGGGAAGTTGCCTTCGTTCATTCCAATATGGTTGGGACCCTCGGAGTATTCGGCAATGTCCAGTTGCTCGGAGAGCGCGTCGGGATTGAACACTTCGCACACGTCGGTCCAGCCCTGGATCTGAGAGGTGGTGGAATCGACCTCGTTCTCGTTGGCCGCCGGACCCTCGGGGCCCTCGGAACCACCGGAACACGCCGATGCGAATAGGGCCAAGCCGACGATTCCGACTGCGGTCAGCTGTCGGCGATTGCCTATGATCTGCACGCTCACTGCCTTTCTGATAAGGGATCTCGGAACGGACGAGCCCTAGACGGGCTGATTCCCTCCGAGGCTGGTGTAGTCCGGAGGTTCGGAATCCCCCTCCGACGTTGAGTGGATTCCCTGGAGGTCGTAGACGTTGAGCTCGGCGACGTTCGCCTCTTCTGTCAGTTCGTGACCCTCGAGCGCCTGCTCGACGACGTCGATCATTCCCTTGAGCGTCGCCTTCAAGTTCTGAATGTCCATCCAGATGTTGTTGAAGTCCTGCTCGTATTCCCCGGCCTTCCCCGCTTCGTCGGTGAGACCGAAGGCGGGTGCGTAGCTGAGCACACCCTCCTTCATCAAGGGGATGATCTCGCCTTCGATGTATTCGAGTTCGGCTTCGAGCACCGCTTTGTAGTGGTTTGCCTCGTCCGGGTCAAACTCGCGCTGGGCCATCGGTGGCTCCTCCGGGGATGCGGGTTCGGGGTCTTCGTAGCGATTTCAGCTTCAGATTAGCAGGGCTCCGCAAACCGCACGTTCCCGAAGGATCCACCTCGGGGAGGGGCAGACTCGCTGGTCGTGCACTCAAACGATCGGAGTCGAGGGTGCCCATGGAGCGGTGCGGCGATGCCCGTTCACGACGTGAGGGCCCTCCCGCGATTTACTCCTGGAGCCTGTTGATGATGGTCTCGTTCAAGTTCGGCAGGTACTCCGACTCGAGCCAGTCGGCGATCTCGGGTGGGGTGAACTCGTAGACCGGGTTCTCGAAGGGCTCCCTGTTCTTGAACGCCAATGAGTTCGTTTCATCCTGACTGGGTTTCGTAGTCGTTGAGGACCTGGACGGCTTTGGCGATCTCGGTGGTTCGGTCCGGGGCGCAGCGGAGCAGGTCGAAGATTGACCATTTCTTGAGCTGCGCGAATGCCCGCTCGCCGGGCGCTCGGAGTCGGGCGTGGAGGCGGTTCGCCTCCTTCTGCCATTCGGGTTTGCCCTTGCCCCAGAACGGCGTGATGACCAAGCCGTCGTCGAGCCCGCGGTAGTCCTTGTCACCCAAGGCGAACAGGTCGGCCTCGCGCAGCAGGCGCGGGATCTGCCAGATTCTGGCGGCGGTGTCGTGGATCGAGCCGGGGATCGCGCCCGAGATCCACAGCAACTCGCCGCGCTCATCGGTCACCGCCTGTAGGTTCATGCCGTGGTGTCGGCGTTTGCCCGAGTAGAATGGTTGGTCGACCCGGTTGCGGCGGATGCGGATCAGGGTGCCGTCGAGGATGACGAAGGTCGCTCCGGCCCGCCGGACTTGGCGCAGGGCCGTTTGCAGCCCCGGGGCGCGGGCAGCGAGGAGGCCGATGGTCTCGCGGATGCGGCGACATGCGGTGGCGGCCGAGATGCCGAATCCGGCGGCGAGGTCGGCCAGCCGCTCGCCTTTGTGGAGGTGGGCGAGGGTAAGCAGGGCTTGCTGACCGGGGTCCAGGGTCCGCCATCGAGAGCCGATGTGCCGGCGGTGACCCCGGATGAGTCCGGCCACGCGAGTCAGGGTTGCGGTCGACAAGGGCAGCGCGGCGGGGTAGAAAAGCAAGGGAGCTCCTGGAATCTCGATTGGCAGATGTAGCATTCGCCGTTCTACCAGGAGCTTCTTCACTCCCTTAACCCGCTGGAGTGTTGAACCCGTCGCGTTCCAACCGATCGCGCCGGGCAGGCATCGTCGTTACTGAACGAGATTGAGAATCGCGTCCACGACCGGCGCATGGCGATCCGCCAGCGACGCGTCCCACGCGTTACGCAGGTGGAGCGTGACCATGCGGAAGGCCAAGGCGCGCACCAGCAGCTGATTCCACTCCTCGATGTTCCGCCCTGCCACCTGCAGCAGCTCCATCGAGGCGCCATGCCAGCACACGGCATCCACTGCGGCGATTGCGGCACCGAGACCGGCCGGTCGCCAATACACGGCCCAGTCGATGATCGTCGGCGGCTCCCCTTCGGCGAAGAGGACATTGCCGAGCAGGTCACCATGGATGAGCTGCGATGGCGACTCCACCGGTCGAAATGCTGCCGCAAGGCGTTCGAGCATCACATCAGCAGGCAGGGACTCCTCTTGCCAAGCGACGCGGTCAGCGCGAGCCCACGGGTCGTCGTCAGCGTCGATGAACGCCGGGCGAGATAGGGCCGAGATCGCGTGATGGAATGCGGTCCCTGCCCTGACGACGTCCAGGAGGCGTGACTCGTCCGCAGCGCCGGGCACCCACTGCAAGGCTTCCCAACCATCTACGACCCACTGGCCAGATACGGCTCTGATGGGACGCGGCGTCCGGAACTCCGCCGTGTGTACAAGACGTTCGAGCACACCTGCTCGCCAGTTTGCCCCGTCCCCACCCGCGGTCGGGCGCACCACCACCGGCCCAGCTCGCCATGTCAACCCCCGGCCGCCATCGAGCTTCTCAGGCCGCTGCCGAACGCGGCAAAGACCGCACCCGATGGCCTTCTCTGCGCTGTTACCCAAGCAGGTTATCGAGCCTCCGAGTCTCAGCATCCGCGCACCCATCGGGGCTACCTTCCTGTCCGCCACTGGGAGGCAGCACGATCGCCATCAAACGTAGTGCACAGCAAGCAAATTCACTCAAGTTGAAACGACCTCAATGCCTCCTGAACACCGGGGTCGGGGTTGTATCCGACATCGATGTACACGAAGTAGGAGTCCTTGAGGTACATCGCCCTGATGTTGTTCCCAGTGCCGACCGAGGCGAAGATCGAACAACGATCCCAGTCTCCGTATACAGCCCGGTCGACGACTTGCTCCTTTTCCTGACGTTCGCGGAGCTGCTGAGCAACGTCCTCGTAGGTGGCCTGGTATGCGTCGGCGGCCTCTTCGGCATCGCTGTACGGCGCCAGCACCATGTAGACCCAGCCGCCTCGATCCCCGGAATAGTGCTCGGCTTCGGGGTACTCGGGGAAGTCGAAGCTGAAGTTGCACTTCAGTGCGCCGGGGAAGTTGCCCTCCCACTGGCCAAGATGGTTCGGCCCTTCTTTGTAGCGGGCGATGTGCAGCTGGTCCGTGAGCGCGTCCGGATCGAACACCTCGCACACGTCGGTCCAACCCTGCATCAGCGAGGTGGTCGAATCGACCTGTTCCCCTTCACTCACCATGGAGTTGCCCGAACCGCCCGAACACGCCGAGGCGAACAACACCAAGCCGACGACTCCGATCGCGGTCCGCTTCCAGCGGTCGCCTGCAACCTGCACACTCACTGCCTTTCTGGTATCCGGCCGAGCGCTCAGCCGATCCACGCCTCCGCGGGCCACTCGCCTGGACACCGGCATCGGAACGAACGCACGGTGTATCGGCTTCCAGGAGGGATCAGCTCCGGCACTGCCGGTTTGAGGGTTACTTCCTGATTTCGGCAATCAGGTTAGCAACATGCTGCTTTCGGTGCGGTACTCAGGGATTTCGGGTGCCGGCATCGGGAAACTCAACGCGGTGCAAGGAACGCCGTGCGGTGGTTGAATACAGGTTCGGGCAATTCGGTCGAACAGCTGGCACTGAGGTGGGCATGTCGGGAATGGACGCGGGCCGCGGGTTCGGGGACGTCGGGGAGGTGGACCCGGAGCCTCGGGCGGCGTATCGGGATGCTCGAAGACGTTCATTCCGCGGCGATCATCCGGGCCTGGTTCGGTTCGACGGCGTCGCGGCGTTTCGCGGCGGCGACACCGCCGATGCCGAACCCGGTGCCGGGCTGGGAGTCCTGGACGTCTTCGTGTGCACGAACGCGTCCGCGAACGGGACCGGTGTGCTGCTCGTCGACGGGGACGTCGTCGGGGCCGGCGACGGACGGTATCAGGTCGAGTTGCAGCCCGGAGGACACCGGGTAGAAGTGCAGGGCGCCGATGCTTCGAGCGCGGAGTTCACGATCGATCCCGGCGAGCGGGCGCGGTTCACCAGCGCCCACGGGGTCGCCGTCAGGCACCAGCCGGGGTTCCACACCCGCTTGTACCAGGTCAGCGGCGCCTCGGACTTCCTGCCGACCGTGACCCGGGACGCGGCCCGGAGCGCGAGCCTCGGTTGCCTGGTCACCGTGGTCGGCCTCGTGACGGTGATCGTCGGTGCCGTCTGGGCGGCGCTCACCGGGAGCCAGACCGCGGAGATCATGGCCGCCACCGCGGTACTGCTGGCGGCGGTCGGGCTGATGACCGGGGTGGTCATGGGGGTGCGGACGGCGCAGCGGGTGCAACGGCGGGTGGAGGCTTCACGGATCGGAGTGGAGCGGCGCCGGACGAATGCGCTCGCGTTCGCTTCTCCTTATTACCTGCGGCGGTTGGACAGCGGATCGACCGGTGCGGCGCTGGTATTCGATCTGTTCCTCTATCGAGTGGAGCGACGCGACGACGGTTCGGTCGCCTACACCGGCGAGGACGAGGAGTTGCCGCTGGCCCATGCCGGTCCGGTGCGGCTGTGGATCGACGACGTCGAGGCGCCCTGCGACTGGTCGACCTGGTTCTATCCGCTAGACGAAGGCCGGCACTCGTTCCGGGTCCAATACGGCCCCGACCGCTTCGGGGAGACGGCGCACCACCGGTTCGCCTTGGTCGTACAGGGATTGAGCGTCGTGCACGTGCCGGTCCGGGTGTTCCGGATCGCCGCGGGCGGTACGGTCTCAAGCCTGCCGCCGCAGGTCTCCCACAGGATCACGCTGGTCGGCGCGTTCGACCGGCGTCACGACGACTGGCTTCCGTCGCGGATGTGGCCGGAGCATCCCGGCCCTCAGGCGTAGACGTCGCCCTCGGGCAGCCGGGACATCTGCGAGGCCACCCAGTCGTCGACCTTGCCGCCGTTCTCGATCGCCGTCTGGAGTCCGGCGATCATGCCGTGCAGCGTCCCCCGAAGGTACTGGAGGTTCCGCCACGTCGTGGCGTGGAACTGCGCGTACTGCTCGGCCGCGTTCTGGTACGCCCCCGGCGTCGAGCCGAATGCCGGGGCCTTCCTGAGGGTCCCGTCGCGCAGCGAGGGGATGATCTCGTTCTCCAGCTCGTCCAGCAGCTCGGCCAGGAATCCCTGGTAGCGCTCGAGAGCGGCCGGATCGAACGTGCGGGTGCGCTGCGTGACCATCTCGCGAATCTCCTCTAGGCGTAGGGGTCTTCGTCTTCGTTGACGAAGCCCCACATGTTCTCGTCCTCGACCAGGTCGACGTCGGGGTCCCGTTCCTGGTCGTCGGCCGGCATGCCGCGGCCGCCGGCGCCGGCGCCGCCCATCATCCCGGTCATGCCTCGGCCGCCCGAGCCGGCGGCCGCCGCCGCTCCTCCTGCCGCTCCACCGGCTGTCGCGCCGCCGGAGACGGAGCCGGTCGGTGCGGCCCCGGTCGTCGATCCAGCACCCGATGGCGCCGACGCGACCGAGCCGCTTGCGATGCCGCCAGGGCCTCCGGACGCCAGTCCGCCGCTCTCGCCACCGTCATCGCCTGAGTCCTTCCACGGCTCGTCCTCGCCGGGGACCCGGCCCGAGGGCGGTTCGAGCGACGGGTCCTGCGTCGATTCAGGCGACGCGGTACCGGCCGGCTGCTCCATCGTCGGCGGTTCGAGGTCCATGTGCGACTCGTCGGCCACCGCCGGGTACGGCTTGTCGCTCGAGGTCGTCCGCATCGACTGCTGCTCGGATTCGTTGTCGGCGCTGCGCTGGCCGATCTCCTCGTCGACGTGCTCGTGGCGGGCGTCGTATTCCCGCCGGTTCTGCTCGACCACGCTCCCGTAATGCTCGTTCGCGTCGGCCACGGCCAGCTCTTTGGCCTCGTCGACGGTGATGCCCTTGGGGTCGAGACCGTCTCGTTCGATGTTGACCGGGCTCTCGTAGTACTCGATGTAGTGCTCGACGCGTTCGTCGATGTAGTCGATGATCTCGGTGGCCAGCTCCGGGTCGGCTCCCGCCAGCGCGAGGACGTGCTCGGCGTCCTGGCAGGTGTAGGAGATGCAGTCGCCGTGCCACCACGCGGGGCGGATGTGGACCGACACCCAGCTGTGCCATTCGCCTTCGATCCAGAACTGCGGCGCCGGGTAGGGAATCTCGCCGGAGTCGCCGCCCTGCAGCGTGTAGATGGATTCTTCGGTGGACTGGAGTCCGGCGACGGTGGTGTCGATGTCGTCGAGGATGTCGTCGACCAGTTCACGGGTTTCGGCGCAGACCTGCTCGAAGGCCTCGAAGTCGGTGCCCGACCAGCCTTCGGACAGGTCGGTGAGGTTTGATTTGATCCGCTCGGACCAGTCGCCGAGCTTGTCGGCGACCTCGTCGTTCCAGCCGGTGCGCAGCCGTGCCAGGGAGTGCTCGTCGGCGTGTTCGGGCCGGACGGCGGCGACGGCGGCGCGGAAGTCCGCTTCGGTCGGGTACGACATGCCTTCGACGCGGGGCCGCAGTCGGTAGAGCTGGTCTTCGACCGGGACGGCGGACATGAGCCGCTGCCAGTCGAGTTCGGACGGGTGTTCGGTCAGGTTGCCGCAGTCGCCGTTGGAGCACGGCGGGCGGATCGGCACGGGGAGGGTGTCGATCGGGCCGTCCGGCTGCGTCTGGATTTGGTCGGGTTGGGTCTGCACGTCGCCGAAGGCCGGTGCCGGGGCGGAGGCGGTGGCGGGCTCGAGTCCCTGGTATTCGGCCGGCTGGAACTGGCTGTCACTCATCTACGGGTTCACCTCGGCGACGACGGAGGGCTTCGGCTCCAAGGTAGCAATGCGCGTCAAGGGGCGCCTCATTCGCCGAGTCGCTCCCACCAGCGTCCGGTCGCCGATCGCCGCAGTCCTCCTCGCACGTCGGCTCGCGGTGCGATTCGCGGCGGCGGCGCTTCGGCGGCCTCGAACCGTTCGATCCGGCAGCGCCATTCGTAGAGGCGGGCTTCGTCCGGGTTCTGTGCGGCGGTCACCTCGACGGCCAGGTCGATTCGGGTGGTGCGGCCTTCGGGCAGGTCGATCTCGACGGTCGCGGTCTCGGGCGGCGCTTGGCCGTGAACGACCGGCAGGAGCGCCCGGGGTGTGGTGACGCTGAGGCGGTGCCGGCCCGGCGGGACTTCGATCCACATGCGGGTCCAGGTGGCGGCCAGGAGCCGGCCGTCGAGTTCGATTTTCGGTGGCGGGACGGCGACGCGGTGGCGGATCGGCGTGATCTCTCCGATCGCGTCCAGGCGTCGGCGTCCTCGGCGGTCGAGCCGGAGCCCGGACACCTGGGCAGCCAGGTGGACCGATTCGAGGTCGGCTTTGACGAACCGGGCGTCGATGAGGACGGCCGCCGCGCCTGTGGACGGTTCGGGCGCGTCGCCGGCCGGGTCGAGCACGTGCGGCGCGAGGCGGCCTTCGGCTGCGATCGCGGCGGTGTCGAGCGGCGGCTCGGGCGGGCAGCGGTTGTAGCGCCGCCAGGTCCACAGGACTCGGACGCCCCAGACGGCCAGCGTCGTCAGCCACATTGCCGCGCACGCCAGGATCGCGGTGGCGGCGGGGGCTCCGAGGGACACGGCCGCCCAGGTGGCCGGGCCCGAGACGGCGGCGACGAGCAGCACGGCCATGAAGCTGCGGCGCTCGCGAGCTCCGGGTGGGAGGTACTGCCAGAATTCGAGCCTGCCTCGCGGGCCGAGCGTGTACCCGGTGTAGCCGGCGAGCGCGCCGCCGACCGGCCCGTTCGCGTACTGGCGGTGCCGGTCGCCGAGCATCCCGATGTAGTCGAGCTCGGCGGTCCGGCCCGGTTGGATGTCGACCGCGCGCCAGGCGCGGGAGTGCTGGCTCTGCACCTCGACCAGGTGCCGCCCGGCCGGGAGCGGGATGCGGATGCGTCCCCATCCGGCCGCGACGGCCCTGCCGTCGACGAGGACGACCGGCACGAGGCTGGATCTGAGGTCGCCGCCGGTGGCGAGCGGGTCGCCGGCGCGGCGGCGCCGGTCGAGGGCCTCCATCGATTCGGCGAGGGTCTTGGAGGCGGGCCCGCGGCAGTGTCCGACGCGCAGGTCCAGGCTGCCGTCGCCGGCCGGTGCAGGGCCGATCCCGGTGATGCGCCAGGGCTTCCACGGGGCCTTGAATCTGGGGCTGCTGCCGTGGATCAACGCCGCCTCGCTCGGTCGGAGCTGCTCGCTGTCATGGGCTCTCACCTCGGCGACCACGGTAGCAACCCGCGCTCGTTCCGGGGGCGCGCGGCCGTTTACGCTGGGGCGGACCCTTGAGGAGGCGCGATGTCGGCGATGCGCGGATTCGACCCGGAGACCACTCCGCAGGCGTTCTTCTGGGTCGCCGTCGCCTTCTACCTGCTGTTCCTGCTGGTGACCGTGCTGGCGTTGCAGAGCAATCTGCGTGAGGCGCTCTCCCCGCGCCGCCGCTGCCGCACGGCCGAATGCGCGGCGACGCACCGGCGTCCCGGTCGGCGTGGTCGAACCGGGCTCGGACGTTCGCGGGGTCGACCATCTGGCGGTGCGCCGCTCGGCGTCGCTGGGCGCGATCGGTTTCGCAGCTGGAGCGGGCGTGGCGCTGGTGCTGTGGCTGCCGGTCCAGTCGGCCACGGACTCGTGGGCCTGGCCTTACTCGTTCGTCGCCCACCTGTGGTGGACGCTGCCGCTGTCGCTCGGCGCGGCCGGGGTCTGGACGGTCATGTTCCGCGCCCGCTACCAGCCGGTCACTCGGTCCAGTTGATCTCGTCGCCGGTCGGGTCGCGCATCACGTCGGGCACGTTCTCGTCGCCGTCGTAGAAGTTGCTCGCCAGCGAATCGACGACGCCGAAGCCGCCTTGGGTCTGGACGCCGTGGCGGAACGCCGTCCCGCCGGTGACCGCGGCGTGCCTGCCTCCGGGGGTCATGGTGAGCGAGCGTTCGGCGAAGGTGCCGAGGCCGAGCAGCATGTTGGTCAGGCCCGATCCGGCGATGTCCATCGGGGAGACCGGGTTGCCGTGGGCCTTCTGGAACACGAAGGTGATGCCCGACAGGCCGGCGGTCAGTGCCGCGCAGCCGGCGGAGATCGACCTGATGGTGGCCTCGAAGGCTTTCACGGTAGAGCAGAAGGCGGTGGCGACCGTGACGCAGCTGGTGCGGATCGCCTCGGCGCCCACGGAGGTGACGACCCCGGCGTAGGCGGCGACGTAGGCCGCGAGGAACACGCCCATGGTGACCGTGCAGGCGAACAGGAACACCCAGTAGATCGTGAGGGCGACCGCCAGCGCGATCAGCTGCGCGCCGATGAGGAACGCGGTGACGGCCAGTTCGCCGAGCTGCTGCTGGATGTTGTCGGAGGCGTCCTTGAACGCCTCGGCGTCCTCGCCTTTCCAGTTGTCGTCGCCTACCCGGTCGGTCTGGCCGCCGAGGGACTCCATGGCCTCGAAGTTCTTCTCGGCGAGTTTGATCCAGGCACCGGCGGACTTGATCATGTCGCCGGGGTTGCACTGGTTCATGTAGATGCTGGTGGCCAGTGACTGGACCGACAGCCCGAAGGTGAGGGCCGGCGGCGCGATCGCGACGGCGCAGCTTTTGATGACGCCTTCGTAGTACCCGGACATGGCCTCGCCGGCCTGGTATATCTCGTCTCCTGTGGACATCGGCTCACCCTTCGCTGCCGAATGCGGTGGCGACCGCGTCGTCGCAGGCTTCGTAGTCGGCCGCGCAGTCTTCGAGGGCGCCGTGCATCTCGCGGAAGCATTCGGCCGCCCCGGCCATCGACTCGGTCACGGTGGAGACGGCCGCCGTGTAGGCGGCGGCCATCGGCAGCGTGACGGAGGTATAGAGGCTCCGGTCTACCGCCCGCAGTTCGGGCAGGATGGCGGTGGCCTCCTCGAGGATGGGGACGACCTCGTTCTCGATGTCGGCGCCCAGCCGGGAGACGAACTCGGTGTCGCAGAGGGTCTCGCCCACTATTTTCCTGCCTTTCGTCGGAGCGATTCGGTTTCGCGGACGACGTCGTCCATCATGCGGCTGCCGAGGCGACCGGCCCGCTCGCCTTCGGCCGGGGCCTGTTCCATGGTCTCGACGGTCTCGTCGGGCAGTTCCCGCTCGAGGTGTTCGCGGGACTGCTCGTGGAGGTCGGCGCGCGCCTGGGCCAGCAGCGAGGTCAGGGTCTCGCCGAGGCCTTCGACGCCGCGGTTGCGGGCGGTCGGCCCGATGTGGACGGAGGCGATGACCCGCTCGGAGGTGGTGGTGACGGCGAGGTCGCCTTCGTCGGTGGCGGCGGTGGCCTCGACGACCGGTTCGGGTTCGGGTTTCGGCGCGGCGCTCTTGCGCATGTTGTCCAGGGTGGCGCCGAGCGCGGCCGCGAGGCTGGCGTCCTGCTCGGACGATCTGATCGGCGGGGTCGCCGGCTCTTCGATGCCGAGGCGGCTGCGCATCATGGCGCTGAACGCCTCGAAACCGCCGGTGGCCAGGGCCTGCTGCACGTCGGCGACGGCCTTGGCACCGGACTCGAGGGCGTCGCGTCCTTCGTCCGCCGGATTCGGCAGACGAGCGCCGGTCTCGACGATCAGGTGGGCGAGCGCCGCGGGCGGCTGCCGGAACCCGGTCGCGGACACTTCGACGGCGACCTCGCCGTCCGCGGCCACGCGGATCGTCACGTGCCCGTCGAGGTCCGTCAGCGTCTGATCTGCGGAGCGGTCCACTCAAAGTCTCCCTAGGTCTGCAGTCGGTCCCACGATAGCCGGGGCTCGCCCCGTCGACGGAGCGTGCGCGACTGCAATAGCCTGGCGCTACGCCGACCTGACGACCAGGGGGACGCCTTGCTGGAATACTTGGAACGCCGCCTGCGGTACCTGGGTCTGCGGCTGCGGAGGGCCCACCGGTTCGCGCCGCACGCGCATTCGCCGTTCCCGGTCGTCGCCGGCCGTATCGACCCACCGGCGGGCTGCGGAGTGATCCGCTTCCGCTCCAGACTGATCGGCCGAGCGGCCGAGCCGGCCGAGCCCGAGACCGCGCCGGGCGAGCCGCTGCCGCCGAAAGGCCGGGAGCATGCGCTGCGCCAGAGCGCCGACCACCTCCCGGTGGTGCTCGTCGACGGCGTTCCGGCCGCGACCGGGCTGGGGTGCGGGCGGATCGTGGTGCCGGCCGGGCGGCACCTGGTGCAGGTGCAGGCTATGGCGTCGGGCCGGTACTGGCCGGTCGAGGTCCCCGACGGCGGGACGGTGCGGTTGTCCTCGGTGGTGGCCGAGCCGCGGTACAGCGGCTTCCTCCCTCAGCGTATGGACCGGTTCTACCGGTGTTTCGCGTTGGGGCCGCGCGCGTTCGTGAAGCCGTATCAAAGCCTGGTCGCTCCGACGGCGCTCGCGGTGGCGTTGTTCGCGGTCGTGTTCCTGGCGACCGGGCCGGCATCGGCGGCCGGACCGATGGCCGCGGTCGCCGTATGGGGTGCTTTGGCGGTCTGGCCGACGGCGCGGTCGTGGTGGCATCGGTTGCGGGGCGTGCCGGTGGCACGGTACGAGCCGGTGCCGGTCGACGGCGCGGTCTCGTGGCGGATCGTCGACCCCGGCGACGAGACCCCGGCCGACGCGGGAGGCCGGGCGGTCCTGCGGATCCATCCGGTGTTCCTGCACGACGCCGGCGGCGACTTCCGGCCCGTCGTCGTCGAGCGGACACGGCCGCCGACGGTGCCGGTCGCGGCCGCGCCGATCCCCGGCCGGCCGGAGCGTCCGGACGCCACCGTGACCGAAGTGCTCGGAGAGGAGTTGGAGGGCATCGGCCGGTGGACGCGATCGGAGTGGCGGGCGCTGCGCCGCCAGATGGGTTGGGACGCCGACTACCGGGAGCGCCTCGAGCAGGCCAGAGCGGCCGAGTCCGGACGCGCGGCGGTGCTCCCGTGGATCGATCCGCCGCGGGTGACGATCGGCGACCGCGAACTGCCGGCGATCTGGGGGCTGAATGAGTACCGGCTGGAGCCGGGCACATATCTGGTTGAGGTCGCGGTACCGGGGCCGCCGCAGCGGCTCGACAAAGGAACGAAGGTCGATTTGCCCGGCAAGGCTAGACTCCTGTACGAGTGCAAACTGGAGCCCGGCGCGGTGACGACGATCGAAGCCTACGCCCGCATCACGACGGTCATGGGCGGCGACGGCCTGGCACTGCGCGAGTACTCCGGCCGCATCTGGACCACCTCGAAACCCCTGGAGCAGTGAGACCGATGAGCTGGATAGACGTCGACGCCGACAAACTCGAAACCGCCGCATCGACCATCCGCGGCACCGCCGCCGAGGTCGAGCACCTCGCCGAGTACGCCCGGGAGGCCGACCCCGACTGGTGGATGTGGGGCCTGGGCGGCATCCCGTTCGCGGCCCTCTACTTCGGGGTCGCCGAGATGGCCGTCCACCCCGCGTTGGAGGACGCGGCCGCGTCCATCGAAGGCCTGGCCGACCGCTTGGACGACTGCGCGCGCGATCACCGCGACAACGACGATGAGATCGCCGCCGAGCTCGAGAAGATCGGCCAGGACATCGACGAGGGAGCGCTCTGATGTCCGGCAACGACTCGGAACTCAGCTGGGACGACGACGCACCCTCGCAGAAACCGACGTTCGGAGAGGACGGCGCCTGGGGCGGGGACTGGAAGAACTTCTACGACGCCTTCGCCGGATCCGGTTCGCGCAAGGCGAGCTTCGACGAGCAGACCAGCGCCCTGCACCAGGCCGGCTCGACCCTCATCCCCGACGACGGCAACACCTCCTACCAGAACACGCACCAGGGATTCGGGATGTACGGCAACATGCCGGTGCATCTGCGATACGACGGCGACACCGTCGGCTCCGACGCGCGAGTGAGCGGCACGAACCCCGACGGCAGCATCGCCTACAACGGACGCTCCCACAGCAACGTCTCGGGCATGAACATGCTGCACAGCGCCGCCGCTCCTGTCAATCTCGGCGTCAACACCTTCAACAACGCCCGCAAGATCGAGAGCCTGACCGACTGGGACGGCTGGACCGGCCTGGTCACCGGACTGGCCGGCGACGTCGCCGCCGTCGGCGGCATGGTCAGCGAGTACAACGCGTTCGTCGAGCACATCACCGACCCGAAGTTCGATCCGGTGCAGTGGCTCGCCGGCACCCTCATCGACTTCCTCATCCAGGCGTTCCAGCCGCTGGAGGACCTGGTAGGGCTCGTGTCGGGCAACGAGACGCGGATGAAGGACTCGGCGAAGATGTGGAACACGGTCGCCGCCGGGGCGCCCGAGGTCGGCGAGTACATACAGCAGACCGGCGCCGAGGCCCTCGCCGACTGGGTCGGGCACGACGGCGACAGCGCCCGTGCCCGCGTCGAGGAGCTCGGCAACTCGGTGCGGGGCCTGGGCATCCTCGCCGAGGGCATGGAGGCGATCCTGCTGCAGATGGCCGACGTCGCCAAGCTGCTCCGCCAGGACATCGTGGACCTGATCGCCAAGGGCGTGTCGTGGATGCTCACCCGGCTGCTGCCGCAGGCCGCGGCCGCGGTCGCGACGTTCGGCGCCTGGGCCGCGAGCATGGTCGCCCAAGGCGTCGCCAAGGTCGCCCAGCTGGTCCTCAAGGCGCTGAACTCGGTCAGAAAAGTGCTCGGCATCTCCATGGACGCCGCGACGGTCGTCCAGAAGATCGCCGAGGGCATCGCCTACATCAGGCCCGTGCTCGACTTTTTGAAGAACAACAAGAACGCCATCAACCTCGGCGCGGGAGTCGCCGAGCAGTTCACGAGGTGAGCCCTGAATTTCCGGTGGTTGCGCGCGCTCGGCTCACAGGCCGCCGCGCCGTATGAGCTGACCCGGCATCCGCTCGGGCGGGCGCAGGTGTTCGCCCACGAGCTGTACTCGATCTTCGTGCGCAGCACCGTCGGGCAGCGCGGCGCACCGGCCCCCGACCAGGGCGCCCTGATCCTCGAGTCGGGCCTGCTGGGCCGCATCGACGAATCGGCGCCAGCGCGGCCGTTCACACCGGTCGTCCTCGTCGACGGCGAACCGGTCGCCACCGGGTTCGGCCGCGCCGACATCGATCTGGCGCCCGGCCGCCACCTGCTGCAAGTCCAGTCCGGGGCCTCGGGCGCCGTCGCGTTGATCGAGGTGCGGCCGGGGAGGTTCACCCGCTGGTCGTCGTTCGTGCCGCAGCGGATCCAGACCGGTGCCGGCGCGAGTGCGTTCCTGCGGCGGTTCCTGCTGGTGCCCAAGCGGACGGTCCCGCTCATGCCCGGGCGCAGGACGACGGCGATCGCCTCGGGGATCGGCGCGGCGGCCGGTTTCATCATCTCCACGATGCTGCTGACCTCGCTCGGCGCGCAGAGCAAGTGGTGGATCCTGCCGGCCTTCGCCGCCTCCGGGTTCGCGGCGTGGGTCTGCTACTGGATCGCCAGAGCGGCCGAGTCGGCATGGGTCGCCTCGGCCGAACGGGCGCTGCTGCGCAGGCGCCGGCCGGCATGGCGGCACCCGGAGCAGGAGATCCGAGGCGGCACATGGCGGCCGATCGACCCGCCCGGCGCGGCGGCCGAGGCGGACGAGAGCCCGGTGCTGCGCGTCGCGCTCGCCTACGTCCAGACGCCGCACCGGATCGTCCACGAGCCCGGGACCGTGCTCGACGAGCGGGCGGTGCGGACCGCCGAGCGCCGGCGGCACCGGTTCGGCGAGGACTATCCGCCGCCGCTGCGGCCCTGGATCCAGGCGCCGGTCGTCCACGTCGACGGGAATCCGGTCCCGGCGGTGTGGGGCCTCAACGAGTACCGGCTCGCTCCCGGCGAGCACCGGGTGGCAGTGGCGGTCCCGCCTCCGCCGGAAGTGCTGGTCGGCGAGGACACCGTCGTCGAACTCGGCCCGGATGCGAAGCAGGTTCACGACGTCGTCGTCCGCGCCGGCGCTTCGGCCTCAGTGGAGGCGATGGCCGAGATCGAGATGACGCCGGGATTCGAAGGCTGGGAGCTGGAGCGCTATTCGGGCGCGATCCGCGACGAATCGGCCTCGGCCAGCTGATCCGAATCCTCTTCGGCATTGCCGTTCTCCAGTGGCCAGACCGTGGCCTCGACCGAACCGACCAGCTCCAGCGGGCCGACCAGCGCGGCGGTGCGGGCGACGGTGAAGTCGGACAGCGCCAGTAGGCCGATGCCGCCGCGGCTCTGGGCCACGGCCGCATAGAACGCCCCGGTGCCGCGGTCCTGGAAGACCCAGCCGGGGCGGGTGTCGGTGGGAATGGTCGGCACCCCGGTGCGCTGGCGGCTCAGGTTCCCGGTCGCGGCCGTGTCCGGCGCGAACGGCGGGACCGGCTGCCTCGGTTCGGGCGCATGGATCGCGCCATTGGCGTCGACGGGCACCTCGGTGCGGTCGGGGACCTGGTAGCGGGTCGGGTCGCCGGAGACGGGGATCGGGGGCATCGTGGTCGGCCGGTCGGCCTCGGTGATGAGCGCCCGCACTTCGACGCGCCCGGCGAAGTGGTTGACCGCCGCGACCCCGATGGCCAGGGCCAGCAGGTCGACGCCGACGGCGAGCAGGACCCTCACGTTCGGGTCGAGGCCGGTGCCGATGCGCACCAAGGAGAACAGCCCGGCGGCCAGAGCGAAGACGACGAGACCGAGCATCGCTCCGGCCAGCGCCACCGGGCGGGGCACGCGCGGGCGGGGCGCGGAGGGCCACTTCTCGGCGGCGCGCACGCCGCCGAGGGCCGCCGCCGAGAGCGCGGACAGCACCAGTCCGGCGACGGCGAAGGCGATCGCCGCGGCGGTGAGCCGTCCGGCGATGTCGTCGAGGTTGTCCATGGTGGTTGCTCCGTGCCTAGGCGTGACAGACGATGCGGGTTCGGCGGCGGCATCGGCCGTCACACAGCGTCAGCATCGCCTAGTCATTGGCATTGGTTTTCGAGTTCTATTGTGCAGTTCTTCGTCGGTATCGAGCGTAGGACACCGAGCACCCCAAGTTTAGTGTCGGATTGCCGACACAGGGTGACCAGGCGAAAGACGCTCGGACCGTGCCCGTCCGAACAGGCGGTGACCGAAGCGTAGGCCCGCTCACCGACTACCCACCACCCAGTCACCGCGAGCCACGGCGGCGAGCCGGGCGCGGTCGCACCGTGAGAACCGCTACGCCGACGCGGTCACCTCGGGTCGAGACCGGTTGCCACCATTCGTAATGAAGCATCCTCACAACGTGTTCGTTCGGTGTCAGATACACGACAGGGAAGGAATCGCATGCCGGACAGCCGCCACGGCCCCACTGTGATGCGCTTGCAACCGAGGCCGGGTCCAACACCTCGCGCACACTGAGCGCCACCGCGCATCGCGGTGACGACAGTGCGTGTTGTCCTGCGTCCGGCATATGATGAACACAGACCCCACGACGGGTTGGGAGACCAGATAAATGAGTGAAAGCTGCGTAACCTGAGGTCCGTGTGACCCTTGTGACGAGATGGGATTGACGATGATCAGAGAGACCCTTTGGACGGTGGCGGCACAGGTCCAAGCTCAGGATGCCGAGATCAACACGCAGGGCATCATCAGCTTCTTCCTCAGCCGCATCGCACCGATCCTGCTGGCCATCCTCGGCCTGATCTTCATCGCCCGCGCCAACAAGGGCGAGGTCAGCCGCGTGCTCACCTCATCGACCATCGCCATCCTCGGTATCGCTTTCATCGCCGGAGCGGTCGTCCTGGTCGCCGTCGGCGGCGGCCTCGTCGACGTCCTCTTCAGCGAAGGCGAATAGCCCCCTCGCCCGCTACCGAGCCAGCCCGGATGGAGGACGCCCATGCGCTTGCGCACTGACGACGACATCTACCGCGCCCGGCTGCTCTACCTCGGCCCGCCCGGATACACCCTCCCCATCCACCTCCCCTACGCCCAGTACGGGGTCTTCGCCGCGCTGCTGGCGCTGTTCATGTTCATCCACTGGCTCTTCACCCGCGAAGTCGAACTCTTCCCGTCGATCGAGATCTCCCTCGCCCTCGTCGCCACCTCGCTGATCTTCCGCTACGTCGACGCCGACCGCCCCGCGACCACCGTGGTCCGCACCCTGCTCACCGACTGGAAGCACACCAGAGACGCCGGGGTCGAGAAACGCGTCCACTCGTTCTCGACCCGATCGATCAGACTGCGTCCCACGCTCGTGGAGACCGTCCGACAAGAGGAGCGCCTATGAGCGGCGAGGATCGCCGACAGCCCGTCGCCAAGTTCTCCGCCCCCCGGCCTCCCGCGCCGGTACGCGACCGCCAGCGCTCGGGAGACCTCGACGACGACGCGACCGCTCTGGCCGACGCCGTCTTCAGGGCGGAGCCCGCCAAGGAGCACCGCCAGGCGAAGCCGGCCGACGAGCCGAGGCGCGCCGAGAACCCGACCGGGCAGCCGACACCTCCCGGCCACCCGGCGGCCACCCCGGCGCCTCAAGCGCGACACGCGTCTCCACCTGCGCCGACAACGCCGCCGTCCACAGGTTCTCCACAGGGTTATCCACAGGAACGGCCAAGTTATCCACAGGGCCGTCCACAGCAGTTCCCACAGGCTCCCACCAGCGGGAATCCACAGGGTCATCCACAGCGCGCCCAGAGTTATCCACAGAGCCCGCCGAGTTATCCACAGGCCGGTGACCAGCGGCGCGGGAGTGTTTCCACAGGTCAATCCCGAGCGCCCAAATCGGGCCATCAGGACGGCCGTCGCGCGCCGTCCCAGGACCTCGTGCCCATCAAGCAGACCCGCAGCGAAGCCGTCGTCACGGCCGCCGAGACCAAACCCACGCGAGTCCCCAAACCGGTCAAACGCGAGAAGGAACGCCAGCCGCTGCGCGACCTGGCGCTGACCGAGATCGCCGGACACGCCACCTTCACGCCGACCACGGTCACCGCCTGGTACGCCCTCCCCGGCGTCCGCTGGTCCTTCCGCCCCGACCTCGAGCGAGAAGCCCTCATCACCGCGATCGCCGAGCAGTTCGCCGGCCTCGCCGGGATGCGACTGCACCTGCGGCGCACCACCAAGCCCTTCCCCGCCGACCAGTGGGCCCGCACCGTCGACCGCAACACCGCCCACCCGCTGCGCACCGTCCCCGGCGGCACCAGCTGGTCGGAGCACCTGGTCGCCGCCCAACGGCACCTGCACTCGCTCTCCCACGCCGAAGGCGAGACCTTCCTGGGCATCTCCTTCGCGCGCCGCTCCATGTTCGACAACCTCGGCGAGAAGGTCGGGCGCATGTTCGGCCGCGGCACCAAGCTCTCCGAACGCGAACGGATCGAACGGCGCAGCCTCCAGTTCGACGAAGTCCTCGGCTCCTTCGGCGTCCGCGCCCGCCGCGCGACCACTTCCGAACTCGAATGGCTCGTCTTCCGGTCGGTCGCCCTCGGCATGGAACCGCCGCGCCTGCTCTCCGGCTCCAACGCCGCATGGGAGGCCGGCGACGTCCTGGCCCTCTCGGAATCGATCGAGCGGTACCGCAGCCCCTACGGCTCCACCGTCAAACTCGTCAACCGGCTCACCGGCGAAGAGAAGCACACCGCCGTGCTCACCGTCGGACGCATGGAAGAACTCGAGATCCCCCAGCGCCACGAGCCATGGCTGCACTTCCACGAACGCTGCCCCTGGCCCCTCGAGCTCTCCAGCCGCGTCGACATCCTCGGCCCCGGCGAAGCGTTCAGAGACCTCGACCACCGACTGCGGCTCATCCGCAGCCAGCAGCACGACTACGACGAGCACGCCCTCGACGCACCGCCCGAACTGCAGCGGCTCGCCGAGCGGGCGCTGAACGTCGGCGACGAGATGACCACCGGCCTCCCGATCGACGCCGCGCGCGCCCACGGCTGGCACCGGATCGCGGTCACCGCCGACACCAAAGACGAATGCCTCGAACGCGCCCGCGTGCTCATGCAGATGTACCAGCGCGAACTGCGGATCAGCCTCCAACACCCCAAGAACCAGGACTGGCTGGCCCGCGAGTTCATCCCCGGCGAACCGATCGCGCAGACCGGGTACGTGCGCCGGATGCCGGTCAAACTCTTCGCCGCCGCACTCCCGCAGGCCGCCTCCACCGTCGGCGACCGGCGAGGCGACCTCATCGGCAGAACCGCCGGCACCTGCCGCCGCCCCGTGTTCCTCGACCTCCACTTCGCCACCGAAGTGCGCGAACGCTCCGGCCTGAGCGTCTTCGTCGCCGAACCCGGCGGCGGCAAGTCGACCCTCATGGGCGCCCTCGGCTACCTCGCCGCCAGGCGCGGCGTCCAAGTCACCCTCCTCGACCCGTCCGGGCCGCTCGCGAAACTCTGCGAGATGCCCGAACTCAAGCCGTACTCGCGAGTGCTCAACCTGACCGGCTCCGAATACGGCACCCTCGCGCCGTACGCGCTCATCCCCTCGCCCAAACGCGAACACTACGAAGACACGCCCGACGGCCAGCGCGAATACGACATCGCCGTCTCCAACGCCCGCTCCGAACGACGCATGCTCGTGCAGGACATCTGCGCGATGCTCCTGCCACCGCAAGTCCAGCGCGAAGCCGCGACCGCACGACTGCTGCGCCACGCAGCGCGCCACGTCCCCGCCGAAGAGGACGCCGCCCTCGAAGACATCGTCGAAAGCCTCCAAGACGCCGAAGACCACGTCTCCGGCGACGGCGCCGAACTGGCCGCACTGCTGCTCGACACCGCCGAGATGCCGCTGGCGAAACTGTTCTTCGGCAACGCCGACAAAGGCGTCCTCGAAGACGACACCGCCCTGACCGTCATCACCATGTCCGGGCTGCGCCTGCCCGACCTGGGCATCGAACGCGAATACTGGAGCGCCGAAGAGGCACTGGCCCTGCCGATGCTCCACACCGCCCACCGCCTCGCCGTCCGCCGCGCCTACGGCGGCGACATGAACCGCCGCAAGCTCGTCGGCCTTGACGAAGCCCACTTCATGGAAGGCTGGAAATCCGGCCGCAGCTTCCTCGTCCGGCTCGCCCGCGACTCCCGCAAATGGAACCTCGCGGCCCTCGTCGCCAGCCAGAACCCCAAGGACATCCTCGGGCTCGACGTCCAGAACCTGGTCAGCACCGTCTTCGTCGGCCGCATCGCCGAAGACGCCGACGTCGCCTCCGAAGCGCTCAAACTGCTCCGCGTACCCACGGACGTGGGCTACGAGCAGGTACTCGCCTCACTGAGCGAAGTCGACGCCACCGAGACCAAACGGCTCCCATACCGCGAATTCGTGATGCGCGACGTCGACGGCCGCGTACAACGCATCCGCGCCGACTTCGGCTGGGTGCGAGGCCTGCTCGACTACCTGAACACCACGCCCGGGGAGGTCAAGTAGTGGCCCACCCCTCCAGCCGCAACTCCCATAACCTAGGCCGACTGGCCCGGCTCCTGCTCGTCCTGACCGCCACCGCAGGGGCGCTCGTCCTCACCCCGAGCGCCGCCGGCGCCCAGGACAGCAGCGGCTGCTCGGACTGGGAATGGCACAACGAGTGGGAAAGATGCCTCCAGAACGTCGCCGACTCCCCCGAAGTCGAATGCTCCGAGGCCCCGACCCCGTCGAGCCCCGACTCCGGCATGGCCGGCTGGTTCGCCGAACCGAGCCTCCCCGACAAAGGCGAAGGCATCGGCCAGTATTCACGGTACGGCTACGCCGGCTACCAGCTGCCGATGTACGCCTCCAAGGAACTGAGCGTCGGCGGCCAATGCATCGACTCCCTGAGCCTTCCCGACGGCGCGGACACGGCGAACGCGCTCGCCAACATGGAGTTCAACACCTCCACGGCCGTCATCGGGGCATCGAACTCGATGCGCCAGGCCGCATGGGACCCGCAGCGCCTGTGGGGCTGGTCGAACGAGTTCATGCAGACCGGCAGCGAAGCGGTCTACAGCCAGGTGTTCACCGTCTTCGGGGCGGTAACGGTCGGCGTCGTGGGTATCTACCTGCTGTGGCGCAGCCGCCAGGCCGACATGAACAACGCCGTCACCACGGCGGCATGGGCGGTGCTGATACTCGTGCTGGTGACGGCCGTGGCGCGCTGGCCCGTGCAGGCCGCGAACTGGGCCGACCACGGGATGGCGGCCGGGCTGAACCTGAGCCAGGGCCTGATCCAAGACGAGGCCGCCGAGGGCTGCATCAGCATGCCGGGCCTCAGCGACGCCGAGTACGAGGAAGCGAGGCGCGCCAACCCGGACGCGGAGTGCATCGACACGCGCAGCGCGGCGGTGAAGGCCTCGGACATGTCGACCGGCGACGTGCTCTACCAGAACTGGCTCAGGGCGATGCTCGGCCAGGGCGAGGACGTCGAGTACCGGACCCAAGGCGGCGAAATCGCCGACGACGAGGACGGCAACCCCGACGTCCAACAGTCGAACACGGCCTACAAGTACGGGCCGGCTCTGTATGCAGCTCAGGCTATGTCCTGGACCGAGGACTATGAATCTGAGGACGCCGGTCGACGCGCAGACCTTATCGAAGAAAAGCAGGAGAATTGGCGGAAACTCGCCACCCTGATCCAGCAAGAAGACCCCGAAGCGTACGAGCACTTGACTGGAGGCCGCGCTTGGGAGCGGACCGGCTCCGGCCTGCTTGCTCTCCTGACGGCACTGTTCTTCTCTCTGTTCGATCTCACTGCCTCGGTCCTCATCATCTTGGGATTCATGATCGTCCGGTTCGCTGTGATCGCGCTTCCGATCATCGGCACGATCGCGATCCTTCGCCCGGCGGGCGGTCCATTCAAGCGCCTGGTCAATATCGTGCTGGCTGCGGTGATCAACGTGATCGTCTTTGCGGTGGCTGCCGTGATCTATCTCTTCGCAGCTGATCGCATCCTCGGCGCCAATCTGCCGAGCTGGATGCAGGTAATGCTCATCGGTCTGGTCGGGGTGGCCGCCTGGCTGCTGCTGCGACCGTTCCGCAGGCTTTCTAGCTTCCAGGGAGCCGGAGGTCCGACCGACGCTCTCTTCGGCCGCACCATCGACAAAGAACGGCGTAAAGAAACCGAGATCGAGCGGCGCCGAGAGACCATCCGGCAGGGCGAAACTCGGCCAGAATCGCGTTCTGATGCCCTGCCGGGCAGATCCTCTGAACGCTCCGAGACCCAGAGCGCACCGCCAGACCAGCGAACCTCAAGCTTCAGCTCCTCGACCAGATCGACCGCCTCCACTTCTGGTGGGAGTAGTGGCGCTCAGGGGGGCGTCTACACCCCGCCGAGGAGGGGTTAGCCATGCGCACGGCGTTGCGGATCATTTTCTCTCGCTATGGCATCGTCGTCATCATCGTGCTGCTCGTGGTCGCGGTCATCGCTCTGTCCCAAGGGCGCGAGGAGTTCCCCCTCAGCTCGGGAGACTCGGAAGAGGAGGCTTCTTCATCCGATACGCCGTCCTTGGAGTTCACCGCCGATGACGGCATCACGGCTCCCGAGTGCCAGGGCGAGGAGTGCGAGGAAGGCGACTCGCCCTTGCACGACCCTTATGACGAGCCCGAGCTTCCGCAAGAGGCCGCTGATAAAGCCGTTGATTTCGCAGAGGCATGGCTGGACGTCGAAGGTAAGGATGCGAACTCGTGGTTCCAGGGGATGCAGCCGTATATGACCGAGGAGACCGCTGAGCTCATGCGCGATGTCGAGCCGGTATCGGTTCCGGCCAGCGAGACCACCGGAGAAGCACTCATCGACGGCGGTAAGGTCCGCATCCCGATGGACACCGGAACCCTGATCCTCACCATGATCGAGGGCGACAGCGCCTGGGCTGATCAGGAGTGGCTGGTGTCCGCAATCGACTGGGAGGCCGCATGACAACTCTCAGCACACCTAAGCGTCCGGGATGGTGGCAACGGTGGATGTGGGGTGTCGCGCTCGCTTCAATGTGCTGTCTCGGGTCGGTGGCGGTCATCGTGCAGCTGCTGGCAGACCAGTCGGACGGTGACGAGGGCGATGTCATGGCCCCTGTCGGCTGCGGCTTGAACGTCATGGTCGACCCGGATGCGGAGCTGCCTACGATCTCCGGCCTCAACGACGATCAGGTGTACAACGCGGCGGTCATCATCTCGGTCGGCCAGGAACTAGAGCTGAGCCCTCGGGCGTGGGTCATCGCTATTGCGACGGCGATGCAGGAATCACGGTTGACCAACCTGGGTCACCTAGGCGATGCGAATGACCACGACTCCCTCGGTCTCTTTCAGCAGCGACCGTCTTCAGGTTGGGGCACCCCGGAGCAGATTCAAGATCCCGTCTATGCCTCGACGAAGTTCTACAAGAAGCTCCAGACGATCGACGGGTGGGAGAGCATGGCGCTGACCGTGGCCGCCCAACGCGTCCAGATTTCGGCTTTCCCGAATGCCTACGCCAAGCATGAGCCGAAGGCGACCGAGATAGTCAACGCCCTGACTGGCGGTGGCGGACGCTCTTCGGCCGTGAATGTGAACCTGGGCGAGTGCGCTGCTCCGGGAGAGCTGTCCGCGGCGGGCTGGATCGTCCCAGTCGACGGCCCGGTCTGGTCGGGGTTCAGAACGGCAGAGCGCCCCACCCACCAGGGCGTGGATATCGGGGTGCCTCGCGGTACTCCTGTTGTGGCGGCGTCCAGCGGTACGGTCATCACCTCAGAATGCAATGCCTTCGCGCCAGATGGCAGCCCCTACTCGTGCGACGTGGACGGCTCGCCATCCATCGCGGGATGTGGCTGGTACGTGAACATCCTCCATGCAGGCGATTATCTGACGCGGTACTGCCACTTCCAATCACGACCACTCATTGATGAAGGCGATATGGTTCGGGCCGGTCAGGTCATCGGCTATGTCGGTTCGTCGGGTCGTTCCTCGGCACCACATCTTCATTACGAAGTGCACTTGAACGCGGACCGCTCAGCGGCGGGTGCCGTGGACCCGGTTGCCTTCATGAACAACGTGGGAGCACCCCTAGAATAGATCGAGTCATTGAGCCCTTCTCAACCTGATTGATGTTCTAGTCGAAGGCTGTGACGGCGCTGGGGGATCCGGGCGGCCCAGGCCGGATGAATACAGTTCAGGGCGATGTCGGCGGTCGGCATTATGGTAGGACCCAATTCATAGCTCCTTTGGCACCAACCCTGTCCAGTCAGGAGGAACGTCGATGCCGCCGGCGGAGTCACTCGGCCCGAAGATCGTCCGTCCCGTTGGGGTGAACAGCGCCGGTTACGTGTTGCTGGTCGATGGAGCGGTGCCGGAGCCTGCCCGACGTGGTCCGGAGACGTATCCGGGCCGGGGCGCGGCGCCGTCGGCCGACCCGGAACGTTTGGAACGGGTGCTGCGTTAGCGGATGCCGGACGCGGTCGGCGCTACTGAAGACGAGATCGCGGACGTCGAGGAGCGCCTTGGGATGTCGATTCCCGAAGAGCTCAAGGCGATACTGCGAGTCACACGGGCCAGATACGGCGATTACGTTCGCTACGGGGAAGACGAGCGGTACGACCGAGATATCAAGGCCCTCGGCGGGATCGAGCTGTTCGGCCTCGACGGCATCGAGCGCGCCTCGGAGGCGGACGTCCGCACGGAGCCGTCGCACCCGTGGCTCGCGGACACGGCGGTGGTCACCCGGTCGGACTCGGCGGTGCAAGGGCTCGTGGCCTCGCCTGGCTGGATCGTGATCGGTGACCACGGTGGCGGTACCGGGGATTGGACCGCTATCGACGTGCTACCGGGACCGTCCGGGCATGTCGGACAGGTAGTGGTGCTGGATCATGAATCGAAGATCGGGGCGCGCTTGCTGGCGGAATCACTCCCTGACCTGGTCATCAACGGCGCCACCAAACCGTCATGGCCCTCCCGGCCAGGGGAGGAACCACCGGAAGTGGTGAGGGTGAATAGCAGCAACGGGCACTCGGTCGAAGCGGCCGCCACCGAGCAGCTCGAGGTGCTGAAGACCGCGGGCAGGGAGCCGTCCGATCTCACACCGCTGGTGGGTCTGCCTCGTCTACGCACGCTGATCGCACAACCGGGCGCGATCGCTGATCCGGTCGTCAGCGGCGATCTGACCGGCCTGGAGTACCTTCAGATCGGGCTGACCGAATGGCGAGCCCTACTCGATGCCGACGCCGTCCCCCGTTCGCCGCTGGCCGCCGGCGTCTCTGGCCACCGCCTTAGCCGTGTGCAAGTCGACCTCGTGTATGAGGCTCTGATCCGTCTCTGGAGCGGTGAGCGCCAGCGGACATCGATCAGACATCGATTGATTCGCCGGGTCAAGGGTCGTTATCAGATGGACTCTTGATGCTTCAGCGAGGGGTACTAGGAAATGGCCAAATCGGTGAGAAAAACGAAATGCAGCCTTGAGATATCGACACCTGATATCCCATTTCAGCCCGAGCAAAAGTTGCGCCTCAACCAAACGACTGCGATGAGGGCGCAACAACCGGTGAAAAATCCACGGAACCATGAGAGCTCAGCACTGCAGCCTGGTAAGTCCCCTGGAGGCGGTCAGATGCACTGAGAATCTACGGTTAATCATCGGACGGGTGGAGAAGCGCTTCGTCCCCGGACACTTTAGTGATGCAGTTGTTCACGATCGTAACCTCGAATGCGAACGATTCGGTCGCTCGAAGAGAGCTGAGCTCAACGCTCATAGGCACAACCGTGCCGGAATCAGACTCCGTCGGTTCACCTTCAAAACTCTGAACCGGCGTGGCGTCGCCGAAGACGCCCTCCCATTCCCTCAGCGCATTTTCCAGCTCCTCGGGTTGAGGGCCGTCATAGCCGACACAAAGATGGCTGGAAGCCAAATTCGGATCTCGAACCACGAATACCGCGCTTAGGAACTTTGCAGCCTGGTCCTGAGGGTCGACTCGATCCGCCGCGTCTTCATCATCCGACCGGACCCTTACCACCTCGGAAACGCAATACCTGCTACCGGTTGCCAGGACGGTAACGGTGAACTGCTCCCGGAAAATACTGTCGCCTATGAACGAAACGGTAGAGTCCACCACCATCCCGGAAGCCGAGCCGACCGGTTCCGTGGTGCTGACCTCTATCTCTGGATAAGCTCCAAGCGCCTCGTCGTACTCGTCACGCAGCGCCACGAGGTCGGACTGAAGCATCTGTGGAGCAGCGTCATCGCAGAGCACAGCGCCAGCGCGATCAGACTCACCGTTCAGACCCGCTTCCAGATACCTGGCCGCCGCCTGGCGCGGAGTTATGGGAGCTTGGTCGCGGGCGTCGGTCTCGTCGGAGGCGCCTCCAGAGGCGAAGCCCGGGGCCATCCACGCGCCCCCGAACAGGACGACGGCCCAGAGACCGGCCATCGAGGCGACGCGGCCCCAGTGCCTCGGCGGATCACCGAAATCCGGTTCCTCGTCGACCGGCACGACCCTGTACTTGCGTTCCGAACCCTTGCCCACACCATCACACTACCGAGACATCGCTCCAACGGGAATCCCATCCCGTTCTGCTTTGCGGAGCACATCCGCGTGCCCCTGGACGCACGGTAGGAGGCTGGAGCGAAGTGCATCTCACGGTCGTACCGGTCCTGTTCGGCCAGCGGAAACGGTCCTTCGGATCGTTTACCGGTGCGCTGCAGATGCTGACAGATGTGCCTCGTCATTGCCGTTGGTCGGTTCGCTGAGAGGTCCGGGGATCCGCTCGGCTGACGGCCGGATGTCCGAAGTTCCGTGGTGAGCGCGATTGGCGCGCCAGCTCGATCAGGCGCTGTGGGCGCAGGCGCAGCCGTCCGCGGTGTGTTCGGAGCGGCAGGTGCAGGATCGGGCGCGGCGGCGTTGGAACCACCACATGCCGACCGCGAGCGCCGCGAGGGCAACAGCCAGGGCGGGCAGCCAGCCGACCACCACGGCTGCGCCCCCGCCGATGACTCCTGCGGCGATCAAGACGGGCAGCAGGCAGCAGGCCAGGCAGGCGAGCCCCGCCAGGCTACCCAGAGTTTTGGGGCCCCGGGCGCGGGCGGATCGCGGTTCAGTGACAGGGTCCGGCACGGTGATGCTCCTCGGCGAGGTCGGCGAACGGCAACGGGCAGCAGGTGCTCTCGGCGCAGGCGGTCAGGTCGTCGCATCCGGCGTCGAGGGCGTCGGTCAGGGCTTGGCGGATGACGGTCAGGTCGGCGATCTTGGCGTCGACTTCGGCGACTTTTTCCCTTGCGCGCTTCTGGAGTCCGGCGCGGGGGCGTGCGTGCCGGTGGCCGCCGATCTCGAGCAGCTCGGCGACTTCTTTGAGGGTGAAGCCCAGTCGCTGCGCGGCTTTGATCACTCGCAGCACGGTGACCGTCTCTGGCGGGTACAGCCGGTGGCCGCCGGGAGACCGCTGGGGTCTGGCGAGCAGGCCGCGCCGCTCGTAGTAGCGCAGCGTCTGCAGGTTCACCCCGGCCGCTGAGGCGACCTGCCCACTGCGCAGTGCCGACCCGCTCACCGCCCTACCCCCGGTGCCGTGGCGTCAACCGACGCGGCCGGTCCGCACACCGCCGCCCCTGGTGAAGCGATGGCACCAGCGCTATTGACCGGGGCGTCGGTTTCGTGTTTGCTCATCGTGGGTCTCCGTCGGGTCTAGTGGAACGGCCGAGCAGGCCGCCCAGCGTGGTCCCGGAAATGCAGCGCATCCCTCGTTCAGTCGTCCCGACCGCGCATGTGCGAGACCGGTGCTGCTTTCCGTATCGACGGTAAACCTGTACCTACGTACCGGATGCAACCTCGATTGCAGGTGACGGTGGACACTCCGAGGCTCCCGGCGTCAGTGGGGCCGGGTCGCCGCAGTGCGGGACGGTAGCCCGTAGCTGCGGCGCAGCAGGTACTCGACGAGCCGCTGGGGCAGGAGTGTGGTGAGGTAGGGCACCCAACGTCCGTCGGCGCCGGCTCCGTAACGGGCGCGCGGTCTCCGTGCTCGGGAGGTCCTCACGATCAGTTCGGCGACGGTGCGGGGGTCGCCGCCTTTGCTCATGCTCCGGTGGAGTGTGCGGCGGGCCGCCTCTCGTACGGCGTCGTAGTCGGGCATGGTCCGTTCGGTTGTCGAGGCGGCGTTGAGCACGTCGGTTCGGAACGCGCCCGGCTCGATCAGGGACACCCAGATGCCCAGCGACCGGACCTCGTGGCGCAGCGCCTCGGTGTAGCGGGCCAGTGCGGCCTTGGACGCGGCGTAGAAACCCTCGCCCGGTTCGCCGACCCATGCCGCCAGGGAGCCGATATTGACGATGCGGCCCCGGCGGCGTTCGCGCATGGTCGGCAGTACGGCGTTGACCACCCGTGCGGCGCCGAACAGGTTGGTCGCGAAGAGGTCCTCGGCTTCGGCGATCGCGGTCTCTTCGGCGATCCCCTCGTGCATCGCTCCGGCATTGTTGACCAGCACGTCGATCCGGCCGGTGCTGGCAAGAATCGTCTGCACGCAGTCGGTGACCGATGCCGTCGAGCGCACGTCCAGCCGCAGCATGGTCACGCCGTCCGCATCGGGACGTTCGCTACGGCTGGTGCCGAAGACCCGATAACCGAGACGCGCGAACTCCTGCGCGGTGGCTTTGCCGATACCCGACGAAGCACCGGTGACCAGGACGACGTCGCTGGAAGTCCGCGGTGTGGCCATGAAGGCGAGTCTGCCAGCCGCATCACCCTGCAGGCCTATGGAGCATCGGCTCGGCCGAGCGGACGCGCACCTTGCCGATCGCACCATGCGGCCATGTCGCGGGTTCCGACCAACATCACGAGAGCTACCGCGGTCACCACGCCGACCATCGAACTCGAGACGACGGCTCCGACGAGCTTGCCGTCCCCGGTGGTGATAGCCAGCAGCAGCCAGGCCGTCGCCGCCGCTCCCATCTCGAGATACTGCAGCGCTATGAGGGTTGTCCGTGCCCATCGCTTTCGGGCGGCGATCGCTCCGGCGATCACGGCGCGAAGGATCGTGCCCCCAACAAGCCAGGCGAGCAGCAGCATCAATGCCGCCCGTGCGAATAAGGGCTCCGAGGTGAGCGCCGCTAGCTGCTTCGCCGGGTCCTCTGCCTCGAAGAGACCCGTCACGGATTCGACGCCGAGACCGGTCCAGCAGAGGAGTCCGAGGAAGACCTGTATCCGCAGGATCGCCACCGCGATCTTGCCTTCAACGGGCATTTCGCGAACGGTCGGGCGAGATTCCGGCTCGGCTTCCGCCGCGCCGGGGTCCGAGCGTTGAGTCATCAGCGACTCCAGCAGGTCGGCGCCTTTGACGTTCAATGCTAGTCGCGTTCTGGCATTGACTCAGTCTGAAATGCGACTGTTCCCCAACACGTTTGGGAACCGTCGCTTCCTGAAGTCGGTTGCGGTGGTGCTGTTCGACTGCGACGGTTGCGGTCAGGCAGTTCAATTCCTCTCGGAAGGCCCGCACCGGTGCGCACCCTCTATGTCGTCACTCATCCAGAGGCGATCCACCATCTCGAGGGCTTGGTCGGCGGGTGGTATGACTCGCGACTCACGCCCTACGGCATCCGTGCCGCGCAGTCCATCGGCCGGGCTCTACGCGCTGCGGTACCCGACGGTACCGAGGTACGGCTGTGCTCCTCAGATCTCCGACGCACAGCTCAGACGGCCGAAGCGATTGCCGAGCGATTCGGCGTTCGACCAGTGCTCGATCCCAGGCTGCGGGAGATGTCGTTCGGCCGCGCCGAGGGAAGGACGCGTGAGTCGTGGGATCGGCTCGTGAACCCGCCGCCGACCGACGGCGACCGAATGGAGCACACCGATGTGCAAGGGGCCGAATCAAAAGTGGCGGTCGCGCGGCGCGCCTACGCGGCCATGGACGACATCCTCCGCAACCAGTACGAACACCAGATCATCGTGACCCATGGTTTCGCCTTGACGTTCGTGGTGGCCGCTTGGATCAAGATGCCGATCGCCTCGCTCGGCCATGTCGTCTTCAAAGCCTCCTCGGGCAGCATCACCACACTGCTCGAGGACGACTTCTACCGAGGCCGCCTGGTGGTCCGCCTTGGTGACACCCGCCATCTCGACGGCGTATCGGCCTCTTGATAACCGACGCCGGTGTGCCGGAAATCGCGCCACTCGATAGCGACCGCGACACGTTCTCGGGTCCAGCCGTTCCACCACGGCGAGCGTGCACCACTGCGGTGATCCTCCGCATTGGAGTCAGTACGCTACAGTGGTCGAAACACCCTTTCTCCGACCCCTGACCCGAATCGCCCCCATGACTTCGAACGCACCCTCGTCCCGCAATATCCGCAGCCTCAACCCCAAAGGCCTGCTCATCGCACTCGGCCTCCCGATCCTCCTGGTCGGCGCCCTGGTCGCCACCCTGCTCGGCACCGGCGCCTTCTCCCGAGACTCGCCCGGCGAGGACGGAAGCATGTGGCTGTGGACAGTCCCCACAGGAGAGATAGCCCGCGTCAACGGGCTCACCGCCGCCACCGATGCCCGCGTCGAAATAGCGGACGGCGCCGGAAACGCGGTGCAGATCGAGCAGAACGACCGCTATCTCATCCTGCGCGATCTCACCACCGGCAAGGTCAACGCGATCGACCTCCGCACCCTGCAGATCACCGGCACCGCCGAGACCGCCCCCGGGGAAGGGGTCCGCCTCGCTCTCCACGACGACCGAGCCTTCATCGTCGACCGCTTGCAGGGCCTGGTCACGCAGGTCGACCCCGTAGACCTGTCGCCGATCGGCGAGCGGCTGGTCTTCCCGGCCGGACTCGTCGGCGGCACCTTCGACGTCGACGGCACACTGTGGATCGGAAGTCCCCGCGAAGGCACCGTCGTCGCCGTCGAACCCGGCGCCAAAGGCGCCCGCACCGCTCGCACCGAGTCCATCGCCGACCCAGGTCAGGAACTCAGTCTCACTGTGCTCGGCGACGGCGTAGCGGTCCTCAACCGCACCGTCGCGCAGATGACGACCCTGCGGCCCTCGGGCGAGATCTTCACCGCCGACGTGGAATTGAGCGGGCCGACACGCACCGCCGATATCAGCCCGGGCCGTTACGCGGCCGTGACGGTCGCCTCCCCTCCTGGCGTAGTGGCCGTCCAAGACGAGCGGTCGCAGACCTTCCCGATCGACGCCGATTCGACCCCGCTGCTCGGCGCGGCAGTGGAGTTCCGCGAGCGCGTCTACGTCCCTGACGGCAGCGCCGACAAGGTTCTCGTGTTCGGCCTCGACGGCACCGAGCTCGACGCCATCGACATCGATGCCGGCGGTGGCCCCATCGAACTCGTCTCCGCAGGCGACATGCTCTTCGCCAATGCCGTGTACACCAACAACGCCGTCGTCATCGCGGCGGACGGCTCCGCCAGACTCGCCCCGAAGGACCGCGACGACGTTCTCGGCGGCAACGTCCCGCCTGTCGAGCCGGTCGGAGACGAGGGTGAGGACGGCGACCTAGGCGTATCGGATCACGAGGACGGCGCTCAGGACGGTGGCGATTCCGAAGCGCCTCCAGTACCGGAGCCGCCCGGTCCCGTCACCGGTCTTCGCGGAGCGGTGTCGGACCGAGCCGTGACGCTCTCCTGGGAGCCCGCCGCTAACAACCACGCACCGATCACCGAGTACACAGTTGAAGGAGACGGGCGCAGTTGGTCCGTCGCTCCAGGTCAGCGGGTCGTGGAAATCGGCGAGCTGGTCAACGGCGAGACGTACGAGTTCACCGTCACCGCCCACAACTCGGAAGGCGCCGGGCCGACGGTGACCAGCGAACCGTTGCGGCCGACCGCCGAGGTGCCCGATCCGGTCGAGCTGGTCACGGCCACGGCCGGGCCCGACGGCACCGTCGCCCTCCAGTGGGGCGAGCCCAATGGGCAGGGGCTCGAGATCACCGGATACCTGGTCGAGTCGGTCGCCGATGACGGGACTCGAGAGCGGGTGGTCGAGACCGCGGAGCCGGGACACACGTTCCTCGACGGTGAGCTCACTTACGGGCGCAGCCACATATACAGCGTGACGACCCTGGCCGGCGACGCCGCGGCGGAGCCCTCGCCGAATTCGGAACCGGTGACGCCTTTCAACAACCCGAACCGGCCTCGCACCGTGCGGGTGGCCACCGACAAGGACAACGCCGGCACCCTCAACGTCTCGTGGTACAAGCCGTCGGACAACGGCAGGGACATCACCGGATACCGAGTCACCGCCGGCGGCGACTCCATCACGGTGACCGGTACGGAGGCCACGGTCTCGGGACTCGGCGACGGCCGGACCGTGGAGGTCTCGGTCGTCGCGGTGAACGAGGCCGGCGAGTCGCCGGCGGCTGCCGCGAGCGGCACCACCATCGACGTCCCGAGGGTCACCACCTGGCACCGGTACCAGTGCCAGGTGGACGGCGAGTGGAAGATCTGCAGGGACTTCGAGTACGACGACGGCGGCGGCAACGTCACCTGTGAGATCACCTGGGACGGCGAGACCACCGGTCCCACTTCGTGTGCCTCTCCGGGCGCGATCGGTTTCATCCCCGAAGGGGATCCGAACCCCATGCGGGTCAGAATCTGGAACGACGCCGGAAGTGATGCTGCCAGCACGCAGATCGAGTGGATGTAATCGGTTGCGCGGGCGGCTACATGGGCCGTACCGTTCTGGGCGAACGAAAGGTAGCCCCCGTGAGCAAGTTGAACCAGATCATCGCCATCGAGAAGAGCGTCAAGAACAGGGCCTCTCGCGCGCTCGGCGACGCCGGCCGCGAGCTGTCCAAGGCGCCGTTGCTGTCCGGCATCTCCCGCACGTACCAGCCCAAGGACGAGGAAGGCGAGCAGCTGCCGTCTGAGTCGACGAAGGTCCAGCGGCGCGTGGAGGAGCAGTTGGCCGAGGTGGCCTCGGCGATGACCCGGATGCTCGACGTCGTGGCGACCAAGGACCGCACCAACGCGCTCGCCACCGCCGACGTGGTGGTCGACGACGAGGTCCTGCTCGCCGACGTCCCGGTCACCTACCTGCTGTTCCTGGAGAAGCAGCTGGCCGACCTCCAGGCTTTCGTGAAGTCGCTGCCCGTACTCGACGAGGCGGAGTCGTGGGGCTTCAACGAGTCGACGAACTGCTTCGCCACTGAGCCGGTCAAGACCGTGCGCACGAAGAAGGTGCCGCGCAACCACGTCAAGGCCGAGGCGACAGAGGAGCACCCGGCGCAGGTCGAGGTGTACTACGAGGACATCCCGGTGGGCTACTGGACCACGGTGAAGTTCTCCGGAGCCGCTCCGGCGAAGCGCGTGGCGACGCTGGTGCATCGGTTGGAGAAGCTGCAGCACGCGGTGAAGTTCGCCCGGGAGGAGGCCAACGGCACCGAGGCCGTCGACGAGCGGGTCGGCGACAAGGTCTTCGGCTACCTGCTGGGAGACTGAAACAACGAGACTCCCCTGTTGAGCGACAGGGGTGCGCGAACAGCGCAAAGCTGAAACTGAGGTTCAGTCTGAGCATCACGCGGTAGAGTTGGGGGTTCGAGTCCCTCCGCCGGTACGAACCGGCGTGGCCCAACTGGCAGAGGCAATCCGCGGAACTTGAGATTCTCGCTCCAGATTCAGCATTCGCCGTGCCGCGCGTGACCGCGAGCGGGTTCCATTGGACATCGGGGTTGGCGGTTCAAATCCGCCCCGCCCTACCACGCAGGGCGGTAGCTCAATGGCAGAGCACGGTGCTAGCAGTAGTTTCACGGCCCGCCGAAGGTTCGCAGCGGCGACATGCGGCACATCGCGGCCCGGGATTGAGGTCAACAACCCGGGCCGCACCTGTGTCCGCCGGCGGCCGGCTCCTCGTGAACCCCGCGTTCGCCGGTTCTGCACTAGGATCGCCGTTCAGAACTGCCCTCGCCTACAGGAGCCCCCAATGGTCGACGCATCGCCCACTCACGCCTTGACCGAACCCGCGCCCACGTTCACCGATATGCCCGGAGTGACCAAAGCCGCGGTGGTGCTGCTCTGGGTCATGTTCGGTTTCGGGACCTGCGGCGCCGTCTTCACGGTCATCGGGATCACCTTCCTGGCGCGACTCGGCCTCGCCGGCATGCCGACAGCGGTGGGCGTGCTCTTCGTCCTCGGCATCGTGCAGGGACTGGTGTGGACCGTGTTGAGGGCTGTGTTCGCGGTCAAGATCGCCCGCCGCCGTAGCACGGGCAGCCGCGGTGTGATCGCGTTGGAAGTCGTCGGTCTGGTCCTCGCCGTGGTGTCCTCTGTCGCCTCGTTCGTTTGGTTCACCCACTTGTTGAACGACACCATGACCGCTTCGGGCGTCGAGGCGTCGACGTCTTCGAATGCCGGGGGCATGTTCGGCACGGTGTTCGGTGCCGCACTGTCCTGTGTCGTCATCGGACTGCTGTTGACACAGGACTCGCGAAACTGGTGTGATCGCTGACGGGAAGACGAACAGCAGTGCGGTGATCCGGTTGCGTTTTGCATCACAGCACTCCACCTCGGACATTATGAATCATGTTCCATTTCGCTCTCACCGATTGGGCGCCAATTCTTCTCATGTCGAGAATTGAACTTTATGGATTGTGAATCGCTCTCATACCCTGCGATGACTCCGGCTGCAGTTGACAGGTGTGCGATTCGAGCGTCATCATTCGATGCATATGATGCAAGTCGGATGGGAGACAAGTACTTACGAACGAAACTGATTCGTTTACGAAGGATCTGAGTCGCATCCGGCCCAGTCATACATCAGAATAAGATTCGCCGCCCGGTGGTCACGAGCTACCAACTTGATCCCGCCGGGCGGCGCCGAGCAAGGAAGGAAGCCTCCCTTGTCCTCTACGACAATACGCTATTCCGGCGTGCCTGAAAACCTCCGTCCCGAGGAGCACGCGCCGCGATCGGGCCCCGGGAGTCCTCTCGTGGAAGTCCCAGGTGACGGCCACTATGACTGGGCCGGTCGGCGGCTGTTCCTGGCCGACGGCTCGCCGGATCCCGATACTCCAGGCGCCTACCGATACCAGCACCGCCCCGACTGCTGCGATCCGGCCGCTTCCGACGACGACCCCGCCAGCCCGTGGTACGAGCCTCCCTACCTGCGTCACCGACCAGGTGACACATGGCAGATCGGCGGCAAGCCCGAAGACCCGCTCGACCCGGGGCCGTTCGGCTCGCCCGGCTGGTATCAGGACCGGCGCACCGGGCGCCATCGGCGCGGCGAACTTCCCGATCCGCTGCCGCCCGACGATCCGTCGCAGGCAAGTCAAGTCTCCGCGTGGATCAGGCTCAACCTGCCCGCACCGGCGCCGGTCATCGAGGTATCGCGACCATCGGTCGACGATTCGGCGACCGCTTCAGAGCCGGCATCGGCCGGTGAGCCGCCACCCGAGCGGGCCGGACTGCGATCGTCGAGCCTGAGGGAGGACGCCTGGCAACGGTTCCTCATCGGCTCAGAGCCTCTGGCGCGTGCGCACATCGACGGGAGAGCGCGACTGCATCGGAGGAAAGGCCGGTTCACTCGGTTCAGACACTGGGTCGCCGACCGGTTTCGACCGGCGGCACCCGCCGAGCGCCCCACAGCGGCGCCTGCGCGCGGAACCGCCCGGGTGCCGCCAGTGGCGGCTCCCAGGCACGGCGCGTACATCGCGGGCTGGGAGCACGCCTTCGACACCAACCGTGCCTTCGGCACCGGGACGTTCTGATGGGGCCGTCACGCTACATCCCGCGGCTAATCCGTCGGCGCTACTTCGCCGCCCTCGACGACCTGCCTCGATTCGAACCGTCCAACGCCAGAGCGGCACCGGGGAGTCTGGTGCCGGTCGACACTCGAACGGTCGATGAGCGACTCATCCGCTTCCACGTCGTCGCCGGGCGACCGCGGCTCCGACTTTCGTTCGTGGACGTCGAGCCGGCGGAGCTCGGTTCGGTGATCGGACTCGACGACCGTCCGGAGCTGGTGATCAGCGAGCAGCGCCATCTCGAATGGGCGAGCGAGGCGGGGCGGGCCCGGAGCATCCGGGCGCTGGCCGTGCAGGTGTGGTCATCCGTCGAGCGCAACTGCGAAGGTTGACTCGAACGATCCAGCGGCATAGATCAGCGCTCACACCACTCGCGGATCTCGCTTCGAGAGAGCAGCACGAGTATGGCAATGCACATCGCGAAGAGCCGAGACTGAGGACCGCAGACGGAGGACACCGTCACCAGTGGCCCCATCAGGCCCGCGCCGACATGGCCGGCAGGGAGGTCACTGTGATCTGGACCGACGCCTCGGGAAGCCACGGTAGGGCTGTCCTCACCATTGGAACGCCAGCTCACAGGCTCGAATGCGCCGGCGGATCGACATAGGTTCGACTCATGCGAAAGACCCTCAAGCAGCTGGGCCGCGACACCGGTTACCTGCTGGCCGGCCTCCCGATCGCGATACCCGCGTTCGTCATCACCGTCGTCGGCGTCGCCGCCGGCGTCGCCACCGCGGTGGTCTGGATCGGTGTGCCGGTCCTCGCCGCGACACTGCTTGCCATGCGCGGCATGGCCGCCGCCGGGCGCGAACAGCTCGCAGAGGTGACCGGCGAATCGGTCCCGCGCCCCCGGCACAAGCAGGCGCGGCCCGGTGCCTCCGGACTCCGCCGTCTCCTGACGGCCGTCGCCGACGGCCAGTCCTGGATGAACCTGCTGTGGAGCGTGATCAACTTCCCGGTCGCCATCCTCGGGTTCGTCGTCGCCGCGACCTGGTGGGCCGCCACCGTGGCTTCCCTGGTGTACCCGCTGTACGGCTGGATCTTCCGCCGCCTCTTCGGCAGCGACGGCGACGGCATGGAGTACGCCACGCGGTGGCTCGGCTGGGGCGACTCCTACCTCGCCGTCGCGGCGCTCGGCTTCCTCGGCGGTCTCGTGCTGGCGGTGCTCCTGCCGCTGGCGCTGCGCGGCTGTGCCTTGATGCAGGCCGGTATCGCCCGGAGCCTGCTCACCGGCCTGGCCGAGAACGGATCCCCGCGCCTCGACCGCGAACAGCGGCTCGACAGCGAGTCCACCCGGGTTCGCGACCGGATCGCCCGCGCCTGAGGCGCTCGCCGCACCGGGCGGGCCGCGCGCAAGCGCCACACCCGATCGGCGAAGCCGCGCTGAGGCCCCCGGCGAGGCCCATGGTCTAGGTTGGGGGCATGAGCAACGGTTCGCCCTCCGAGACGTCCGCGGCGATCGACTTCGGCGAGGCGGTGGCCATGTTCCGCGAGCGAGCGGAAGCCGAGTCCGAACGCTACCGGCGCCAGGCCGAGCGATTGAGTTCGCCCGACGACGCGGTCATGCTCGACGTCGGCTGCGGCGCCGCGGGCATGGCGCTGGCGCTGGCCGAGTCGCATCCTCAGGCACGGGTGTTCGCCGTCGACTCCCATCCCGACATGGTCGAGCTGGCACGCCAACGCGCCGCCGAGACCGGTCTGGCCGTCGACACCGCCGTCGTCGACCTCAACGATCTCGGCGCCCTCGCCGACCTCATCCCGCAACCGGCCGACCTGGTCTGGGCCGGCGGCGTCATTCACCATGCCGCCGATCAGCAGGCGGTGCTGGACGACCTGTCGGGGATCCTCGCTCCCGGCGGGCGCCTGGCGCTCGGGGAGGGCGGGATCGCGCCGCGATACCTACCGTGGGACATCGGCATCGGCCGGCCGGGACTCGAGCTGCGGCTGGCCGAAGCCTGGTCGCGGCGCATGGAGGCCGAGAACGCCGCGCACAAGGCCACTCCGCTGCCGTACGGCTGGAACGTCGCTCTCGAGCGCGCCGGGTTGACGGAAGTCCGGGAGTTCAACGACGTCGTCGCACTGCCGGCTCCGCTGGAGGGCGAAGCGCTCGATTCGACGCTCAAGGCGCTGGCGGCCAGAGTCGCCTGGTTCCAGGACTTCTTGGACGGCGAGGACCAGTCGACGTGGGAGGCACTGCTCGATCCCGACAGTCCGCACTGGCTCGGTGCGCGCCGGGACCTCCACCACCTGGAGATTCGATCGACCTATGTGGGCGTCAAACGCTAGTCGTCGGCTTCGAGCGTGCCGGTCTCGGTCTCCAGCTGGAAGAGGCGGTCGAGCGCGGCCAGCCCGAAGACGTTGTCGAGTTCGTCGGCGCGGGCGAAGTCGCTGAGCAGGTCGAAGCCGTCGCTGACGCCGAGCCTGCCGAGGCGGTAGGCCGCTTCGATCCGGCCGTACCAGGCGAAGTTCGCGTCGACCGCGAGCGCCGAGTACGCCTCGATGCCGTTGTCGGGGCTGATTCCGTGGAGCGATTCGGCAGCGTCGATGCCGACGTTGTAATCCATGCTGGACTCGACGCCTTTGATGAGCCGCCACAGGACGTTCACCGCTTCGTGGGCGTTGTCGTCGGCGAGCTGCTCGGCGCAGATGATGCGCACGCGGGGGCTGACGAGCGGGGCCGCCGCCAAGTGCTGGAAGGCCAGCGCGGCGGAGGACCGGTTGACGCGGCGGAGCATGTTCGCGGCGCCGTGCCGCACGTATTCGCTCACCGAGTTGTCGGTGACCAGCCGCATCAGCGCGATGCCGGCCGGGCGCCTCGCGCAGTCGACCAGGGCGCTGGCGGCGTCGAGGCGGTACTGGTCGTCGACGGTGGTGTCGGTGGCGATCGCCTCGAGGGCGCGGGCGCCGTCCTCGGCGCTGAAGCGGCCCATGTGCTCGGCCGCTTCCAACCGCACCTCTATATCCACATCGGATGACCTTACGACGGGGAGGAGTCGTATCGCCATGTCGTGGCCGCCGAGGTCGACCAGGTCCTGGACGAGTTGGATGCGCAGGTCGGCCTCGATGCCTTCGTTCTTGATGCTGTCGACGAGGTTCCGCATGGCCCGTTCGCGCTGTTCGGGCGGGTGCGAGGAGCTTCGGCGCGCCACGTCGATCGTCTCGGAGATCTCGCCCATCTTGTCCTCGCGCCAGAACGAGGTCCGCGAGTCGGCGCCGCCGACGGCCCTGCGGCCGGAGTCTTCGCGGAGGCGGGCGAGTTCGCGGCGGCGGCACCAGCGGCCGGTGGCCCAGCCGGCGACCACGGCCGGGCACAGCAGGCCGTAGCCCCAGCCTCGGTGCAGGCCCAGGGCCTCCACGATCGGTATGGGGGCGAGCACACTGGAGAACCGCAGTGTCCACAGACCCAGAACTTGGACAGTCGCCATACGTTGAACCTCGGGAAATAGCCGGTTGTGTCGCTGCCTGAACTTCTCGGTACGGCTCTGCCAGTCGCTCCATCGGGTCGGCGCGTCGCAACGGAGTCGTATGCGGCCTGCGGTGTCAGTGCCGGGGTCATACATGTTAAACCCCAATACGAAGCCCCATCGCACAGGGTGTGCGACACACGGTAACCGTTCGCCAGTCGATGCGGGCCCGAGCTCGTCTTGGCGTACGACGGAGCGGCGGAGTCGCTGTACGATCGGTTACACCCCGGTGAAAGGCCTTCACCGCCACCCGTCCCCGCAAGAGCAGAGGCAGCAGAGAGCGATGACTTACCCGCCCCCCGGCGGCTACGACCCGCAGCAGTACCCGCCGGGTTCCCAGCCGCCCCCGCCGCCGAACGACCCGTATTCGCAGGGCTACCACAGCGCTCCGCAGCCTCCGCCCAATTACGAGTTCGGCCAGCCACCGCAGTACGGTCAGCAGCCGCCGAACATGACCCCGCCGGTCGGCGTCCAGCCGGGCTATCCGACCCAGCCCGGGCAGGTCATGCCGCCGCCGCTTCCCCCGGCCAAGCAGGGCGGCAACCTCGGCATCATCCTGGTCGTGATCGTCGGTCTCGTGGTGATCCTCGGTGTGGCCGCGGTCCTGCTGGTGCCGGGGATGCTCGACGACGAGTCGGGCCAGGCCGGTAGCACCACGAGCGAGACCAGCGAGGCCGAGCCCGAGGAGTCCGAGGCCGGCGAGCCGGAGGAGCCCACCGAGTCGGACGAGCCGGCCGACTCGGGCGGCGAGCCGGGGGCCTACGACGGCTGGGGCGAGCCGGTGAACGCCGACGACTACGACCCGAACACGCCCGAGGGCGTCGCGATCGACTGGGCGCTGGCCGCCGACTCCGGCGACATCGCCGCGATGGAGGGGCTGATGTGCTCGGAGCCGTCGGACATGCTCGAGTGGGAGGTCGACTACTACGAGGACACCGGCGCCACCGACTACGGCTGGCTGATCTGGGGCATGTCGCGCGAGGTCGACGGCCAGATCCAGGCGTGGGCGAACTGGACGTTCGACGACGCGGCGCCGAACGAGGACAACGCCGGCGTCTACTCGGCGTTGGTCATGGTCGATGAGGGCGGCGCCTGGAAAGCCTGCGACGTCGTCTACTTCTAGTCTCTTGTGGCTTCGCCGAGGCCGGGTGCCCGCCGATCGAGGCGCGGACCCGGCTTTTCGCTTCCCGCTCGAAGTTATCCACAGGCCGAAAATGAGTCGTTGACGCCGCGTGCCCGTTCAGTGACACTCGATGCATGCTGCAGATACCGACATACCGCACCGCACTGGCAGATCCGTCCCCTCAGGCCCACCAGGGGCTTCGCGGGCGCTTCGAGGCCGCATTCGAATCCGACTTCAGTGTCGTGGCCACCGGGCGCACCGCGGCCTGGATCCACGGCTTCGACGTACTGCCGCCGGGAGCGGACGAGCGCGGCTGGCCGCTCGAGTGCGCCGCCGACCTGCCGGAGAGCGACACGACCGTGATCGACGGGTTGCCGGTGACGCACCGGTCCCGCACCCTCGTGGACTGCGCGGCGGACCTGCCGCGCCTCGAGGCCGTGGCCGCCGCCGACCAGTTCCTGCGGGCCGGCGTCGACTCGCGCGGCTTGGCGGCCGCGCTCGAACGGCTGCACGGCGATCGGCTACGGCGCGCCAACGCCACCCTGCTGGCGGCCGACCCCAGGGCCGAATCGCCCATGGAGTCGTGGTCTCGCTGCCTGATCGCCGATGCGGGACTGCCGGGGCCGACCCCGCAGCTGCGCGTCCGCACGCACGGCCGGCGCCCGCGGTTCCTCGACCTCGGATGGAAGGGCTGGAAGGTCGGCGTCGAATACGACGGCATGGCCGTGCACACCGGCACCGCCGCCGAGAGCTCGGATCGAAGACGCCACCGCGTGCTCGGCGATCTGGGCTGGAAGGTGCTGGTGCTCAACGCGAGCGACGTGATGGAGGACCCGCGCCGCTGGCTGGCCGAGCTGCGCGAACTCCTGCTCGAGCGAGGGTGGGATCCGGACCTGGCCGAGCTCCACGACGTGGGAGCGAGGATCGACGCGGTAGCCGACGCGATGACACGCCGATGAGACCGGTCGCGACACGACCGCGCTCACCGCCGACGACCTCGATGGGGCGGGGAGGCGGAGGTCATGGCGGCGGGCAGGAAGGAGGGCGGAACAGCACAGTCGGGTTACGATCGGTCGAGCATTGTTCGAATCCCTGAGATCGGCCGCCGGGAGTACACGTGACGGAAGCGTCCTTCACCGGGTTCGCCCACCCCGCGCTCCCCACCGTCGAGGAGGTCCGAGCCTGGGCGCTCGACCCGCTCTCGGTCGCACCCGAGGGCCGCCAGTGGGACCTCACGCTCGCCACCGACGAGCTCGTCGACGCCTGGCTGGAACTGGCCGCCGACTCCACCTGCCCGAAACGCTCGTTCGCCCTGCACATCCTCTACATCTACTCGGGCGACGCGGTGCGCACCAAGTTCAGGGTGCACTCGCGCAAACGGGTCGACAGACTACTCGAGAAAGCACAAGAGACCGGCGACCAGTATGTTGGACTGTGGGCCGCGAACACCAAGGCGCTCATCCGCCAGCCGGACCTGTTCGACTACGACGAATGGTGCAACGGCGGGCTGGTGCGCCGTCCCCGGCGGCTCAGCCCCGGTTCGAACAGAAGGTAAACCGAAATGTCCACGCCCGACCCGACCATGCGGATCTCGAACGCCGAACGCGAGGCGATCATCGGCAGGCTGCACTCGGCCACCGAGGAGGGGCGGCTCGACCTGGACGAGTTCGCCGAGCGCTCCCGCGAGGTGTACGCGGCCAAGACCTACGGCGAGGTGGCCGGGCTCCTGGCCGATCTGCCCGACGACGAGACCGGCCGGCTGGCGGTGCCCGGCTCCGCGGCCGATGCCCGCCGCGCGGCACCGGCGCCCAGCGAGATGAGCCTGGCGCCCACCGCGTCGTCGATCCACCGCACCGGCGAGTGGCTGGTGCCGCGGCTGCTGAAGATCAACGGCAAGGCCAGCTCGCTGAAGCTCGACTTCACCAAGGCCGTCATCGGCACCCGCGAGGTGGACATCGACATCGACCTGAAGGCCAGCTCGCTGGAGCTGATCCTGCCGGACGAGGCCTACGCCGACGACAGCGTCGAGGTGATCGCCAGTGCGACGAAGAACAAGTGCGAGTACAAGGGCGTCAACGGTCTTCGCATCAACGTCACCGGTGCCGCCAAGGCCAGCTCGGTGAAGATCCGCTACCAATACCGCTTCCTGTGGTGGCGCTGGTAGTAATCACCGCAAATCGGCCGGACCGTACTGTCGGGCGGCTCGGGAGCGGGTCCACTTCGACTTGCGTGAGATCGCAATGTCACGGCCGCATAACAGTATCGGCGGAACGCCGAAATCTCCTTATATGAGGGTTTACACGGAGTCGGGCTCACAATAGGCTCGCTCTGGTGCGTCGCATCCTCACCCTCCGCGGCGCTCGTCCCCTTTGAGAGGAGCTCATCGAATGGGATCTCCGTCCCCCCGTATATTCCGACGGCACGCCAGAGGGCGTGCGAGAGCCGGAACCAGGGCCATCCTGGCGGCCGCGACCGTTCCGATAATGGTCGCCGGTCTCGCCACCGCCGCCGGACCGGCGGCGGCCGAGCCATCCTCGCTGCCTGAAGTCACTCCCGAGTACTACAAGGAAGCCCCGGCACAGGCCGTCGAGTACACCGACGGCTACTACATCGTCCAGCTCGACGACGAGCCGGTGGCCACCTACGACGGCGACCAGGCCGGCCTCGCCGCGACCGCGCCGACCGAGGGCGAGAGGATCGACTTCGACTCCCCCGAGGTCGAGAAGTACCGCGATCACCTGGCCGAGCAGCGCGACGAGGTCCTCGACGAGTTCGACCTCGAACCGGCCGCCGAGTACGACACCGTCCTGAACGGTTTCGCGACCGAATTGACCGCCGAAGAGGCCGAGGCGCTCGCGCAGAACGACCGTGTCGCCGCGGTCGAGCCCGACAAGATCTACCAGCTCGACACCGCCACCACCCCCGACTTCCTTGGCCTGGAAGGCAAGAAGGGCGCCTGGAAGCAGTACTTCGGCGACCCGGAGCGGGCCGGTGAAGGCGTCATCGTCGGTGTCCTCGACACCGGCATCTGGCCCGAGAACCCGTCCTTCTCGGCCCTGCCCGAACCGCGCCCCGACCAGGACGTCATCGACGCCAAGTGGAACGGTGAATGCGAGGAGGGCCAGGACGAGGACCCCGCGGGCAACATCACCTGCAACAACAAGCTGATCGGCGCCCGCTGGTTCGACGCCCGCGGCGTGTCGGCCGACGGTTACGCCTCCCCGCGTGACGGCAACGGCCACGGCACCCACACCGCCAGCACCGCCGCCGGCAACTACGAGTCCGAAGTGGTCATGGACGGCGAGGAGTTCGGCACCGTCTCGGGCATGGCCCCGGCCGCCCGCGTCGCCGCCTACAAGGTCTGCTGGGGCGGCTGCGCCGGCTCCGACCTCGTCGCCGGCATCAACGCGGCCGTCGCCGACGGCGTCGACGTCATCAACTTCTCCATCGGCTCGGTCGGCACCAACGAGTTCATCGACTCGGTCTCGATCGCGTTCTTCAACGCCGCCTCCGCCGGCGTGTTCGTCGCCTCCTCGGCCGGCAACAACGGCCCCGGTTCCACCGTGGACCACCAGGAGCCGTGGGTCACCACCGTCGCCGCTTCGACGCACGACATGACCTACCGCTCGGAGCTGACCTACGGCGGCACCACCATCGAGGTCGGCGCCATCAACGGCGCCATCGACTTCCCGGTCAAGACCGGCCTGGAGGCCGCCTTCGACGACGCCGATCCCGAAGCGGCCGTCGGATGCGACCCGGGCACGCTCGACCCGGCGAAGACCGAGGGCTTCGGCGTCCTGTGCCAGCGTGGCAACCTGTTCACCGACATGGCCAACGAGGTCGCCGCCGCCGGCGGTTTGGCATTGATCGTCCGCGACGCCGACGACCGCGGTCCGGCCTCGGTGGTCACCTCCCAGGCCGTGCCGACGATCCACGTCGCTTACAACGACGGACTGGCCCTGGCCGAATGGGTCGAGTCGACCGACGACCCGGCCGTCTCGGTGACCACCTCCGAGCGCCAGGAGCAGAACGCCCCCGAGATGGCCGCGTTCTCTTCGGCCGGTCCGGCCCTGGCCGCCGGCCAGAACCTGCTCAAGCCGGACGTCACCGCCCCGGGTGTCGAGATCCTCGCCGGTCTGACCCCGGAGCACAACCGCGGCAACGACTACGGCGCCTCTCAGGGCACCTCGATGTCGAGCCCGCACGTCGCCGGCCTGGCGGCGCTGCTGCTCAGCGAGAACCCCGAGTGGTCGCCCACGGCCGTCAAGTCGGCCATGATGACGACCGCCTACACCGAGGACGAGAACGGCGGCACCATCCAGCGCGGCGGCGAGGACGCCACTCCGTTCGACTTCGGTGCCGGCCACGTCGACGGCAAGTCGATGTTCGATCCCGGCCTGGTCTACGAGTCGGGTCCGGTCGACTGGATCCAGTACATGTGCGGCACCGCCGAGGCGTACAAGATCGCGTCGGCCTGCGAGGTCTACGGTTCGATGGAGCCCTCGCAGCTGAACTACCCGTCGATCACGGTCGCCGAGCTGACCGGCGTCTACACCGTCACCCGCACCGTCACGAACGTGTCGGACCGCACCGGCTTCTACAAGGCCAAGGTGAAGGACCCCGAGGGCACCGACGTCTCGGTCAGCCACCGGTACCTGCTCGTGCCGGCCGGCGGTTCGGCCACTTACACGGTCACCATCGAGCGCACTGACGGCACGTTCGACGAGTGGGCGTGGGGCGAGATCACCTGGAAGGAGATGGGCGGCTGGGGCAAGTCCAAGCACGAGGTCCGCTCCCCGATCGTGGTCAAGCCGACCCAGCTCGGCGTCGAGGACGAGGTCAACCTCGAGGGCGCCTCTGGTGAGACGACGCTGACGGGCACCGCCGGTTTCGACGGCGGCCTCACCGCCGGCGTGTCCGGCCTGGTGGCCTCCGAGGTCTCGACGGCGACGCTGACCGACCCGGACAGCTCTTCCTTCCCCGACGCCGACCCCGTCGAAGGCCCGCACACCAAGGCCTGGGAATTCGACACGCCGGCCGACGCCTCGCTGGTGCGGTTCTCGACGTTCGACGCCGACCACCCGGACGGCACCGACCTCGACATCTTCGTGTACCTGAAGAACGACGACGGCTCACTGAGCCTGGTCGGCTACTCGGCGACCGGCACCTCGAACGAGACGGTCACCCTGCCGGGCGGCTACACGTTCGTGGTCTTCGTCGACCTGTGGGGCGGCCCGCAGAGTGTGGACACGATGCTGCACAGCTGGACCGTGCCGAGCTCGGACGAGGGCAACCTCACCGTCTCGCCGGCCGAGCAGTCCGTGTCGCTGGGCGGATCGTTCGACCTGGACCTGGCCTGGACCGGTCTCGAAGCCGACTCCCGTTACCTGGGCACGGTCGACTTCGGTTCGAACGGCGAGTACATCGACTCGACCGTCGTGAGCGTCACGACCTGATAAGGAACTCCGCACAGGGGCCCGCCGCGATCCGCGGCGGGTCCCTTTTCGTTTCGCGTTCGCGGCGTGGCGGCACCTACCGGTGGCGCGGGCCGAGACCGACGCCGCTCCGCTGCCCCTGGCGACATCCCCGCCCGAGAAAACAGCACCGCGATCCTATAGGATATAGGAAATATCCTATAGGATCGCGGTGGGCGGTCGTCAGGCGTCGACTCTTTGCGGCTCCGGTTCGGATTCGCGGAGGTTGTCCGGCGGCGGGGCCACGAACTTGTAGCCGACCTGCCGCACCGTGCCGATCATCGACTCGTATTCGCTGCCGAGCTTGGCCCGCAGCCGCCGCACGTGCACGTCGACCGTGCGGGTGCCGCCGAAATAGTCGTAGCCCCAGACCTCCCGCAGCAGCTGCTCGCGGGTGAACACCCGGCCCGGGTGCTGGGCCAGGAAACGCAGCAGCTCGAACTCCTTGTACGTCAGGTCCAGCGGGCGGCCCTTGAGTTTCGCGGCGTACGTGTCCGGGTCGACGGTCAGGTCGCCGGCGCGGATCACGGCCGGACCCGAGGCGGCCGCCGCGTTCGGCTTGCCGGTCGCCAACCGCAGCCGGGCCTCGACCTCGGCCGGGCCGGAACTCGACAGCAGGAAATCGTCCACGCCCCAGTCGGCCTGCAGCGCGGCCAGACCCGCCTCGGTGACGATGCCGAACAGCGGAACGGTCAGTCCCGTCGCCTGCAGGACCCGGCAGGTGGCGCGGGCATCCGCGAGATCGGCGCGCGCGTCGACCATGACCGCATCAGGGCTGGGACCGCTCAGCAGGGCCCGAACGTCGCGGCCCGCATAGCGGGCGCGGTGGGGCAGCAGTTCGAGCGAGGGCAGAATCGACTCTGGTGACTCCGGTACCGGATTCGAAGTGAGGATCAGTATTTCCACAGCAGTCCTCCGCTGTTCTTGAGCACACGCGGCCTAGGCTTCCCGACTTCGGCGGCGGGCTGTATGTACAGACGGTAGGTGGAGTCTCGATCAGTGTATGCGGATGCTGAACAAAAGGCCAGCTTCACCCCACTGAAACCTCACCATGTGACAAAGCCGCTGTGAACGGACGGACCTTCCCCGGACGCGGGTCCGCTATACGGCGGTCTGGGAGACGCCGGGAGCGACACGCCCGGATCGATACCTCCCCGCCCGGCTGCGAAGGTGAACAGTTCACAGGCGGCTTGCCGTAGGCTGTCCATCGTGTCGTACAGCCGACCCGACGAGACTTGGGGCCACCAGCCGGCCGAGGCCGCGCCGCCTCCTGAGGACCCTGCGTGGGCAGCGGCGCAGCCGCCCGCCGAACCCGGCGGCGCCGATCGACCCCGCCGCGCCGCCGGCCGCAGCGAGCGGGCCGGAAGCCGCATCAGGCGCCTCATCCCCTCGACCGAGCCGAGCCCCTACCGCCAAGCCGGCGAAACGGACACCGGCGACGAAGACCACACCATGCCCCCGCCGACTCCGCACTGGCTGCACCGGCTCCCGCCCCTGGCGGTCACCGTCCTCGTCAGCGCGGGCCTCATCCTCGGCGCACCGCTGGAACGCCCGATCTACGCCGCCGGAATCGCGGTGCTCCAGCTCGCGATGCTCGTGACCGTCGTGTGGACCCGCCGCATCGCCGGCGCCTGGGTGCCCCTGGCCGTCGGCGCCGCGCTCGCGCTGGCCGTCGACTGGGTCGCCGTCACCTGGACCCCGGTCTCGCTGATGCCGATCACCATCCTGGTCGCCCTGGCGTTCCAGGGCGCGGCCTTCGCGCACCTGTTCCGCCGCGACCACGCCGGCGTCATCGAGAACCTCGGATTCACGATGCTGCTGTGCATCGCAGTGGCCGGATATGCCTCTTATATAGCGCTGTCGCGGCTGGGCGCGGCACCGCCCGCGATGTACTCGGCGGTCGTCGCCGCCGGGACGGCCATCCTCGCCGCCCGCGCCGTCGACGTCGTCATGCCCGACCCGCGCATCAACCGACAGGTGACCCGCGGCGCGTTCGGCATCGTCATCGGCACCATGTGCGGCACCGCCTCGGCGGCCTACGCCGGCCTGGTCATCGAGGGCCCCGAACCGCGCAACGCCGCCATCGGCGGTCTGCTCGTCGCCCTCACCGCCGTCCTGGTCGACCTGGCCTGCGGCTACGTGGCCGCCGCCCGCCGCATCGACGGCGACGGCACCGCCCCGCAGCCGGTGATCAACGTTGCCGGACCACTGTTCGCGTTCGCGCTCACCGGACCGGTCGTGTATCTGTTGAGTGCCTACTACATCATCGACTAACTGGAGACCCCTGTGGGCAAGTTCGTCCGCTACCTGCTCATCACCCTCGTCATCGTCGCAGCCGTGCTGGCCCTCGGCGACCGGGTCGCCAACGCCGTCGCCGAACGCCGCATCGCCACGGAGGTCGCCGAGACCGCCGCCGACCACGGCGCCTACTCCGACCAGCGCCCCGACGTCACCGTCCACGGCTGGCCGTTCGTCACCCAGGCCTGGTCCGGCGACTTCGAGCAGATCGACATCTCCCTGCGCGAGGTCGGCGCGAACGGACTGACCTTCCCCACCCTCGACCTCGTCGCGAACGACGTCGAGGCCGACTGGCGCGAGTTCATCGACGGCGAAGGCCGGGTCACCGCCGCCACGGTCGACGCCAGCGGCACGATCGCGCTGGAGGCGCTCTCGAACCTGGTCGACGACTTCGTCGACTTCGAAGTGAGCGTCGAGAGCGGCGGCACCGTGCGCATCGACGCCGTCGCCGAGGCATTCGGCCAAGAGGTCGCGATCACCGGCACCGGTCAGATCGAACTGGTCGACGGCGCCCTCCGCATCGACACCGAACGGTTCGAGCCCGCCGAAGGGGTCCTGCCCGAAGGCGGCCAGGAGCTGCTCGACCAGTACACCCAGCAGTTCAACACCACCTTCGACCTTCCCGAGCTGCCCTACGGCATCGAGCTGACCGAGATCCACTTCACCGAGAACTCGATGGAGGTGACCGGCTCGGCCCGTGACGTCGTGCTCACCTGAGGCGTACCGCATCGCGAGAGGGGTGTGGTCACGGGCCGGGATGTCTGCTAGCGTTCTGCCCATGCGCAAGCCGATGCTCACCAAGCGGCGCGCGATCGACTTCTGCAGGATCGCGACCACGCTCTGTCGAATGCCCTAGGCGACTGGCCCTCAGGGTAGTCGCCGCTATGCGGCCCGGCGTGCGCACATTAAGAGCAAGGCTTCAACTCATCTCCCACGGCATGTATCCGCCTGGATTCTCCCTGCTCGACGAGTTCCGAACCCGCGCACCGGCCCGCTCTCGAACTCAGTCAGACCAAGTGCAGCAATACCCACCTAGGGATCAGGAGAGAACGACCATGGCTCGTGAAGACGTGCTGGTAACCGCCGACTGGGCGGAAGAGAACCTCGACAGCCCGGGCGTGGTGTTCGTCGAAGTCGACGAGGACACCACCGCCTACGACTCCGGCCACATCAAGGGCGCGATCAAGATCGACTGGAAGGACGACCTCCAGGACCCGATCCGACGCGACTTCGTCAACCAGGAGCAGTTCTCCCAGCTGCTCAGCGAGCGCGGCATCAGCAACGACGACACCGTCGTCCTCTACGGCGGCAACAACAACTGGTTCGCCGCCTACGCCTACTGGTACTTCAAGCTCTACGGCCACGACAACGTCAAGCTCCTCGACGGCGGCCGCAAGAAGTGGGAGCTCGACGCCCGCCCGCTGACCACCGAGGTCCCCGAGCGCGAGCGCACCGACTACGTCGCCAAGCCGCAGGACCTGTCCATCCGCGCCCTCCGCGAAGAGGTCGTCGACGCCATCGGCGCCAAGAACCTCATCGACGTGCGCTCCCCCGACGAGTACGCCGGGCGACTGCTCGCCCCGGCGCACCTGCCGCAGGAGCAGAGCCAGCGCGCCGGCCACGTCCCGACCGCGCTGAGCGTGCCGTGGAGCAAGGCCGCCAACGAGGACGGCACCTTCAAGTCCAACGAAGAGCTGCGCGAGCTCTACGTCAAGGAGGCCGGCCTGGACGAGTCCAAGTCGACCATCGCGTACTGCCGCATCGGCGAGCGCTCGAGCCACACCTGGTTCGCGCTGCGCGAGCTGCTCGGCTACGAGGACGTGAAGAACTACGACGGCTCGTGGACCGAGTACGGCTCCCTGGTCGGCGTGCCGATCGCGCTCGGCGACGAGCCCGGCTCCAAGTAGACCGGCGACGGTTCAGAGAGGAAAACCCATGGCTGCAGATGGTTGCGGTGCGCCCGCCCAGGACACGGCCCTTCCGGCGTCGGTCGACCTGGAGAAGGAGACCGTGCTGACCGGCACGGTCGTCAATGACGAAGGCGAGCTCGTGCAGGGCGCTTATGTGCGCCTGCTGGACGGCTCCGGGGAGTTCACCGCCGAGGTGGTGACCGGCGAGGGCGGCCAGTTCCGTTTCTTCGCCGCCCCGGGCAAGTGGACGCTGCGGGCGCTGTCGCGCTTCGGCGACGCCACCGGCGAGGTCGAGGCCGTGCAGGGCCTCAACGAGACCAAGCTGTCCGTGAGCCGCTAGAGACCGACCGGGACGATTCAGCTCGCACCCAGTCAGGAAGGGGCGGGGCCGCTATGCGGCCCCGCCCTTTTCTTCCGCGGGTGTTCCAGAAGGCGGTCAGGCGTATTGGCCGACCTGGTAGTCGCCGCCGGGCAATCCGGAGATGACCGACAGGCGGTTGTAGGTGTTGATCACCGCGATGAGGGCGATCAAGGCGGCCATCTGGTCCTCGTCGAAGTGCTTGCGGGCCGCTTCGAAGGTCTCTTCGCTGACGCCGGTGCCGGCGTCGGCGATGCGGGTGCCCTCTTCGGTGAGGGCGAGCGCCGCCCGCTCGGCGTCTGAGAAGACGCCCGCGTCGCGCCACGCCGCGGTCAGGACGATCCGCTGGGTCGTCTCGCCTGCGGCGAGGGCCTCCTTGCTGTGCATGTCGGTGCAGAAGGCGCAGCCGTTGATCTGGCTGGCGCGGATCTTCACCAGCTCCTGGATCTCCTTCGGGAGCGTGGAGTCGGAGACGACCTTCCCGGCGGCGTTGAACCGGCGGTAGAACCGCTGACCGAACTCGTTGTCGTGGAGGTTGAGACGGGCTTCCATGGTGTTTCCTTTCAACGGTCGCCCGCGCCGGTGGAGCGCAGGCCGTGGAACTTGTGGGGGTTGCGGACGGCGTCGATGGTCGTAATGCGTCCCCCGCTCATCCCGAGGGTCATCACCGAGCACACGGCGCCGCCGGTGAAGAACACCACCGCCGGGGTGCCGTTGACGACGGTGGCGCGCATCGTCATGTCGTCGTATTTGACGAGCGTCCGGGCGATGAACCGGGCGACCTTGTCGGCGCCGAGGATCGGGTTGAGGGCGGCGCGGACGACGCCGCCGCCGTCGGCGGTCAAGACCGAGTCGGGTGCGAGCAGGCGCAACAGGCCGTCGACGTCGCCCGAGGTCGCGGCCGAGGCGAAGGCTTCGACGACGTCGCGGTGCTCCTTGGGGTCGACGTCGAAGCGGGGCCGGCGGGCCTCGACGTGCTCGCGGGCCCGGGAGGCGAGTTTGCGGCACGAGGCCGGGTTGCGTCCCAGGGCCTTGCCGATCTCCTCGAACGGGAGCCCGAACACGTCGTGGAGGACGAACGCGGCCCGCTCGGCCGGTCCGAGGGTCTCCAGGACCACGAGCATCGCCCACGACAGGGACTCGGACAGGCTCACCGTGTCCGCCGGGTCGGGCGCGGTCTCGACCGGCTCGGGCAGCCACGGCCCGACATAGGCCTCGCGGCGGGAGCGCGCCGAGCGCAGCACGTCGAGCGCGATCCGCGACGTGGTGGTGACCAGCCATCCGGTGAGGTCCTCGATCGCCTCCAGGTCGCTGCCCTGGAGCCTGATCCAGGCCTCCTGGACGGCGTCCTCGGCCTCGGCGAGCGTGCCGAGGAGCCCGTAGGCGACGCCGACGAGGCGGGGCCGCAGCTCCTCGAACACCGCGGCGGCCGCTTCGGCTTCCGACCCGACGTTCGGTTCGTTCATGTCAGTAGGACGAGACATGAGACCGAAGTGTGACAGCACCGCACCGATTGTGGTCGGCGTCTCTCAATTCGATAGGGCACACTGGGCGTCGTGTTCTCGAACGTGTCCCCCGCGTGGCGCCGCCGGCTGCGGATCATCGTGGCCGCCTGGGCGGTACTGCTGGTCACCGCCGCGTTCTTCGGCACGCGGGCGACGGTGCGCGAGCAGGCCGACGCCGCCGAAGGCCGGGAGGCGGCCGACGCGGCGGTGGGCGTGGCGGCCTCGGCGCTGGCCGGCGACGCCTTCGAGTTCCACGTAGGACCGCCGGCGGCGCTCACGTGCTCGCTCACGCCGGTGCGCGACGGCGTCGAGTACACGCGGACCTTCCTCATCGTCACCGACGAGCCCGAAGTGGCTTTCGCCCAAGCGGGCGCGGCGCTGGCCGACCACTTCGGGACCGAACGGCCCGAATCCGACGGCCACTGGCGCCACACCAGCGCCGCGTTCGTCAACGTGCGCCTCGACGTCGACACCGAAGCGCCCGCTGTGCGCGGCGCGTTCACGACCGGCTGCCGGCCCTCGGGAGCGGCCTTCGGCGCCGTAGTGCCGTCCGAGCGGCCCGGATGGATCACACTCGCCGAGGCCCACCCGGGCCTGGAGGCCGCCGGAGCCCGGATCGAGGCGTACGGGCGCATCGAGTGCGCCCGCGGCGGCACCGTCGAGACCTGGTGGTGGGACGCCGGAGCCGACGAGCCGATCCCCTCGACCAGGGACGAGTGCCGGTAGCGCTACTTGTCGATGTCGCCGACGACGAAGAACATCGAGCCGAGGATGGCGATCATGTCGGGAATGAGGCAGCCGGTCATGAGCGTCGTCAGCGCTTGGACGTTCGAGTACGACGCCGAGCGCAGCTTCAGCCGGTAGGGCGTCTTGTCCCCCTGGCTCACCAAGTAGTACCCGTTGACGCCCAAGGGGTTCTCGGTCCAGACATACGTTTCGCCGGCCTTGGGCTTGAAGATCTTGGGAAGCTTGACGTTCACCGGGCCGTCGAGGGCGGCGGCACGGTCGAGGCAGACGCGCGCGAGGTCGAGCGAGACCTGGACCTGCTCGAGCAGGCACATGAACCGGGCGTAGCAGTCGCCCTCCTCAAGCAGCACCACCGGCACGTCCAGTTCCCCGTAGGCCAGGTACGGCTCGTCCCGACGCAGATCGAAGTCGAGGCCGGAACCGCGGGCTACCGGCCCCGAGACACCGTAGGCCGCGGCGGTGGCCGCGTCGAGGACCCCGACGCCCTTGGTACGGGCCGCGAAGATCTCGTTGTGGCGCAGCATCTTGTCCATGCGGACCATCCCGCGCTCGGTCTCGTCGAGGGCCTGGCGGGCCCGGTCCTCCCAGCCCGCCGGGACGTCCTGTTTCAGACCGCCGACGCAGTTGTACATGTAGTGGATGCGCCCGCCGCTGGCCTCCTCGAAGACCGCCTGGAGGACCTCGCGTTCGGTGAAGGCGTAGAACATCGGGGTGATCGCGCCGATCTCGAGCGGATACGACCCCAGGAACATGAGGTGGTTGAGCACCCGGTTCATCTCGGCCAGGGCCATGCGCAGCCAGACGGCCCGCTCGGGCACCTCGATCTCGCCGAGCCGCTCGGCGGCCAGTGCCACTCCGAGCTCGGACGAGAACGCCGAGAGCCAGTCGTGGCGATTGGCAAGGAGCATGATCTGCCGGTAGTCGCGCACCTCGTAGAGCTTCTCGGCGCCGCGGTGCATGTAGCCGACGATCGGCTCGCACTCGGTGACGCGCTCGCCGTCCAGGCGCAGGCGCAGGCGCAGCACGCCGTGGGTCGAGGGGTGCTGGGGCCCGATGTTGAGCACCATGTCGGTGGACTCGGTGCCCGAGCCGACACCGACGACGACTTCTTCCCTTGCGCTCATGGGGTTCATGGTCGCAGGTCCGGACGCGGGAGGGAAGTCCTCTGCGGCATGTTGCCCTGGCCTGGCATCCTTGATATCGCAACCTATGTTGGAGGTGGCCGAATGGATCGCGATCAGATGCGCGCCTCGGAGTCGGATCGGCAGCTGGTGTTGGACCAGCTGCGCCAGGCGGTCGAGGACGGGCGCCTCGACGTGGCCGAGTACCAGCAGCGCATCGACGCGGCGATGGGCGCGAAGGTCTATTCGGAGCTGGACGTGCTGCTGGCCGATCTGAAGCGGCTGCCGCCGCCCGGATACCAGACCGTGTTCCAGGACGCGCAGTTCTCGCAGCCGACGACGCCGGTGAATCCGACGAGCATCTCGAAGGTGAACCAGCACTTGCGCGAGGAGATGGTGCGGCGGCCGAGCCGCTGGCGCCTCGCCGGCGCGGCCGCCTTGATCGCGGCGGCGGTCGCGGTGGTGCTCATCGTGATCTGGCCCGAACTGCTGCTCTACATCGCGATCACGATCCTGGTGGTGCTGATCCTCTTCGTCCTGGGCGCCGTACTGGGACTGTTCTAAGCGGCGTCGCCGTCACCCACGGCCGCAAGACACTTCGCTCCCGGCGGCGCGAACGCCCAGGCGGTCCATGTCAGGGCGACCGAGCGGGCTCTGCCGGGATCAGGACATCAGCTGGTCGAAGACCAAGGGCCACCATGCGTCGTCCTGGAACGCGTTCGGGTCGATGCGCTGGAGCGTCGCCCGCAGCTCGGCGGCCCGCTCGGCTCGGCCGGCTTTGCCCTCGTCGCCCTCCACGAACAGCGCGAAGTGGTACAGGAACTCGACGAAGCAGCGGAAGTTCGAGTTCACGCCCTGGATGTCATGCTCGACCAGATCGAACTGGACGATCTCCCCGGTCTTGGGGTCGAGGGCGTAGAGAAGATTCGGGTTGTCCTGGACTGCTCCGACCACGATGAGCAGGATATCGAGTTTGCCGTCATCGGTGGTCAACTGGATCGGATCATAGGCTTCGAGGTCGCCTTCGAGGAAGGTGGTATAGACCACCTCCACTTCCATGGGAACCTCATCGCCGTCCGGAAGCGCGTCGGCCGGAAACCCGAGTTCGAGCCACGCCTCCTTCGGATACGGGACCATGCGGTCTTCGCCCCAGAGCGATCGATACTTCGGTGAAGCGGCCATCTCACTTCCTCAGCAGTCGGGTGCGCGGCACTACCGTCAATCGGACAGGCCCGCCCGTCGCAGCAGCGTCAACCACGAGTCGTCGGGATCTGCGTCTTCTTCCGGAGCGACATACCGTCGGTAGTTTTCGCCGAACAGATGATCGGTGAAGAACTCGACCGGATCCGGTATGAAGAGCCGCTTCTCCACAGGCTCCCCGCTCTCCTCGAAGTACATGAAATCGTCATCGGAGTAGACGCTCACCGCCCCGGTCGACCGGGAGAGCGTCACCAGGTCCGAGGACGTCATGGTTCCAATACCCACCTCGTCGCGAAGGGCCTGTTCGGACGGACTGTCGCCGATCTGAGCCTGAAACGCGTTCTGCGCGTCCTGAAATCCGGAGATCTCCATCAACGGAAAGGCCTCGCAGCCGTCGAAGACGGAATAGAGCTCGAGGACTCTATCGGGAATCCCGGAAACGGACTCGCGAGGCGAGCCGACTCCGACCACCGGCGGGAGACCGTCCCACTCGACGGCGTCGACCGTGTCCCGAGCGAGGGCGATGCGTCGCCGAAGCTCGTCGAGCACGTCCGTCACCTCACGATCCTCACGATAACCGGGGTCCCCTCCGCGACTTTGGCGTCTTCCAGCGCCTGGTAGATGTCCCTGCCTATCTTACGGTTGGTGTGCGCATCCATCCACCGGAGGTTCGATACGTCGTCAGGTCCGCCGAGCTGCAGTTCGTGCACATGATCGGGATCTCGCAGCTGCCCCTTCTCCGTGACCGATTTGGGCCGCCACTTTCCATCCGGCCCTTTCTCGCTGCCTTTGAACTGCTCGATGATCTGTTTGAGCTTCGGGTTGTTCTTGTGCTTCTCGGCCAGATTCTTGATCATCCGGGAGCGGTGCTTCTTGGTGATGTCGGGATCGCGGATGCTCTTGGTGTCCAAGGTCCGCTTGAGCTTGCCCTGCTGCCCGAGTCGGACGAGGTCCTTCGCCTTGCGGTTGAAGTCCTTCTTCTTCATGTCCGGCGTGTACTTCAGCTCGAGTACGACGGGCTTCTTGCCGCCGCCCTTCGCGGTCCGGAACGCCTTGACATCGTCCAGCGTGGCGGCCACGACTCGTGCGCACCTGCCGTTGAATCCCTTTCGCGGAGGGTTGACCCGGGTTCTAGCCATTGAGCACCGTCTCGATCGCGATGCCGATGAGCTGGTCGACGATGATGCCTGTGATGATCTTGAAGATCGGGATCTGCGCCAGCGAGGCGCCGAAGGTCACCGCGGCGGTCGCGATGGCCTGGGCTATCTGGAAGGCGAGGATCGCCAGCTGCACGATCACTTGGATCTTCAGCGCCATCACCACACCGGAGGCGACCATCATGCCGATGCTGATGAGGTTCGAGGGGTCGGCGACGTCGAGGATGTTGCGCGCCGCTCCTTCCAAGTCCTCCCATTCGGACTGGAAGGCGTCCACCTCCGCACCGGAGTTGTCCTGCAGCACCGTCTGCGCCGCGCTGTTGAGCGCTTCGACCTTGGAGCCGATCTGGTCGGCCATACCGGTCCATTCCCCGGCCAGGTTGAAGATCGACTCTTCGTCGGACTCGGGCCAGTCGTATCCGAGCATGCCCAGCAGGTACGCCAGCTCCGAGGGGAGATCGATGTACGCCATCGCGTGCCTTTCGTTCCGGGGCCGCTCAGGATTCGAGCTCGGCCAACAGCTGCTCGAAGATCTTGGCCGCCTCGTCGTCCGAGGTCTGGTGGTTGTCGGCCATCTCGCGCAGGCAGGCCGCATAGTCCTCGAGCTCGTCGATGTTCGTGCCGAGGCACTCGCTGAGCGCGTCCGCGCAGGCCTGGTGGGCGATGCCCAGGAGCATCCCGATCTCGTCGCCGCCGAATGCGTCGGCGAACTGTTCCAACGCACCCATGAACTGGTCGTAGAGGGCTCGGACCTCCTCCTTGGCCGCGTCCATCTGGTCGGCGGCCCCTCGCATGCTCTCGGGGTCGATGTCGAAGCCGGCCACGGCTATTCCCTTCCGTGGAGCTTGCGCATGACGTCGTTGATGGAGGCGCTCATCTCACGCATCTGCCTCATCGACCGGTCCTGCAGGTCCTCGAGGGTGGCGTCGACCGCCTCCATGTCGGGGACCGGCTCATCGGTCTGCATTGCCGCGGCGCGATCGTCCATGGCAGCGTTGACCGCCGTCTTCAGCTCCTCGGCCAGGTACTGGGAGCCTTCGCGCATGAGGCGCGGATCGAGTTCGAACCGCTCGACGCGGCCGTCGGGACCGATGGTGACCCGCAGCCGTCCGTCGGCCCCTTCGGCGGTGACTTCGCCGACCTGGTCGTCCTCGGGGGACTGCGCCGCGCTGCGCAGCGCCGACCGCGCTTCCGCCAGTTGCTGCGCTATGGCGTCCTCTCCGAACATCAACGCTCCCTTCACCGCCCGCTTTGCGAGCCTTACTCACTATATCTCGGCGCGGCTACGGGAACGGCTCTCAGAAGTCGCCTCCCCGGAATACCGGGGCGATCGATGGCTCTGGGGCGTAAGTGAACGGGTGATCCCGTTCGCACCGCAACCATCCATCGCGGACATAGAGCCTGGCGACCTGGACGGTCGAGCGGCGTCCTCCTCCGGGGTGCGTGAAGTAATAGAGGAAGGCCTCATCCTCGCCCTGCGGCAGCGCCATGGCGTGGCGCCCGAGAGCCTCGTCGTACGGGCGCCGCCCCGGCGCCGCCAGCAACGGCATCGGCTGCGGGTGCCACGAGCGCATGTCGGTGGAGCGGTATACCGGCAGGCCCGACCAGCCGTCGGTGACCATCCAGCACACGCCGCCCAGCTCGAAGACGGTCGGTCCCTCCTGGGGCCGGTTCTCGAGCACCGGGCCGGCGGTCTTCCACTCGAACAGGTCGTCCGAGTCGGCCGCATAGATGTGCGAGTCGCGCCGCTCGTCCTTGTACCACATGCGCCACTTGCCGTCCGGGAGTCGATGAACGGCGGCGTCGATGGCGCGCTCGGAATCGAGATCGATCGTCGACCGGTAGGTCCAGTCGCCGAGGTCCTCGGAGGTGTAGTGGCGGATCTCCGCCGGGCCGGTCCAGTCGTCGCGGATGCCTTCGAGGAAGGTCACGTACATGTGCCAAGCGCCGTCGTGACGCACCACCTCCGGGGCCCACCAGGTGTTCCCGCGTTCGCAGTCGGGGCCGGCGAGGGTGCCCTCGTACGTCCATTCGCGACCATCGGGGCTGGTGGCGTGACCGATGTCGGTGCCGTGGACCCAGGCGACGCCCGCGTCCGGCTGGTCGGCGCGGCGCTGGGTGTAGAACAGGTGCCACCGTCGTCCGGCCGGGTCGTAGACGACGGTCGGATCGGTCGGCCCTCCGAAGACGGGGTCGGTGTAGAGCGGGGCGGGGGCGCGGCGCTGCTGCGTCTGGCCGGTCGTCATCGGTCCTCCCAGGGTCGGGTGACATTGAACGCATATGGATAGCGCTTTCCAATCATTCTGCCTCACACCTCCCGCACCTGCACGGCGAGGGTCGCTCCGACCGCGCGCCGGACCGGTGGAGGTTTCGCACGCCCTTCCTGAAGCGCCCGGTTTTCAACGGTTCCGGTAACGTGAAGACATGGACCTCAACGCGGACCTGGGGGAGGGTTTCGGGCGCTGGGAACTCACCGACGACGCCGGACTCCTTAGCGTGGTCACGAGCGCCAACGTCGCCTGCGGCTTCCACGCCGGCGATCCGATCACCCTCCGCCGCGTCTGCGAGACGGCGGCCGCCGGCGGCGTCGCCATCGGCGCCCAGGTGTCGTACCGAGATCTGGCCGGATTCGGCCGCCGCGAAATGGCGGTGCCGCCACAAGAATTGGCGGCAGAGATCGCGTATCAGATCGGCGCCCTCCGGGTATTCGCACAGGCGGCCGGAAGCGAGGTCGGATACGTGAAACCACATGGAGCGCTTTATCATCGAGCAGGACGCGACCCCGGGCAGGCCGGTGCCGTCATCGAAGGCATGAGCATCGCGGGGGTGGAGACGCTGCTGTGCCAGACCGGGACCGAGCTCGAACGCTCCGCCCGGGCAGCGGGAATCCGCGTGGTCGGCGAGGCGTTCGCCGACCGGGCCTACCGTCCCGACGGCCGCCTCGTCCCGCGAGGTGACGCCGGGGCACTCCTCGACGGGGTCACCGCGGTGGCGCATGCGGTCGACCTCGCGACCATCGGCCGGGTCACCGCGACCGACGGCACCCGGATCGCGGTGGAGGCGGACTCGATCTGCGTCCACGGCGACAGCCGTGCGGCGGTGGCCACAGCCGGCGCCATACGTTCCGCATTGGACAACAAAGGCATCAAAGTGGAGGCCTTCACGTGACTGTCCCGCCAAGCCGCACCACACCGGGCGGACGGCTCAGGCCCCTGCCCTCAGGGCCGCGCGGCGTTCTCATCGACTGCGGCACCGGCGAAGCCGCCCGCGCCTGCTTCCGGGCACTTCAGGCGCGCCGCGTCAACGGCTCGCTCGAAGCGACCGACCTCGTGCCCGGCGCGACCAGCGTCCTGGTCGACGGCGTCGAGGAACCCGATCTCCTGGCCGCCGAGATCCCCGACTGGGTGCTCACCGACGACAGCGAACCGCGCGGGGACAGCATCGAGATTCCCGTCTGCTACGACGGGCCCGACATGAACGCCGTCGCCGAGATGTGGGGGGTCAGCGCCGACGAGGTCGCCGACATCCACGCCTCCTTCGAATACGAGGCGGCCTTCTGCGGCTTCACCCCCGGGTTCGCCTACCTCGAAGGGCTGCCCGAGCGGTACCACACCCCGCGTCACCGGCAGCCGCGCCAATCCGTTCCCGCCGGATCAGTCGGCGTCGCCGGAACGTATACCGGCGTGTATCCGCGATCGAGCCCCGGCGGCTGGCAGCTGATCGCGACGATGACCAACCCGGGACGCCTGTGGAACGAGCACCGGGAACCCGCGGCCCTGCTGGTGCCCGGCACTCGCGTGCGCTTCGCGGCGGTGAAAGTATGAGCCACATCGAGATCCTCCGCGCCGGCGTGCTCACCACCTGCCAGGACGCCGGCAGGCCCGGCTGGGCGCACCTGGCGGTGCCGCCGTCAGGAGCGGCCGATCGTCCTTCTTGGAGACTCGCGAACCAACTGGCCGGCAACCCGACCGGCGCCTGCGCGCTCGAGACGACTTTGACCGGCTGCACGGTGCGGGCCCACCGCGACGTGACCGTCGTCGTCGGCGGCGCATCGTGCTCGGTGACGGTCGACGGCCACCCCGAGTCCTGGGGGCAGCCGGTGAAGCTGCCGGCCGGTTCGGTGCTGGACGCCGGGCCGGCCGAGGTGGGCGTGCGTTCGTACCTCGCCTTCTCGGGCGGACTCCACCCGAAGGCCAGCCTCGGATCGCATTCGACGGATCTGCTCTCCGGGCTCGGGCCCGCGCCGGTGGAGGACGGCGACACCATCCCGCTCGGGCCCAGCCCCGCGCATCCGCCGCTGCCGACCCAGTGGCCCGCGCCGTGGGCGGGCGTGAGCGACGAGATGGTGATGAAGCTGCACCTCGGTCCGCGGCTCGACTGGTTCGCCGACGACGCGACCGGCGAACTCGCCAGAGGAGTGTGGACGGTCTCAGAGCACTCCAACCGCATCGGCCTGCGGCTGACCGGCCCGCCCCTGCCGCACCGGGACCCGGGCCGGGAGCTGCCCAGCGAGGGCATTCTCGCCGGGAGCCTGCAGGTGCCGCCGAACGGGCAGCCGATCCTGTTCGGCGCCGACCACCCGACCACGGGAGGCTACCCGGTGATCGGGGTGGTGGGTCCGGCGGCGCTGGCGGCGGCGGCACAGGCCCGGCCGGGCACGAGGATCCGCTTCGCGCCGATCCCGGTGCCGCACTGGGACGAGCGACCCTAGGCCGCGCTCGTCAACACCAGGGTGCCGCGATCGTGGTCCAGCCGCCGGGAGCCCCATCGCGGGTGCCGTTCAAGCCATTTCTCGGCGATGCGGCGCTCGTCGGAGCGGTTCGCATCGTCCAGCACCACCAGTGCGTCGTCGGCCAGCCGGTCGGCCAGCAGCGGCAGCGCCGGGTACCGGGCCTCGGGGCCGGTGTTTCCGGGAGGGCCGTCCACGAGCAGCAGATCGATGCCGCCTTCGGGCAGCGCCGCGGGGTCGTACCAGCGCCACGTCCCCTCCGCCAGTTCCACGTCGGCGAGCTCGGCGTCGACCACTTCGGCCCACTCGACGAGCCCTCTCTCGCGCAGCTCGCGGCGCGTCGCCTCGGCGAAGTGACGGTCGTGTTCGAGCGCCGTCACCCTTCCCGAACCCAAGGCCCGGACGGCGTAGGCCAAGATGACCGTGGTCGTCCCCGAACCGCATTCGAGCACCTGAGATCGCCGGTGTGCTACGACCTCTTCGTACAGATACCGCAGCAGCTCCGGGCCGGCCGCCCAGCCGCGCATGCGCGGCAACGCGGTCCCCGGATCGATGTAGCGGTACAGCGCCATGAGGTCTTCGGTCTGCGCGTAGCCGCGGCGGGCGCCGCCCTTGACGGCCTTGCCGTCGCGCTCCACCTGCCGTTCGAGGGCCTCGAGCCGCTCCACGATCGCCTGCTGCGTGCGCCCCAGACGTTCCACGGCGGTCGCAAGTTCCTGCATGCCGTTCGTGATGGCGTGCAGCGTCATCCGGTCAGATTCCCCCACTATGGCCCCCTTGAACGGATCGCGTGGACTATTCGTCCGCTCCGGCCACAGTATTGGTGACGCCGACGTCAGCGGCCGCTGGGGCGTCAGCCCGCCAGGGCCTGCGCGAAATCGGCGAGGAGGTCGTCGGTCGCTTCGATCCCGGCCGAGAACCGGACCAGTTCGGGGCCGAGGCCGTTCGCCTCGTCCGCGTCGGCCTCGCCGCCGATCGCGGGCCTGGTGACCAGCGATTCGACTCCGCCGAGGCTGGAGGCGGCGTACGGCAGCCGCAGCGACTTGATGAGCACCTCGGCGGCGCCTGCGCCGCCGACGGGTCTGAACGCCAGGACCGACCCGAAGCCGTCCAGCAGCGCCGCCGCCCGCTCGTAGTCGGGATGGCCCGGCAGCCCCGGGTAGCTGACGTGTTCGACCCTGTCATGGGCGGCGAGGAGTCGGGCGACCGCGAGCGCGTTGGCGTTCTGCGCCCGCACCCGCAGCGCCAGGGTTTTGAGCCCGCGGTCGAGCAGGAAACCGGCGTGGGGGTCGAGGCTGCCGCCGTAGACGCCGAGGACCGCTTCGACCCGGTCGATCAAGGCACGCGAGCCGGTCACCACGCCCGCAGTGATGTCGGAGTGGCCGTTGAGCGCCTTGGTCGCCGAGTGGCAGACCGCGTCGAAGCCGACCGTGTGGGGGCGGAAGACCACGGGCGTGGCCAGGGTGTTGTCGATGATCGAGGTCAGGCCGTGGCCTCGGGCGAAGTCCGCCAGACCCGGCAGGTCGCCGACGCGCGCCAGCGGGTTGGTGATCGTCTCGGCCAGGAGCGCTTTGGTGCCGGGGCGCAGCGCGCTCGCCCAGGCGTCGGGGTCGCACGGGTCCACGGTGTCGTAGCTCCAGCCGAGTCGTTCGGCGTGGTCGGCCAGGAACCGGTCCGTGCCGCCGTAGAACGTACCCGCTGCGATGAGGTGCGACCCGGTATCGAGGACCGAGTGCAGGACGGTGGTCAGTGCGGCCATGCCGGAGGCGGTGGCGACCGCGGCCTCAGCGCCTTCGAGCGCGGCGAGCCTGCGGTGCAGGTGACGCTGCGAGGGGTTGGTGCCGAGGCGGATGTACGGCGCCGCTTCGAGCGAGTCTCCCGGCGCGGTCTCGAAGACGGTGCCCTGGTAGACCGGATACACGACCGAGCCGCGTTCGGCCGGTCGGTGCTCGCCGCCGTGGACGGCGAGGGTCTCGAACCGAGGTCGCTTGTCGCTCATGAGGCCGAGGCTACGGATTCGAACAGCCCGAATCTATGGATTGGCCTTAATTTCCGGTTGCGTCTGCTAATGCGCACTCAGCGTCGTTCCTGGTCGAGCCCGGCGAGGTAGGCGTTGTAGACCTCGTGCGGGTCGTCCTCGGGGCGCCCGCTCTCGCTGGCGCGTTCGGCCATGCGCTCCAGGCGGCGGCCCTCGCGTTCCTCCGAGCGCGCCCATTGGGCGATGAGCACGCCGATGATGATCAGGCTGGGGATTTCGCCGAAGGCCCACGCGATGCCGCCGCCGGCGCGCTGGTCGGCGAGCAGGTCGTCGACCCACGGCAGCGCCAGGGCGGTGTACCAGTCGCCGGCGATGAGGATCGTGCCCATCATCAGCGCGAGCCCGAACACGGCGTGGAAGACGATCGAGACGAAGTAGAGCAGGACCTTCGCCGGGTACGACAAAGGCCGGGGCTTCGGGTCGGGACCGATGACGATCCAGAAGAACAGCGCCCCCGCGATCAGGAAGTGCGAGGTCATGAACAGGTGCCCGAAGTGGGACTCCATGGCCCATGCGAACAGGCCGGTGAAGTACATGAGGTAGAGGCTGGTCAGGTAGATCAGCAGCGCGACCAGCGGTCGGCACACCAGGCGCGAGAAGCGCGAGTGCACGACCGCGACGATCCACTCTCTGGGTCCACCGGCCCGGTCGGGCGGCAGGGCGCGCAGCGCCAGCGTCACCGGCGCGGCCAGGACCAGGAAGATCGGAGCGAGCATGTTGAGCGCCATGTGCTGGACCATGTGGGCGCTGAACAGCACCATCCCGTATTTGCCGAGCCCCGACGAGGTGACCAGGACGATGACCGCCCAGCCGGCGATCCACAGGCCGGTGCGGTACCAGGGCCAGGAGTCGCCGCGGCGACGCAGCCGCGCCACGCCGGCGATGTAGAAGCCGACGCCGAACACGGCGGCGGTGCAGAACATGACCGACGGGTACCAGTCCAGAGCGATCGAGGAGAACGTCATCGGACCCGGCGTCGCGAACCCGAGGACGGCGGTGTTCGGGTCCGGGAGCGCCTCGGCGGGCGGCGGCGTGACCGACAGCGAGGACGCCAGGCCGAAGGCGACGGCCATGAGGATCAGCTCCACCCCGGCCAGACGCACGAAGGCGCGGCGGTCGCCGGCCGCCACCGCGGGCAGGGTGCGGCGGCGGTGCGCCCAGCCGACGACGCCTCCGGCGGCGAGCACGGCGAGTTTGGCCACGACGATGAGTCCGTACTCGGAATTCCACAGGTCGGCGAAGTCGACGTTCGCGAGGAACACGATCAGTCCGGAGGCGGCGATCGCCGGGTAGGCCAGCGCGGCGGCGGCCGAGTAACGGCGGGCCGCCACGGCTTGGCCGGTGCGGGCGATGAAGAGCGCGAACAGCCCGCCGACCCAGAATGCGGCGGCCGCGACGTGGACGATGAGGGCGTCGACGGCGATCTGGTGGTTGCCGTTGGCGGCCGAGTGGCCGGTGAAGATCGGCGGCAGTGACGCCGCCAGCGCCAGTGCCGCGGCGGCGACCGCGCCGACGACTCGGAACGATCGGGCGGCGATCAACATGGCCGCGGCGGCGAGCAGCGCGGCGATGCCGAGGCTCTGGCCTTGCTCCGATTGTGTGAAATACGACCACGAGCCCGCCGGCGTGACCTGCGTCAGGGGCAGTGCGAAGGTGTCGGCGTAGTCGACGGGGATTCGGGCGAGGGCGACCAGCGCCCACAATCCGGACGCGGCGGCGCCGATGCGCAGCCACCGCCAGGACTGCGCGGCCAGTCGCGACCGGTCGTCCGCGCGGCCCGGCAGGAAGAACGCCGCGGCGACGGTGCAGCCGACGGCGGTGAGCATGAGCAGGTCGTAGGCGTAGCCGAGCAGCCCGGACACCCAGGTCACGGCCGGGTCGGCCGCCCTGAGTCCAGGAATCGGCGCGAGGTCGACCGCGCCGCCGAACTGCAGGCTCAGGACCGCGGCAATCGTTCCAATGACAGCGGCGAAGAACACAGTCGCCGCCCGGCGGCCCGAATGCCCGAAACGGCGCGGGTCCGGTAGGGTGTCGGCAGTGTTTTCGCTGGTCTCGGTCGACGTGCTCACGTGAACAAGCATGGCTGAATGTTCCAGCTCACGCCCCACCGGGTGGGGCTTCCTATCTTCAAGAACTCCCCGCGAGCCCCGCTGTACCGGCAGGCCGGTATGTCGGGGCGGTAAGGCATCCTGATCTGCAATGGGAATCATCGAACAACGCGGCGACATCAAGCAGCTGCTGCACGGAACGGGCGGTGTCCTCGGGAACATGCACTTCACTCTCGACGGTTCGGACGATCCCTCGAACGTGCTCAACCTCATGAGCCTGGACGCGTATGTGGCCGGGACGCAGCCGCACGCGGTGGTGCGCGCGCTCGAGGCGGTCGGCGACGACTTGGACCTCATCCCCGAGGGCGGCCGGCTGGTTCGTTCGATCTCCGGGTCCTCTTACCTGCAGCTCGTGCGCGGTGACGATTGGACCCTGCGCACGCAGCGCTGGCGCGACGGTTCGGGACAGGCGGTGGTGACCGCCGAGACGCGCGACCGCGCCGACGAGATCGCCGCGTTCGTGGTCGACCAGGCCGGCTCCCCCGAGGAGGTCGGTGACGACAAGGTCGACATGGGGTTCTGGTATCGCTCGGCGCGCGGGCCGTTTCGTTCCACCCGGTCGATCGCGGCCCCGCGGTGGCCCGAGATCGAATGCAACTACTCCTCCAACGCCTCGTCGGCGCTCGGGAAGCTGATGGCGACGCAGCCTTCGGACGTGACCGGGCGGCTGGTGCTGCTCCACGGTCCTCCGGGGACGGGGAAGACCACGGCGTTGCGGGCGCTGGCGCGCGAATGGGCCGAATGGTGCCAGGTCGACACGGTGCTGGACCCGGAGGCGTTCTTCGCCGACCCCTCCTACCTCATGGAGGTGATCATCGGGTCGGAGATGGACATCCACCTTGCCGAGGACGGTCCGCGCGGCGACGGCTGGCGGTTGATGATCCTGGAGGACTGCGACGAGCTGATCCGCGGCGAGGCGAAAGAGGCCTCGGGCCAGTCGCTGGCGCGGCTGCTGAACCTCACCGACGGCCTGCTCGGTCAGGGCCGGGAGATCATGGTGGCGATCACGACCAACGAGCGCTTGGACCGACTGCACCCGGCGGTGGTGCGCCCGGGCCGCTGCCTGGCGCAGATTGAGGTCGGCGCGCTGTCGCAGTCGGAGTCGAGCGACTGGCTCGGCGGCGAGTCGGTGACCAGTCCGATGACGCTGGCCGAGCTGTACGCCCGCCGGGGCGGCACCGACCCGACGATCACCGACCCCGAGATCCCGCACCAGTCGGTGGGGCAGTACCTCTGACGGCCGGGGCCCGGAGGGATTCACGCCGAGCCCATCGCCGACGACTGTGACGTCTCCCTGAGCCGCCGTTCGCGCGAATCCGACACTCGCACCTGTTCACCATCGCGTGAAATGTGCTGATGCATCGCTACGATGGCACCGATTCCCCCGGGTCACAAGTCTGTCACGACGGGGGAAACCATGTCCGAATCCGCGACTCTGCCCAGATCGCGCCGCCACCGGCTGGCCGCTCGGCTGTCCATCCTCGGAGCGGCCGGTGCCGCCACGGCGATGACGCTGGCCCTCACCGCCGGGAACCAACGGGCGCTGGCAGAGGTGGTGACGATCTCCCCGCTCGATCCGGCCTTGGGTTTCAACGCCTTCGTGGAGGGCGACACCTCACTGACCGAGAACGAGATGGAGGGGCCGCTGGCGACCGGCGGCGACCTGACGCTCGACGGTCTCTACGAGATCGACATTCACGGTCACGCTTCGTTTGTAGACGGCGCGGACGCGCTGCCCAGTTCGCTCGTCGTCGGCGGGCAAGTCGATTTCTCCCAGAGCATGGACGCAGGGATCGCACGGATTCTCAGTTCCTCCTATGTCAAGGTCGGCGACCTCACCGGCACCGACGTGCTCATCGTCGATCAGAACGGTGCGAGCGTGGACACCCGTCTCGTCGCCGCAGGCGCCGGGTACGAGAGCACTCCGCGCGTCGAACTCGCCGTCCAGCAGCCGGTCGACTCCGTGCAGTCCTCACCGATCGACTTCGCCTCGGCGTTCTCCGCTCTCAGGTCGAACTCGGAGATCCTGGCCGCGTGCGCGAGCACCGTCGCGATGATGGACGCGGGCGGAGCCACCGTCGAGAAAGGCCAGGTGCTGCCCGGCCAGCAGATCCGCATCGAACTAGCCGCGGGCCAGACCAACGTCCTCGAAGTCACCGGCGAGGATCTCGACAACATGTCCGAGCTCGACTTCGTGAACCAGCCGTCGGAGACCTCACCGCTGCTGATCAACGTCGACACCTCAGCGACGGGGGGCGTTTTCAGCTGGGACGTCCCCACGCAGGCCGGCATTGGCGGCGCGCAGGCGCCGTACATCCTCTGGAACTTCAATGACGCCACCGCCGTGACGCTCGTGGGCGGCGACACGGTCGAGGGCAGCGTCTACGCGCCCAACGCCGATTTCACCGATCTGGCACCCGCCAATGTGGAGGGGCAGATCGTCGCCGCGAACGCAGCGCTCGGCACCCTCGCCGCTGACTCCGGCGAACTTCACCATTTCCCGTTCGCCGCTGAGCTGACCTGCGACTCGCAGATAGAGCCGACGCCGCCGCCGACGACGACGGAGGTGCCCACCACCGAGGCACCGACCACGGACGCTCCTACGACCTATGTGCCCACCACGGAGGTGCCCACCACCGACGCACCGACCAGTGAGATGCCGACATCGGCGTCACCGCCTCCGACGCACGCTCCGGTGACCAGCAACGACGTGAGCAGTCACAAGCCCATCGGCTTCCTTCCGTCGACCGGCACGTCGATCGCGATGCTCGGGCTCTTGGCGCTCGCTCTGATCGGTGGCGGCGCGGCCGCGGTCACCGCGAGCCGAAAGCGGCGCCAGTCGACCGAGTAACGCGGCAAGTCATAAGGCTCCCGTAGCCTGCGGGAGACCGCACCAGCACGGGAGCCCTATGAGATTCAGGAAGATCGACGACGACCGCTCGATGCGGCGGCCCGTGGTCGAGACGGAGACACTCGAAAAGCTCGACGACGAGCTCGACCACGACTTCGAATACCGGGATCGGCTGCTCGAAGGCATCGACTGGTCGGACGGCATCGGCGACGGCGTCCTGGAGTCCAGCTCCGTCAAGGACTGCGACTTCTCCGGGTGCGTGCTCTCACCGCTGGAGATCGTGGACACCTCTATCGACCACTCGGTGCTCTCCAACGGGCGTTGGGAACCGGTCACGGCCCGCCGGCTGGAAGTCACCGGAAGCCAGCTCGTCGGCTGGCAGGCGCAGTTCACCCTCGCCGCCGACGTCTACATCGCCGACTGCCGCGCCGACTTCGCCGCCATCTCGATCGCGAGCGCCAAGGGCCCGGTCGTATTCGAGCGCTGCCGATTCGCCAGCGCGAACTTCATGGGCGACCTTTCGAAGTGCGTGTTCATCGACTGCCAGTTCCCAGGCGCGGACTTCACCCGCGTGTCGAACGCCCGCGACTGCGACATGCGTCGCGCCGACCTCAGCGGCGTCACCGGCCTGATGAGTCTGAAAGGTTCGCTGATCACGCCCGACCAGGCCGTCGCGCTCGCCGGTGAGCTCGCGGTCGCCGCCGGTTTTCGTCTCGCTTAGCTTCCGCCTGATGCCGACACTGCGAAGGGCGCCGCCAGCCCGGTTGTGAACATGCCGACTTCCGGCCCTGCGAGTTCGAGCGGTCACGAAAGGTCAACGCCTCCGCACCGGCGGCGAGGCCGAGCCTACGATGCGGGGAAAGTACCTCCCACCTCTACGGCAAGGACCGCCATGTTCGCCAATCCCGTGTTCCGCTACCGCATGCTGACCTTGGCCGAAGGTTGGTCGTTCGTGATCCTCCTGGTCTTCGGTTCGCTGCTGAGCAGGATCTCCGAGATCGACCTGGTCGGGCCGCTCGGGCTCATCCACGGCATCCTGTTCGTCCTCCTCGTGGTCGCGACATTGGTGATCCGCCGCCGCCTCGAGTGGGGTCTGGGAACGACCTTGCTCGCGCTCATCGCGGCGGTGGTCCCTCTGGCGCCGTTCGTGTTCCACCGTCTCAAGCGTGAGGAGCTTCTCGCGGCCGAGCACGCCGCCGCGCCGGCTCCGGCCTGACCGGAGCCCGCAGACGGTCGTCCCCATGACGCGCAGCGGGCCACAACCGCGCCGATCCTCATCGACAGCGTCGCGACGTCACTCGCCGCTACGTTGCTTCGACCTCCTTTCGGAGAACGCCGATGGCGCCGGTTCTGGTGATCTGCGCCCGGTGGTAGGCGTCGATGGCGGCCTGCACCGCCTCCTGGCGTCGGCGGAAGTCATCGTCGTCGGTCTCGGCGACCGCGCGGAGGGTGGTGCCTCGGCGGTGAAGGGACTTGCGCAGCCACACCTGCCAGTTCTTCGAGGCTTCGGCCTCGGCCACGGTTTCGGGCAGCCACACCGGCATCGGATGCCCGCTACCGGCGAACCGCGGGTTCGGTTTGAAGCCTTCCGGTTCCGGCAGGAAGTCGCGGACGGCCGCATCGGTCCATCCGCGCGCCTTGAGGATCGGTTTGGTGGCCCAGACCCGGTTCTCGGTGTTCCGAACGAAGTTCCGCGCCCGAGGCGAGTCCCCACCGGATTCGGTGTCGCTTCGGAGCAGCTGGGAGTTTCGTTCGTCGGGCTCGGCTCCGGCCCAGGCCAGAGCCGCCAGGCCCAGCTCTGAGAGCCGGGTGGCGTCTCCTCCGTGCCGGAGCAGCCACTTCATGGCTTCGAAGGCGAGCTCCTTGGCGATGAGCTCGGCTCCGGAACGTTCTGACGGTTTCGGTAGCGTCATGACACCCTCCGCTCAATCGGTCGCGCATCGACTACGCTGCGTTATTCGCTTACCGATTCGAGGGTACGGAGACGACCGACAATCCCGGCTCCGACGATGCGCCACCAGGTGCCGCGGGCCCCGCACACGCACGAAAAAAGGGGCCTTACGGCCCCTTCAATTGGTCGGGTTGACAGGATTTGAACCTGCGACCCCCTCGTCCCGAACGAGGTGCGCTACCAAGCTGCGCCACAACCCGATGTTTATTGATTTGAACCTGCGATCCCTCGTTCCGAACGAGGTGCCGCCGCTTGCGGCCTGAGCGCAGTCAAACTGCGCCACAACCCGATATTCAGCTGTTCTGTGAACGTTGTGGGACGTTCACACCGAGACCAAATGCTACCCGAGGTTGAGCAGCGTCGTCGAACGGGGTCCGGCCGGGCCGGACCCCGTCACACCGTCTCAGAATTCGGCCGGCACGAACGTCAGGAGGCTGGCCTCCGGCGCGCAGGCGAATCTGACCGGCGCGTAGGGCGAGGTGCCCAGACCCGCGGAGACGTGGATCCACATGTCGTCCCACGGGTGGAGGCCCTTGACGCGATCGCGGTCGATGCCGCAGTTGGTCACCAGGGCGCCGTAGCCGGGTACGCAGACCTGGCCGCCGTGGGTGTGCCCGGCGGCGACGAAGTCGTAGCCGTCGTGGGCGAAGCCGTCGAGGATCCGCGGCTCCGGCGTGTGGGTCAGGCCGATCGAGAGGTCCGCGTCGCCGGGGACGCGCCCGGCGACCAGGTCGTAGTCGTCGAGGTCGAAATGCGGGTCGTCGACGCCGGCGAAGTGCATCTTCAGACCCGAGATGACCGTGTCGGCCGAGGCGTTGTTCAGATCGGTCCAGCCGCCGTCGACGAGGACCTTGTGCAGTTCCTCGGTGGGCAGCGGCTCGCCGTACTTGTGCTCGTGGTTCCGGTTGAAGTACTGGAACGGGTTCTTGAACACCGGCGCGTAGTAGTCGTTCGAGCCGAAGACGAACGCGCCCGGGGCCTTGAACAGCGGCCGCAGGGTCTTCGACACGAGGTCGATCGCCTCCGGGTGGGCGAGGTTGTCGCCGGTGAGCAGGACCAGGTCGGGGTCGAGCGCGGCGAGCGACGCGACCCAGTGCGCCTTCCTGGTCTGCCCTGGAGTCATGTGGAGGTCGGAGATGTGCAGGACTCGGATCGGTTCGGCTTCCGGCGGCAGCACCGGCACGGCGAAGTGGCGGAGCGTGTACTGGACCCGCTCGTACAGGGAGGCGTACGCGAGCGCCAGCGCACCGGCGCCGACGCCGATCCCGGCTGCTGCGGCAAGGCCACGGCTCATCTTCATACCCCAACGGTAGATTGTCGAGATATGAGTGAGCTAAAGACCCAGTTGGAAACCGATATGCGATCGGCCCTCAAATCGAAGGACAAGGTGACGCTAGGCACGCTTCGAATGGTGCTGGCGGCGGTCCGGAACGAGGAGGTCGCCGGGAAGTCGGCGCGCGAGCTCAGCGACGACGAGGTCATCAAGGTGCTCATCAAGCAGGCCAAGCAGCGCCGGGAGGCGGCCGAGGCGTTCCAGGACGGCGGCCGGCCCGAGCAGGCCCAGGGCGAACTGGCCGAGGAGGCCGTGATCAAGCGGTACCTGCCCGAGGAGCTCAGTGAGGCCGAACTCACTGACATCGTCCGGTCGACCATCGCCGAGGGCGGGTTCTCCGGCCCCAAGGACATGGGGAAGGTCATGAAGGCGGTGCAGCCGAAGGTCGCCGGGCGTGCCGACGGGAAGGTCGTGGCCGGCATCGTCAAAGCCGAGCTCGGAGCCGCCGGCTGAGGGGCCTCACTTCCAGGCCGGGCGCGGCGCGGGGGCGTGTGGGCGGGTGCCCGGCACGGCTATCGTTGAGCGTCGGGCCCGATCCGTTCGCCACACCATGAGGAATCCATGTCCAGCCACATCACGGCCGAATCCGCACGCCGTCGCACCTTTGCGGTCATCTCTCACCCCGATGCCGGTAAGTCGACGATCACCGAGGCCCTGGCCCTTCACGGCCAGGCGATCTCCTCGGCCGGCGCCGTCCACGGCAAGGGCGACCGCAAGGGCGTGGTCTCGGACTGGATGTCGATGGAGCAGGACCGCGGCATCTCGATCACTTCGGCCGCGCTCCAGTTCGAATACCGCGACTGCGTCGTCAACCTGCTCGACACGCCCGGCCACGCCGACTTCTCGGAGGACACCTACCGGGTGCTGACGGCGGTCGACGCCGCGGTCATGCTCCTGGACGCCGCCAAGGGCCTGGAGCCGCAGACGCTGAAGCTGTTCGAGGTCTGCCGGGCCAGGCGCATCCCGGTGATCACGTTCATCAACAAATGGGACCGGCCCGCCAAAGACGCCCTCGAGCTGCTGGAGGAGGTCGAGGACCGGATCGGCATCAAGCCGACTCCGGTGACCTGGCCGGTCGGCATCGGCGGCGAGTTCCGCGGGGTGATCGAGCGTGTGGCCATCGCGGGTTCGCGAGCCCCGGGCATGGTGCGTTACGAGCGCTCCCCCGGCGGCCAGCGGCTCGCCGTCACCGAGGTCCTCGACGAGGCGGAGGCGCAGTCGCGCTTCGGCGACGACTTCGCCCGCGCGGCCGAGGAGTCGGCGCTGCTGTCGGAGGTCGAGGCGGACTTCGACCAGAAGACGTTCGAGGCCGGTCAGACCACGCCGACGCTGTTCGGCGCGGCGCTGGTGCATTTCGGGGTCGGCCAGCTGCTCGACCTGCTGGTCGACATCGCTCCGTCCCCGTTCGCCCGCGAGGACGTGTCGGGTCAGCCCCGTGAGCTGGAGGCCGGCTTCTCCGGGTTCGTCTTCAAATCCCAAGCGAACATGAACGCCTCTCACCGCGATCAGCTCGCCTTCGTCCGCGTCTGCTCCGGCCGCTTCGAACGCGGCATGCAGGTCACCCAGGCCCAGGGCGGACGCACCATGTCCACCAAATACGCCCAGACCATGTTCGGCGCCTCCCGCGACACCCTCGAAGAGGCCTGGCCCGGAGACATCGTCGGCCTGGTCAACGCCTCGGGCCTGGCCGTCGGCGACACGATCTACGCCGGCAAGCCCGTCGAGTTCCCGCCGCTGCCGGCATTCGCCCCCGAGCACTTCGGCGCCCTCCAGATGCACGACACCTCCAAGGCCAAACGCTTCCGCCGCGGCATCTCCCAGCTCGACGCCGAAGGCGTCGTCCAGGTCCTCTACTCCGAACGCCGCGGCGAAGCGACCCCCGTGCTCGCCGCCGTCGGCCCGCTCCAGTTCGAGGTGACCCTGGCGCGTCTCGCCGCCGAGTTCGACGTGCCCGCCGCCATCGACCACCTGCCCTACCAGCTGGCCCGCCTCACCGACGCCGAAGGCGCGAAGCGCCTGGCGAACGCCCCCGGCGTCGAGGTCTTCACCCGGCCACGCGACGGCGCCCACCTGGTCGCGATGCCCAACAAGTACCGCATCCAGACGATCCTCAACGACTACCCGGACGTCAAACTCGAACCCCTCCTCGCCGGAGGCCAGGGCTGACATGGCGCGACTGCTGACGTCGAGCGACATCCGGGCCCTCTCCAAGGGCCTGAACATCCAGCCGGCCAAGAAGTGGGGCCAGAACTTCGTCGTCGACGCCAACACCGTGCGCCGCATCGCCGCCACCGCCGACCTCGACGGCGACGACGTGGTCATGGAGGTCGGGCCGGGCATCGGATCGCTCACCCTCGCACTCATCGAGACCGCACGGCGCGTCATCGCCGTCGAGATCGACCCCAAGCTCGCACTGGCCCTGCCCACCACCGTGGCCCACCGCGCCCCCGACGAGCACGAGCGGCTGACCGTCATCGAAGCCGACGCCGCCCGCATCGACCCCGACGAGCTGCCCGAGCCCCCCACCGCACTGGTCGCCAACCTGCCGTACAACGTCGCCGTGCCCGTCGTGCTGCACGCCCTCGAAGTCCTCCCAAGCCTGCGAAAAGGCCTCGTCATGGTCCAGAAAGAGGTCGCCGACCGACTCACCGCGACGCCGGGATCCAAGATCTACGGCGCCCCATCGGTCAAAATGGCCTGGTACACCAAGGCCAGGCGCGCCGGCTCGGTCTCGGCCAACGTATTCTGGCCGGTGCCGAACGTCGCGAGTGGACTCGTCTCGTTCGAGCGCATCGCCTCGCCCGAGGCCGACCGCGCCGAGGTCTTCGCGGCCGTCGACGCCGCCTTCGGGCAGCGCCGCAAGATGCTCCGGCAGGCCCTCAAAAGCTGGGCCGGATCCGTCGAGGAGGCCGAGGCGATCATGCGCCGAGCGGGCATCGAGTCCACCCGGCGAGGTGAATCGTTGGACATAGGGGAGTTCATCGCTCTCGCCGAAGCCAAGGAGGACCAGTGAGCGGACAAACGGCGCCCGCCGCGCCCGGTGCGGTCGTCGCGGTCGATGTGCCCGCCAAGATCAACCCGCACCTCGGCGTCGGCGACGCCCGCGCCGACGGCTACCACGCCCTCTCCACCGTCTACCAGGCCATATCGCTGTACGACACGGTCAGAGTCGCACGCCGCGACGAGCCCGGCATCGAGCTGACCGTCTCGGGCGAAGGCGCCGACTTCCTCCCCACCGGCGACGACAACCTCGCTGTGCGCGCCGCCAAGCTCATCGCGATCTACGGCGCCGTCGAACCGGACGTCCGCATCCACCTCAACAAACGCATCCCGGTCGCCGGCGGCCTGGCCGGCGGCTCCGCCGACGCGGCAGCCGCCCTCGTGGCCTGCATCCGGCTCTGGGACATCGAGATCGGAGACGACGAGCTCTACCGCCTCGCCGCCGGACTCGGATCCGACGTGCCGTTCTGCCTCAAAGGCGGGATCGCGGTCGGCACCGGACGCGGTGACGAGCTGACGCGGGTCGAGGCCAAGGGCACCTGGCACTGGGTGGTCGCCACGAACGACACCCAGATCTCCACGCCGGAGTGCTACAAGGAGGTCGACCGACTCCGCGCCGACGGGATCGGACGCTATTCCTCGGACGTCGACCCGATCGTCAAGGCGTTCGAAGCCGGGGCCGACGCCGACGAACTGGCGCGACTGCTGGTCAACGACATGGAGGCGGCCGCCGTGAGTCTGCGGCCGCAGCTGGCCTCACTCATGCACGGCGGCCTCGAAGAGGGCGCGCTCGCCGCGCACGTCTCGGGCTCCGGACCGACGGTGCTGTTCTTGGTGCGGGACGCCAAGCACGCCGTCGCGCTGGCCCGCCGACTCCGCATGCGGGGCGGGACCCGCAGCGTCCACATCGCCGAAGGGCCGGTCGCCGGACCGGCCGCCTGACGAAACCATATATCCTATAGGATATAAACTAGACCTTAGGCTCCCTATAGGATATAGGATATTTCCTATAGGATCAGTGGTTGCGGTCGAAGATCATTCGCAGGCCGTGGAGCGTCAGGTTCGGCTCGTAGTGCGTGACCGTTTCGCACTGCTCGATCACGATCGGCGCCAGACCACCGGTGGCCACCACCGCCGTCGGCGCGGTCTCCAGTTCGTCGCTGATGCGGCGCACCAGGCCGTCGACCTGCGCGGCCGTGCCGTAGAGCATCCCCGACTGCAGGCACTCGACGGTGTTCTTCCCGATCACGCTTCTTGGCTTGACCAACGGGATCTTCAACAGGTTCGCGGCCCTGGAGGCGAGCGCGTCGATCGAGATCTCGATGCCGGGCGCGAACGCCCCGCCCAGGAAGTCGCCGTGCTCGGAGATCACGTCGATGTTCGTCGAGGTCCCGAAGTCGACGGTGATGCACGGCCCGCCGTAGAGGTGGAACGCCGCGTGCGTGTTCGCGATGCGGTCCGGGCCGGCCTCCTTCGGGTTGTCGATGCTCAGCCGCACCCCGGTCTTCACTCCCGGAGCGATCGATACCAGGTGCGCGTGCGGGTAGTAGCACTGCACCATCTTCCCGACCTCGGCGCCCTGCTGCGGCACCGTCGAGGACAGCGCGATCCCGGTGATGTTCACGCCGTCGCCGTCGAGGAGCGCCCGGAACGTCAGGCCCAGTTCGTCGGCCGTGGCGCTGGGGTCGGTGCGGATGCGCCAGGAGTGCTTGAGGTGCTCTCCTTCGAAGACGGCGAGCACCGTGTTGGTGTTGCCGATGTCGACGCACAGCAGCACTGTCTACTCCTCGAAGTCGAGCCCGATGTCGAGAATGGGCGATGAGTGGGTGAGGGCGCCGACCGAGACGTACTCGACGCCGGTGGCGGCGTACTCCACCACGGTGTCGAGCGTGATGTTCCCGGTCGCCTCGAGGTCGGCCCGATCGCCGACCGCTTCGACCACTTCGGCGAGCTCCTTGGGGCTCATGTTGTCGCACAGCAGGAACGTCGCTCCGGCGGCGACCGCTTCCAGCGCTTCGTCGACGGTCTCGACCTCGACCTGGATGTCGACCTCGGGCTCGGCCGAGCGCACCGCGTGGAAGGCGGCGCTGACCGAGCCGGCGGCCTCCTTGTGGTTGTCCTTGATCATCGCCACGTCGAACAGGCCGAAGCGCTTGTTCTCGCCGCCGCCGACGCGCACCGCGTACTTCTCCATGGCGCGCAGACCCGGCGTGGTCTTGCGGGTGTCGAGCACGATGGTCGGCCAGTCGGCGAGGAGGTCGGCGAAGCTCCTGGTGTGCGTGGCGATGCCGCTCAGGCGGCACAGGAGGTTCAGGGCCGTGCGCTCGGCCGCGAGCAGGTCCCGGGTGTGTCCGGTGATGCGGGCGAGCCGCTGGCCGTCGCGGATGCGCGCCCCTTCGCCGGCGAGGTAGGTGAACTCGATGTCGCCGGGCATGGCCTCGAAGACGGTGTGGGCCACCGGCAGGCCCGCCAGGACCCCGTCGGCGCGGGAGGTCAGGACCACGGTCGAGGAGTGCTCGGGCCCGAAGATCGACTCGGAGGTGACGTCGCGGCGGCTCGCCGACAGGTCCTCGTCGAGGTACTCCTCGACGGCGACGTAGACGTCCTGCGGGTCGAGCCCGCCCGCTACGAGCCTCGCCGCGGCGTTCCAGTCCTCGCTCATGCGCTCTCCCAAGTCGTGTTGAGGTCCCCGTCGGGACTGATGGACAGGTGGAGATGGCCGAGCCAGTCGTCGGAGGCCTCCGGGTGGTCCTCGCGCCAGTGGCTGCCGCGGGTCTCGCGCCGCCGGTGAGCGGCGGCGGTGAGCGCCGTGGCGACCGTGAGGAGGTTCGTCGCCTCCCAAGTAGCCGGACGCGGCCGTCCTGACACATTGTCCCCCAAAGCCGTCAGAGCTTCGGCGGTGGCGTCCAGGCTCGCCTCGGAGCGGAGCACCCCCGCTCCGGCGGTCATCGCCTCCTGGAGCGGGGCGCGGGAAGTCGTCGAGCTGACCCACCCCTCGGCGTCCGGCGGCTCGGGCACCCCGGGGCTGGGTTTGTGCTCGGCCAAGTCGGCGGCGATCCGGTGGGTGAAGACCAAGGCCTCCAGCAGGGAGTTCGACGCCAAGCGGTTGGCGCCGTGCAGGCCGGTGCACGCGGCCTCCCCGGCGGCGTACAGGCCCGGCACCGTGGTGCGGCCGCGCAGGTCGGTGCGCACGCCGCCGGAGGCGTAGTGCGCGGCCGGGGCCACGGGGATCAGGTCGACGACCGGGTCGATGCCGAGGGCCCGACACGAGCCGGTGATGGTCGGGAACCGCTCTTCGAGCATGGTGCGGCCCAGGTGCCGCGCGTCCAGCCACACGTGCGGCCGGCCCTCGGAGCGCATCCTCGCGGTCGCGGCCTTGGCGACCACGTCGCGCGGGGCCAGCTCGGCCATCTCGTGGCGGCCGACCATGAACCGCTCCCCCGAGTGGTCCCGCAGGTGCGCCCCTTCGCCGCGGAGGGCCTCGGAGATCAGCGGCTGCCGGTCGCCTTCGTTGCCGTCCAAGTACAAGGCGGTCGGGTGGAACTGGACGAACTCGAGATCGGTCACGTCGGCGCCGGCCCTGAGCGCGACGGCGACGCCGTCGCCGATCGACACCGACGGGTTCGTCGTCGACTGGTAGATCTGGCCCATGCCGCCGGTGGCGAGCACGACCGCGCGGGCCTCGACACCGCCGACGCCGTGCTCGACGCCTTCACCGAGGACGTGGAGGCTCACGCCCGCCGCGTGCCCGGCCGCGTCGGTGAGCAGGTCGAGCACCATCGCGTTCTCGATGATGCGGATCCACGGGTCGCGCAGCACGGCCTGGTGGAGGGCCCGTTGGATCTCGGCGCCGGTGGCGTCGCCCCCGGCGTGCACGATCCGCCGCGCCCGGTGCCCGCCCTCGCGGGTCAGCTGCAGCGATCCGTCCGCGTGCCGGTCGAACTCGGCGCCCAGATGGATCAGGTCGGCGATGCGGTCCGGGCCCTCGGTCACGGTCACCTCGACCGCGGCCGGGTCGCACAGGCCCACGCCCGCGATCTGCGTGTCGCGGGCGTGGGCCTCGGGAGTGTCGAGCGGGTCGAGCACCGCGGCCACGCCGCCCTGCGCCCACCGCGTGGAGCCGTCGTCGATGTGGACCTTGGTGACCACGGTGACGTGGAAGCCGGCCTGGCGGAGGTTCAACGCGCAGGTGAGGCCCGCGACGCCCGAGCCGATGACGCACACGTCGGTGGTCTCGGTCCAGGACGGGGCCTCGGCCCGCAGCCGCCGCGGCAGGCGCGGCAGCCGGGGCAGCGGCGTGGTAGTCGGTGTCACCGGTTCGATGCTCTCCTGATGAAGTCGGCCAGGTCGGCCGACTGCTGGACGCGCGAAGGCTCGTGCACGTACATCATGTGCCCGGCCGGGTAGGTCCTGGTCTCGATCCGCTCACGCGCCTCATTCGGGATGGCGAGGTGGTCGAGGGTGTACTCGATCGCCTCGACCGGGACACCGCCGTCGTAGCGGCCCATCGCGACGTGGACCTTCAGCGACGGATTGCCCCGCATCGCTGCGGCGAGCCGGTCGACGACGTCGACCGCTTCGCCCTCGAACTCCTTGTACGACCAGGGATGCACGTTCCGCGAGAGCCGCTCGTACACCGTGTCGTTCTCATACTCCAGCTCGGCGCGCAGGTAGTACTGGAGCGCCGCCGTGTACGACCCGTCGACGGCCGACAGGAACGGGTCGGACGGCATCTGCTCGTGGATGTAGTGGTCGGCCGGGCCGGTGAAGCGGGTGTCCAAGCGACCGGTCACCAGCTTCTTGTGGCGCTGGAGCTCGGCGTAGTACCGGGTGTGCTCCAGGCGCAGGTCGGCGTTGTCGACGTACTCTTCGCTGACGCCGGCCAGGGAGGCGATCTTGGCGACCGCCGCCGCCCGCTCGTCGGGAGCGAGGTTCCGGCCCTTGGCGAGCACGGCGCGGTACTCGTCGGCGTAGGCCCGCGCCTCGGCGACCAGGTCGTCGAGCTCCCGTCCCTCCTGCAGGCCGTGGTAGTGCGAGGTCGCGGCGTAGGTCGGCAGGAACAGCGGGTTCGGCAGGTCCGAGCGGTTGGCCATGTACAGCGTCTCGAGGTTGAACGCCGGAGCGAGGAACATGACGCCGTTCAAGTACAGGCCGTAGCGGGACTGCAGGTGCTCGGCCAGACCGGCGCCGCGGGTGCCGCCGTAGGACTCGCCGATGAGGAACTTCGGCGACAGCCAGCGGTTGTTCCGGGTGGTCCACAGGCGGATGATCTCACCGACGGACTCGATGTCGCCGGTGAAGCCGTGGTAGTCCTTGGCCTTCTCGCCTTCGGCGGCACGGGAGTAGCCGGTGGAGACCGGGTCGATGAAGACCAGGTCGCTGTGCCGCAGCAGGGTCTCCTCGTTGTCGAGCAGCCCGTACGGGGGCGGGGTGAGGTTCCCGGCGTCGCCGGAGTCGACGCGGCGGGGACCGAGCAGGCCCAGGTGCAGCCAGATCGACGAGGAGCCGGGGCCGCCGTTGAAGGCGAAGGTGACCGGCCGAGAGGTCACGTCGGCGTCGTCGAGCGTGTAGTAGGTGACGGAGACTTCGGCCTTGGGTTTGCGGCCGTTGTACTTCTCGTCCTCGGTCACTTCCTCGCGCAGCACGATCCGCCCGGTGGTGGCGGTATAGGCGAGGTCACCAAGGGTGTGGTGGGTGGTCTTGAGGTCGTCGGAGGGCTCGGGACGGTCGTCCTTGCCGTCCTCTTTCGGGGCCTCGTTCTGCTTTTCTTCGGTCATGCTCAAGTAACTTACCGCTCGGCTAGTGGCGATGCCAGCGCGTTCCCGGCCGTTCCCGGCGCCGGGCGGGCCTTGTCGCCGTTGACCTCGATGATCTCGTTGCGCTCGTCGACGTGGACCACGCGCGGTACGAACGTACGCGCCTCGGCGTCCTCCATCTGCGCGTAGGAGATGAGGATCACCAGGTCACCGGGGTCGATCAGGTGCGCGGCGGCGCCGTTGATGCCGATGACGCCGCTGCCGCGCTCGCCGGCGATGGTGTAGGTCTCCAGGCGCGCGCCGTTGGTGATGTCGACGATGGCGACCTGCTCGCCGTCGAGGATGTCGGCGGCTTCCAGCAGGTCCGCGTCGACGGTGACCGATCCGACGTAGTGCAGGTCGGCCTGGGTGACCGTGGCGCGGTGGATCTTGGACTTGAACATGTTCCTAAGCATCGGGGTCTCCGATCTGGCTGTGCCCAATGAAGACCTGGGCGTTGTCGATCAGGCGGGTGGCGCCGGCCTTGGCGGCGATGAGGAGGCGGGCGGGGCCCCGTTCGGGGGCCTCGCCTAGGTCGGTGCCGCGCACGGCCACGTAGTCGAGGACCAGGCCGGGTTCGTCGGCGAGGACCTTCTCGGCGGCTTCGAGCGGGTTCGGGGAGTCCTGGGCGGCGCGGATGGCGTGCGGGATGGCGAGCGCGGCGGCGCGCTCGGTCTCGGAGAGGTAGACGTTGCGGCTGGACAGGGCCAGTCCGTCGGGTTCGCGGGCGGTCTCGACCGGGACGATCTCGATGCCGAAGTCGAGGTCGCGGACCATGCGGCGGATGAGCGTCAGCTGCTGGTAGTCCTTCTCGCCGAAGCAGGCGGCGTCGGGGCGGGTGAGGTGGAAGAGCTTGGAGACGACGGTGAGGACGCCGGTGAAGAAACCGGGCCTGGAGGCGCCTTCGAGGATCTCGCCGGCCGGTCCGGCGTGGACGGTGGTGAGTCCGGTGCGGCCGTCGGGGTACAGCTCGGCCTCGACCGGCGCGAAGATCGCGTCGACGCCTTCCTGTTCGCAGACGGCGGTGTCGGCCTCGAGGGTGCGCGGGTAGCGGTCGAGGTCCTCTCCCGGTCCGAATTGGAGCGGGTTGACGAAGATCGTGACGATGACCGAGTCGGCGATCTCTCTGGCGCGCCTGATGTTGGCGCGGTGGCCGTCGTGGAGCGCCCCCATGGTGGGGACGAGGGCGACGCGGCCGGGCAGTCCGGCGCGGACCCGGGCCAGGTCGCCTCTGGTATGGACGAGCGTTGTCATTCGGGGGCCTCCTCCTGGGGGTGGGCGAGGACGTCGAGCAGTCCTTCGGCGTCGGCGGGCCGCAGTCGTCCGGCGTTGAGGGCGCGTTCGGCGGTGCGGCGGGCCACGGCGCGGTAGACGTCGGCGATGCCGGTGTCGTCGAGGGCGGCCAGGTGGCCGGCGACGGTTCCGGCGTCGCCGCGGGAGACCGGGCCGGTGAGGCCGGCGTCGCCGTGGCGGAGGGCGTTGTCGAGTGAGGCGGAGACCAATGGGGAGAGGAGCCGTTCGGGGGCTTCGACGCCGATGGCGCGGAGCTGGTCGACCGCGTCGTTGACGAGGGTGATGAGGTGGTTGGCGGCGTAGACGAGTGAGGCGTGGTAGCGGGCGCGGTCGGTTTCGTCGACGTGCTCGGGTTCGCCGCCCATCTCGACGACGAGGGCCTCGCCGATGAGGCGGGCGTCGGCTTCGCCGGTGATGGCCCATGAGACGCCGTCGAGCCGGTCGAGGTCTTCGGCGCGGCCGGTGAAGGTCATGGCGGGGGCGAGGGCGATGGTGAGGGCGCCGGCTGCGGCGGCGGGGTCGAGGGTCCGGGCGCCGTTGGCTCCGGAGGTGTGGACGACGATCTGGCCGGGCCGGAACGGCAGGGCGGCGGCGAGGGGCGCGATGGCGTCGTCGGGGACGGCGATGATGAGCAGTTCGGCGGAGGCGGCGACGGCCTCGGGCGGGAGGATCTCGGCGTCGGGGAAGCTGCGGGCGGCGCGGGCGAGGGAGGCGTCGGAGACCGCGGTGGCGGACACGATGCGGTGGCCTGCGCGGGCGAGCGCGGCTCCGATAGTGGAGCCGACCCTGCCGGCGGACACGATGCCGACCGCGAGGCGGCTCGCGGCGGTGTCCGGGCTGCCGCCGTGCCGTGTCGGCCCGGCGCTGGGCTGATCCATGAGGCTGATCCAGTCCTGTTCGAGGTACCGGTCATTTTGCTTACGGGTTAATTGTGCGCCGCCAGATCGGGGACGCCAGTCCGGGAGCCTCGGAGTGGCGATTTTCACTCGGGGTCTAGGGTCGGAGGGATGACGGGGTACCAGCGCTGGAGCGCCGCGATGGAGCGGGCCTTGTACGGCCCTGGAGGCTTCTACCGGCGTGAGATTCCGCGCCATCATTTCTCGACCAGCGCGCAGACGCCGGTGTTCGCCGAGGCGATCGCCCACTTGGCCGACGCCGTGGACGCGCGTCTGGGCCGGCCGGAGACGTTCGACGTGGTGGATGTGGGAGCCGGCAACGGCGAGCTGCTCGGCCATCTGGCGAACCTGCTCGATGAGCGCGCGCGGCTCACGGCCGTCGAGCTGCGGCCGAAACCGAAGGACTTGTCCGACCGCGTCGCGTGGCGTCCTGACCTTCCCGAGCGGGTGTGCGGCCTGCTCGTCGCCTGCGAGCTGCTCGACAACGTCCCCTGCGACGTCGCCGTGATCGACCAGGCCGGCGAGCTGCGCTACGAGGAGGTGGACCCGGCCGGACGCACCAGGCCCGGGGCGCCGGTCGAGGAGGCCGACGCGAAGTGGCTGGCCGAGTGGTGGCCGCTGCGGCAGGTCGGCGAGCGGGCCGAGATCGGACGACCGCGCGAGACGAAGTGGCGGGAGCTGACCGGGCGCGTGGAGGCCGGGACGGTGCTCGCGATCGACTACGGCCATACCAGGGGATCGCGTCCGGAGACCGGCACGATGGCCGGGTTCCGCGACGGGCGGGGCGTGCGGCCGGTCCCGGACGGGACGTGCGACATCACCGCCCATGTGGCGGTGGACGCGCTGGAGTGCGAGCGGCTGCAGACGCAGCGGGAGGCGCTCCTGGAGCTGGGGCTGCCGGTCGAGCGCCCGCAGCTGGCGTCGGCGTACCGCGACCCGACCGGCTACGCGGTGGACCTGGCCCGGGCTTCGGCTTCGGCGCGCCTGACCGACCCGGGCGGCCTGGGCGCCCACTGGTGGATGACGGCCCTGCGCGAGCCGTGAAGCCGGTCAGGTTTCGTCGAACAGATCGGACACGCTGTTCACCGAGGAGGCGCGTATCAGCCACCGGTTCAGCGTCTCGACGTCCGTGCAAGTCGCAATCCTCGACCGTTCGGCTTCGCTGACCGCGATTCCGCGATCTTCTAGAATCACCAAGATCGACTCCGCGCGGCCTTCGGCGCGGACTTCGGAAACGTACCCGTACGACATGGTCTTCATTATCCTCCTCCATTCTTGTTTGGCGCTCGTCAAGCTTTCGCCGCGCGGAAGGCGCTGGGACTCATGCCCCTGCGGCGTTTGAACGCGGCGCTGAAGCCGAAGGCGTCGGCGTAGCCGACCGCGCGGGCCACCTCTGCGATGGTGCGGTCATGGTCGGCCAGCATTCCCTCGGCCACCTCCATGCGCCAGTCGGCGAGGTAGCTCAGGGGCGGTTCGCCCATGATCTCGGTGAAGCGCTTGGCCAGCAGCGCCCGCGACACGCCGGACTCGGCCGCCAGGGTCGCCACCGTCCACGGCCGCTCGGGACTGGTGTGCATCGCCTCGAGCGCGGGCCCGACCACCGGGTCGCTGAAGCCCCGGTACCAGTTCGGGGAGGCGCAGCCCTCCTGGTCGAACCAGGTGCGCAGCGTGCAGACCAATCCCCAGTCGAAGAGCCGGTCGATGAGCGCCTGCGTGCCGGGTTTGCGGTCGGCGATCTCGGCGGCGGCCGCGTCGAGCCAGGCGCACACCTCGGTGCCGTCCTCGACGACCAGTGCGGGCGGCAGCGACCGCAGCAGCCGGTCGTGCCGCCCGGTGGCGCGATAGGAGGCGACGAGCACGGCGGTCGAGCCGTCGGGGCAGTTGCCCCATTTCTTGCCGCCGAAGTCGTCGTAGGTGCCGCATTCGGGTGCGGGCTCGAAGCAGGAGAGGCGGTATTGGTGGTGCGGCCCGGATGCCGATCCGGGTTCGTCGGCGAGCAGGAACGGTTCGGGGCCGCGGACGACGGCCGTCTGGCCGCCGACGATCTTCATCTCACCGCCGTCATGGAGCAGGAGCACGCCGCTGCCGCGCACCATCGTGAGCATCGTCAGCGGGGCGCGGTCTTGGAAGCTGATCGTCCAGGGCGACTCGAGGACGGCCTCGCTGACGACCGCGCCGTCGGCGCGGATGCCGCTGAGGAGCTGGCTCAATGGGTCCATGCCGCCAGCGTAGACGATCTCGCATGCATCGGAGGGTTTGAACCATACTCCGTCCACCGATTCGGCGGTGTACTTGCCTCACCGACCCAATCGGCAAGGAGGACAACATGAACACCCGACCGACCGCACTCGTCGTCGTCGCCCACCACCGCCCTGACTCCCTCACCGCCCACATCGGCCGGAAGGTCGCCGATCGGCTGGAGGCCGGCGGCTACCGGATCGACCGCATGGACCTGCACGCCGAGGGCTTCGATCCGCGCATGACCGTGGCCGACCAGCCCGACTGGGGCGACCGCGACAAGATCTACTCCGAAGAGGTCCGGGCCCACCAGGCGCGCCTGCTGAACGCCGAGGTGATCGTCCCGGTCTTCCCGGTCTACTGGTTCAGCCTCCCGGCCATCCTCAAAGGCTGGATCGACCGGGTCTGGGGCTACGGTTTCGCGTACGGGCGCAGCAAGCCGCGCCTGGCCGGGAGGAGGATGCTCTGGCTCGGCCTCGCCGGCGCGGCCGCCGGCGACTCGATCGCCCCGGTCATGAAGGAGGCGCTCGAGGGCCAGCTGCGCGACGGCATCTCCTACTACTGCGGCATCGCCGAGGCCGCCGTGGAGATCCTGTTCGACGCCGAGGCGCAGCCGCAGATCGTCGACGAGTCCGGCAACCTCACCCTCGGCGAGGAACTGCGGGGCGAGGCCCGGACGGCCCACTACGCCGAGTTCGAGCGCACCGCCGTCGCGCATGTGGAGAAGTTCCTCGCCCTCCCCTGAGGCTTGAGGCGGACTAAACGCTTTGACCGTCACGCCGGGCGGGCCGACAATCACCTGATGGGCTTTGTCGAACTGTCCGGTGTGACCTACCACCTGAGCGACGGGAGAACGCTGTTCTCCGACGTCTCGTTCCGCGTGGGCGAAGGCCGGAAGGTGGCGCTCATCGGCGCCAACGGCACCGGGAAGACGACGCTGCTCAAGACCGTGACCGGTGAGCTGACGCCCGACGAGGGGACCGTCGCGCACGGCGGCGGTCTCGGCGTCATGCGCCAGCTGGTCGGCATGCGCGAGGGCGCCCTGCCGCTGCAGACGCTGGCGGTCGCACTGGCGCCGCCACGGCTGCGGGACATCGCCGAACGCGTGACGGCGGCCGAGCGGCGCATGGCCCACGGCGGCTCGACGGCCGCGCAGCTGGACTATGCGCAGGCGCTCGCCGACTGGGGCGAGGCCGGCGGATACGAGTTCGACGTCCTGTGCGACACGGTCTCGGTGGCGATCCTCGACTCGACATGGGAGGAGACCAGATCGCGGCCGCTGCGGACCCTTTCGGGCGGTGAGCGGAAGCGGTTCGCGTTGGAGCTGCTGCTGCGCGGACCGGATGAGACGCTGGTGCTCGACGAGCCCGACAACTTCCTCGATGTGCCGGCCAAGCGCGAGCTGGAGCGGGCAATTCGGGAGTCGGACAAGTCGATCCTGTTCGTCTCGCACGACCGCGAAGTGCTCGCCAACTGCGCCGAGTCGATCGTGACGTTGGAGGCGGGGACGACCTGGACGCACGGCGGCGGCTTCGCGACCTGGCACGAGGCGCGGGCCGCCCGCCATGACCGCTTGGAGGAGCTGCGTCGGCGCTGGGACGAGGAGCACCACAAGCTGCGTGAGCTCATGCTCATGTACAAGAACAAGGCCGCGTTCAACTCGGATATGGCCTCCCGGTACCGCGCCGCCCAGACGCGGCTGCGGAAGTTCGAGGAGGCCGGACCGCCGCCGCTGCCGCCGCGCGACCAGAGGATCAGGGTCAAGCTGGAGGGCGGGCGGACCGGCAAGCGCGCGGTCATCTGCGAGCAGTTGGAGTTGGAGGACCTGACTTTCCCGTTCGACTTCGAGGTCTGGTACGGCGACCGCGTGGCCGTGCTGGGAGCCAACGGGACCGGCAAGAGCCACTTCCTGCGGCTGCTGGCGCGCGGCGGGTCGGAGCCGGACGCCGGCATCGCCGCCGAGCGGGCGCTGGATCCGGTGGCGCACCATGGCGTCGCCCGGCTCGGCGCACGGGTCTACCCGGGGCACTTCTCGCAGACGCATGAGCATCCGGAGTTCGAGGGGCGCACGCTGCGGGAGATTCTGTGGGACGGCGACGTGGACCGGCCGTCGCTGGACCGGCAGCGGGCGATGAGCGCACTGAACCGCTACGAGTTGACCGCGCAGTCCGAGCAGGTCTTCAAGACCCTTTCGGGCGGGCAGCAGGCGCGGTTCATGGTGCTGCTGCTGGAGTTGTCGGGGGCGACGTGCCTGCTGCTGGACGAGCCGACCGACAACCTCGACCTGGCCGGCGCGGAGGCGCTTGAGGCAGGGCTGCGTTCGTTCGACGGCACGGTGCTGGCGGTGACGCACGACCGCTGGTTCGCCCGCGGTTTCGACCGTTTCCTGGTGTTCCAGAACGACGGCGAGGTCGTCGAGACGACCGAGCCGGTCTGGGACGTCCGTTAGGTCAGGTCGAGGATCGCTTCGATGTATTGGGCGACGCCGTCGTCGTCGTTGCCGGCGGGGGCGATCTCGTCGGCGGCTTCCTTGACCCACGGGTGGGCGTGGGGCATGGCGACGGCGTGGCCCGCGCTGCGGAGCATCGGCAGGTCGTTGGTGGCGTCGCCGAAGGCGACCACGTCGTCCCAGTCGATGTCGAACTGGTCGAGGACGACCTGGATCCCGGCGGCCTTGTTGACGCCGACGGGGCAGACTTCGAGGATGCCGACGCCCGATTCGGTGACGGCGACCTTGTCGGTGTCGACGACCTCTTGCGCCTCGAGCAGCAGTTCGTGGCCGGAGAGGGTGTCGGAGACGAAGTAGCCCTTGACCATCGGTCCGCGGAAGGCCTCGTGGCGCGGGGCGGTCTGGAGGGTGACGGCGGGCCAGGGCCAGTCGGGCATCTCGTCGCCGGTGATGTTGCGCTCGGGCTCGGCCGGCTCGGCGAGGGCGCGGAGGGGGCCGACGCGGTTCTCGATCAGTTGGAGCGCTTCGTAGATGACCTCGCCGTCGACCGAGCGGTCGGCCAGTTGGACGACGGTGTCGTCGTAGCGGCATTCGTAGACGAACGCGCCCTGGCCGAGCACGAGGAAGTCGGCCGAGGGGACGTCGTTGCGGCACAGGTCGAGCAGGCGCGGGCCGCGGCCGGTGGCGCCGACGACGATGACGCCGGAGGCGGCCAGTCGCTTGAGCGCGGCCATGCTGCGGGGGGACACGGTTTCGTCGGACCGGACGAGGGTGCCGTCCAGGTCGGTGACGACGAGTCGGGGTGCCTTCGACAGTTCGATCATGGAGTCTCCTAGCTTGTCGAGTCGTTCTCCGCCGCCGCTTGCCGCTTTTCCGCCCGGAGTCAGAACCACCGCCGCAGGACCTTGGCCACGCCGTCTTCCCAGACCGGCGGGGCCACCTCGTCGGCGAGGGCGCGGACTTCGGGGGCGGCCTGCCCCATGGCCACCGCGTATCCGGCCCACGCGAACATCGTCAGATCGTTGTGCGCGTCACCGAACACGACGGTGTCGGCCGATGATACGCCGTAGTACTCGGCGATGCGCGCTACTCCGCTGGCCTTGCTGACGCCGGGCGGGCCGACGTCGATCCAGCCGTTGAAGCCGACCTCGACGTGGTAGTCGGTCGGGTCGATGGCGGCGTTCTCGGCCAGGCGGAGGGCGTTGGGGCATCGGGTGCCGGAGCCGTACGGGTTGTCGGAGGCGACGCGCGCGACCATGCGGGGCGTGGGCCGGCTCATCAGGTCGTCGAGGTCGATCTCGCGGGCCCATAGGGCGTGGAAGTCGCGTTTGAAGCCTTTGGTGTGGTACCAGCCTTCGAGGTCCCATTCGACGGCGAATTCGACCGAGTCGTCGGCGGCCAGGAAGGCTTCGACGGCGGGGCGCGGGTCGAAGGTGACCTGGTGGGAGATCTGGCCGGTCTCGAGGTCGTATTCGGAGGCGCCGTGGGAGGCCGAGGCGAATCCGTCGGCGAGCTCGAGGTCGCCGGCGGTGCGTTCGGCGCCCCAGATGGCCCGGCCGGTGACCACGGCGACGGGGACGCCGGCGTCGCGGACGGCCTGGAGTGCGTCGATGACCTGCCGGGTGGGCTTGGTGACGGTCATGTGGTGGTAGTCCACGACGGTGCCGTCCAGGTCCACGGCGACGAATTTCGGCGGGGCTTCTCTGAGTGTTGACGGGGCGTAGTCTTGCACCCTCCAACCGTAGCCCCACCTAGGTGAACGGCAGGGGGCCGAGCGGCTGAACTCACGAGGACAGGGGATTCGGACAGAAACCGCCCATCGCCGCCTGCGGCGACATACGGTTCGGGTATGGCCGACATCACGATTGAGCGCGTGTACGACTACCGCGAGAGCCCGGGCCGCGGCGGCGCGGTCTTCCTGGTGGACCGGCTGTGGCCGCGGGGCGTCAGCAAGGAGGAGCTCGACGGCGTGACGTGGCTGCCGGATGCCTCTCCCTCGCCGAATCTGCGGATCTGGTTCGGGCACAGCGCCGACCGGTTCGAGGAGTTCACCGACCGGTACCGGGCCGAGCTCGACTCGCGGCCCGAGCACGCCGAGGCGATCGTCGAGGCCGCCCGCTCGGAGCCGGTGACGCTGCTGTACGCCGCGAAGGACCCGCAGATCAACCACGCCGTCGTGCTCAAGGCATGGTGCGAGGACGAGATCGGCGAGTAACGCAATTCGATCGTAGATACTATAGGAAAATAGGATCTAGGATCGAGGGTCACTTCGGTTCGATGACGTCCTTGCCGAGGAACGGCCGCAGCGCCTCCGGCACCGCCACCGAGCCGTCGGGGCGCTGGTGGTTCTCCAGGATCGCCACCAGCCAGCGCGTGGTCGCCAGCGTTCCGTTCAGCGTCGCGGCCACGGCGTTCTTGCCCTGCTCGTCGCGGTACTTGACGTTCAGCCGCCGGGCCTGGAACGTCGTGCAGTTCGACGTCGAGGTCAGCTCGCGGTAGCGGCCCTGGCTGGGCACCCACGCCTCGCAGTCGAACTTGCGGGCCGCGCTGGTCCCCAGGTCGCCTGCGGCGGTGTCGATGACCCGGTAGGGCAGCTCCATCTTCTGCAGCATCCGCTCCTCGTAGGCCAGCAGCCGCTCGTGCTCGGCCTCGGCGTCCTCGGGCCGGCAGAAGGAGAACATCTCGACCTTGTCGAACTGGTGGACGCGGATGATGCCGCGGGTGTCCTTGCCGTACGAGCCGGCCTCGCGCCGGAAGCACGACGACCAGGCCGCGTACCGCTTCGGGCTCGACAGGTCCCCCAGGTTCTCGCCCGAGTGGTACGAGGCCAGCGGCACCTCCGAGGTGCCGACCAGGTACATCTCGTCGCGCTCGAGGTAGTAGACCTCCTCGGCGTGCTCGCCGAGGAACCCGGTGCCCTCCATGGCCTCGGGGCGCACCAGCACCGGCGGGACCATCGGCGTGAAGCCGGTCTCGACGGCCTGCTGGACGGCGAGGTTGAGCATCGCAAGCTGCAGCAGCGCGCCGTCGCCGGTGAGGTAGTAGAACCGCGCCCCGGAGGTCTTGGCGCCGCGCTCGGTGTCGAGCAGGCCCAGGGCCGTGCCGATGTCGAGGTGGTCGCGGACGTCCTCGGGCACATTGGTCTCGCCGACCTCGCGCAGCACGACGTAGTCGTCCTCTCCGCCGGCGGGGGCGGCGTCGGCGACGAGGTTCGGAATGGTCTTGGCGGCGGCGTCGAAGGCCGCGGCGGTCGAGGTCACGCGGGCCTCGGCGGCCTTGACCTCTTCGGCGAGGGTCTTGGTGCGCTTCAGCAGCGCCTGCTTCTCCTCGCCTTGGGCGCCGGCGATCTGCTTGCCCAGGCCCTTCTGCTCGGCGCGGAGGGTCTCGAAGGACTGCAGGGCGCTGCGGTGCTCGGAGTCGGCCTCCAGCAGCCGGTCGACGGCTTCGGGGGAGGCGCCGCGCTTGCGCTGGCTGGCGCGGTAGGCGTCCGGGTTCTCTCGCAATGCACGCAGATCGATCACGGCACCAGATTACCGGCCTGCTCTGAGCCGGCGTCAAAGCCATATCGTGGGCGTGTGGCGGTAGATATGGATCCGGACCGGTTCGAGGCGGCGGTCTCCGACGCGCTCGACGAGGTGCCGCAGGAGTTGATGGCGATGCTGGACAACGTGGTGATCCTGGTGGAGGAGGAGCCCCAGGGGCCGGACAAGGACCTGCTGGGCCTCTATCACGGGACGTCGCTGACCGACCGGGGCTGGGAGTACGGCGGGGTGCTGCCGGACACGATCACGATCTACCGGGGGCCGACGCTGCGCATGTGCTCCAGTGTGGACGAAGTGATCAGCGAGGTCGCGATCACCGTGGTCCACGAGATCGCCCACCACTTCGGCATCGACGACCACCGGCTCCACCAGCTCGGCTGGGGGTAATTGCGAGCCTCAATCGGGTTGGGACTCGATTCTGCGAGCTTAAGGTGGCGTTCTGGCTCGCAGATGCCGTATCGTGGCTCGAGTGACGATGTTTCGGATCGGCGAGGCCGCGGAGCTGCTCGGCGTCAGCGCCGACACCGTGCGCCGCTGGGTCGACGGCGGCAGGCTCGAGGCGTCGCGCGACGACCACGGGCACCGGGTGATCGCCGGGGTGGACCTGGCCGGTTTCGCCCGATCGAGGGCCGCCGAACCCGAGGCCGGCGCCGGCGAGTCCTCGGCACGGAACCGCCTGCGCGGCATCGTCACCGCCGTCACCAAGGACGCCGTCATGGCGCAAGTGGACCTCCAGGCCGGGCCGTTCCGCGTCGTCTCGCTGATGAGCCGCGAAGCGGTCGACGAACTCGATCTCCAGGTCGGATCCGTCGCCGTCGCCGTGGTCAAGTCGACGACCGTCGTCGTCGAACGCGCCTCCCCCGCAGAGCGTGAGAGGACCCGCCCGTGAAACCCCGCCTCCGCGCCGCGGTCAGCGCCCTCGCCGCCGCCGCGCTGACACTCACCGCCTGCGGCGACGCCGCCGAGACCGCCGGAGTGATCCACGTGTTCGCCGCCGCCTCCCTGACCGAGACGTTCAACCGAATCGGCGACGCCTTCGAGGAGACCCACCCCGACATCGACGTCGTCTTCAACTTCGCCGGCAGCTCCTCACTGGCCGCCCAGATCGACCAGGGCGCCCCCGCCGACGTGTTCGCCTCGGCCGCGCCCGCCAACATGGACGCCGTCGTCGAGGCCGGCCACGCCGACGACCCGCGGACCTTCACCCGCAACGAACTGGTCATCGCCGTCCCCGAGCACAACCCCGAGGGCATCGAATCGCTCGCCGACCTGGCCGAGAACGGACGCAAAGTCGCAGTGTGCGCCCAGGAAGTCCCCTGCGGGGCCGCCGCACAGGCCGCGCTCGAGGCCGCCGGCGTCGACCTCACCCCCGCCACCTACGAGACCGACGTCAAAGCCGCCCTCGCCAAACTCGGCATGGGCGAAGTCGACGCCGCCCTGGTCTACCGCACCGACGCCGAAGCCGCCTCGGGCGCGGTCGACGCCGTCGAGTTCCCCGAATCGGCCTCGGCGATCAACGACTACCAGGTCGCGGTCCTCGACGAGGCCGCGAACCCGGCCGCCGCCAGAGCCTTCGCCGACTACCTCGAATCGGAGGAAGCCCGGGCGGTCCTCGCCGAAGCCGGATTCCAGTCGCCATGACCGCGACCGCAGCCGAGCCCGTCCGCAAGGGCGCGCCCCGCCACCGCCGGCGCGTCCCGCTCGCGCTGCTCGTCCCCGCACTGCTCGGCCTGGCCTTCCTCGTGCTGCCCCTCGCCGGCCTGCTCATCCGCACCCCGTGGGCCTCGGTCCCGCAGCGACTGGCCGAGCCGGCGGTCCTGCAGGCACTGTGGCTGTCGCTGCGCACGGCGACCCTGGCGACCGTGGTGTGCGTGCTGCTGGGCGTCCCCCTCGCCTGGCTGCTCGCCCGCGTCGACTTCCCCGGCCGCCGCCTCGTCCGCGCGCTGGTCACCGTGCCGCTGGTGCTGCCGCCGGTCGTCGGCGGGGTCGCGCTGCTGCTGGTCTTCGGCAGGCGCGGCCTGGTCGGCACCTGGCTCGACGAGTCCTTCGGGATCACGTTGCCGTTCAGCTCCGCCGGAGTGGTGATGGCGATGGCGTTCGTGGCCATGCCGTTCCTCGTCGTCGCCGTCGAAGGCGCCATCCGCGCCGCCGACGTGCGATTCGAAGAGGCCGCCGCGACCCTCGGCGCGGGCCGCTGGACCGCGTTCACCCGCGTCACGCTCCCGCTCGTGGCGCCCGGCATCACCGCGGGCACGGTGCTGTGCTGGGCGCGCGCGCTCGGCGAATTCGGCGCCACGATCACCTTCGCCGGGAACTTCCCCGGCCGCACCCAGACCATGCCGCTGGCGGTCTACCTCGCCCTCGAGACCGACCTGGAGGCCGCGATCGTGCTCAGTCTGATCCTCCTGGCGGTCTCGGTCACCGTCCTGGTGTGCCTGCGCGAACGCTGGACGGCCGCACCGTGACCACCCCATCGGACGCGCTCCTCGACGCCCATCTCGTGGTCGACCGCGGCGACTTCCGGCTCGACCTTCGCCTGAGCGCCGCCGCCGGAGAGACGGTGGCGCTGCTGGGACCCAACGGCGCGGGCAAGACCACCGCGCTGCGGGCGCTGGTCGGTCTCGAGGCTCTCACCGACGGGCACGTGCGGCTCGGCGGCCGCGACCTCGACCGGCCCGCGGCCGGGAAGTGGGTGCCGACCGAGCGGCGCGGCATCGGCGTGGTCTTCCAGGACTACCTGCTGTTCCCGCACCTGAGCGCCCTCGACAACGTCGCCTTCGGACCGAGGCGGCAGGGCGCGGGCCGCGTACGCGCGAAGGAGCTGGCCTCGGCGTGGCTGGACCGGGTCGGCCTCGCCGACTTCGCGGACCGCCGGCCCCGGCACCTGTCGGGCGGGCAGGCGCAGCGCGTGGCCTTGGCCAGGGCGCTGGCACTCGAGCCGGGGCTGCTGCTGCTCGACGAGCCGCTCGCCGCGCTGGACGCGCGCACGCGGCTCGACACCAGGGCCGAGCTGCATCGGCACCTGGCCGGCCATACCGGGGCGACGGTCGTGGTCACGCACGATCCGGTCGACGCGCTGATGCTGGCCGACCGCTTGGTCGTCGTCGAGGACGGCCGGGCCGTCCAGGAGGGCGACGCGGAGTCGGTGACCGCACGTCCCCGTACCGAGTACGTGGCGCGGCTGGTGGGTCTGAACCTGTACCGGGGCCGGGCCGAAGGGCGCACGGTGCGGCTGGAGGACGGGCTGGAGCTGGCCGCGGCCGATCCGATCGACGGCGAGGCGTTCGCGGCCTTTCCGCCCAGCGCGGTCGCGCTGTTCCCGGCCCGGCCCGAAGGGAGCCCCCGCAACACGTGGGAGGCCACGGTGACCGGCGTCCACCGCCACGGCGACAACCTGCGCGTGCAGTTGGCCGGGCCGCTGCAGGCCGCGGCCGATGTCACTCCGTCGGCGGCGGCGCAGCTGTCGCTAGCTCCGGGCCAGCGCGTCTGGGCCGCGGTCAAGGCGACCGAGATCCGCGCCTACCCCGCTTGAGGCGGCCGGTTCGGGTTCGTCGTCGCGGACCCCTCGGCGCACCATGGGGACGCAGGCGGCGACGATCGCGATGGTGGCCAGGCCGATCGCCAGGAACGAGGGCCGGGTGTCGAGGACGGTCGAGAGCGCGCCGCCGAGGACGAATCCGATGAGGGTGGCGGCGTTGAGCAGCCCGTTGACGCGGGCTCCGGCGCGGCCCCGGAAGCGTTCGGGGACGCGGCGGGCCAGGGAGATCTGCATGACCGAGTTCTGGGAGGCGTTGAGGACGCCGCCGATGAGGTAGAGCGGGACGAGCAGGCCCGCGGCCGGCAGCGGCAGGCTGAACACGGTCACCAGCACTCCGGTGGCGGCCAGGCAGGCCAGGAGCATCCAGGCGAGGTCGCCGTCGCGTTTGAAGCGGCCGATGGCGGCCGCGGCGATCCAGGCTCCGGCGGCCATGCCGGCGGTCCAGGTGGCGTTGACGAGGCCGTAGAGGCTCTCGGAGGCGCCGTAGACGCCGCGGACGAGGAAGACTTCGAGGACGTTGACCGCGCACAGGCAGGCGATGACCGCGGCCGCGCCGATGACCATGGTGCTCAGGAGCCGGTCGCCGCGGAGCCGCCAGGGCGGTTGCGCGGTGTCGTGGCGGGCGGTGAGGTCGCGGCGGATGCCGCCGCGGCGGGTGCGGATGTCGAAGCACAGCAGGGCGGCCGCGGCCGCGGCGCAGGCGCCGACGACGAGGGCCGTGTCGGTGCCGCCGGCGGCGACGATGAATCCGGCCGCGGCCGGTCCGGCGGTCATGCCGAGCAGGGTCCCGGTCTGGACGCTCGCGATCGCGCGCGGCAGGTCGGCGGCCGTGGCGATGAGGGGGACGAGCGCGCCGACCGTGGGCCGCAGCAGAGCGTTGCCGGCGGCGTTGACCACGACCAGTGCCAGGAGGGCGACCAGTTCGTCGGCGGCGGTCATCGTGGCGATGGCGGCGGCTTGGAGGAGGCCGCTGCCGGCCATGAGGGTGCGGCTGTCGAAGCGGTCGGCCATGCGGCCGGTCAGGGGTGCGAGCAGAACCATCGGCAGGGTGGCGCAGATGATGAGCGCGGCGACCGCCGGGCCGCCGAAGCCTGAGGACTGGAGGTGCAGGACGAGGGTGAAGTCGGCGGTGAACATGGCGGTGCCGGTGAGGAAGGCGCACGCGGCGGCGGCGTGGACGTCGGTCCAGCGGGTCCCGTCTACGGAAGTTGTGAAAGACATATTTCGAAAATACTCTTTCACATCAAGATGCGAAAGAGGTTTTTCAGATTTTTTCGAAGTGATCCTCGTCTACACGTGCGGGAAGAGCCGGCCGCTGAAGTTCCAGAGCATGGTGCCGTCGGCATCGGCCGGCGGCTCCTCGGCCTTCGCGCGCTCGAACGTCCGCTCCTGGTAAGGCTCCAGCACCTCGTGGATCTTCCGCTGGATCTCCGCGGCCTCTTCGACCGTCACGCGGAGCCGGCTCTGCGTGAACATCGAGGCCTCGCGGACCGCCGGGGCGGCCTGGTACTTGATCTCCTGCCAGCGTGCGAAGTGCCGGTCCAACTGCGCCGCGATGGCCTGGGTCGCCGCGCTCTCGGCGAGCCGGGTGCTCTCCGGATCCTCGTTGTCGGCCCCGAGGTTGAAGCTGTGGAGCGCTATGCGCCAAACGCGTTCGCGCGCGTCGCCCCGGCTCGGCGCCTCCTCGATGAAACCGGCTTTGGCCAGGGTCCGCAGGTGGTAGCTCATCGCGCTCGGGGTCATGCCGACCACTCCGGCGATCTCGGTGGCGGTCGCGCCGTCCTTGCCTTGGAGTCGGCAGGTGCCGAGGAAGTCCCAGACCGACAGCCTGGCCGGGTGCGCCAAGGCTCGCAGGACCTCGGGATCGGTGATCTTGACCGTCTCCGGCGGCTCCGGCGGGGCGGGGGGCCTCGGCGGCTCCGGCGGGGTGGGCGGATCCTGGTCCGGACGCGAAGCGGGTGTTGCAGGCATGCCCCAAGCTAATCACGGGCCAGGGCGGGCGAGGCCGGGTCTCAGCTTCCACCCGCGCTGATGGTGCCGGCGGTCGCGAGGGCGAGCACGCCGGCCACTTGCGCGTCCTGGATGGCCTTGCGGGTGGCGTCGCCGGGCCACCATCCTTCGGCGATGGCCCTCAGCACCCTCCTGGTCGAACGCCGGTCGCGGTTCGGCAGGGCGAGGTGCTCGGCCCGGAGCGCGTGGACCAGGGAGGCGAGTGCAGCGGTGCGAGCGTCGGCGGCGGACCCGCGCTCGACGGCCGATGAGAGCCGGAGGCGGATGTCGGCCTTGGCCGCCGGGTCGTTCGGGAAGTAGCGGTCGACATCGAACAGGCCGAACCGCCGGTCGGTCTCCAGCCGCAGCACGCCTCGGGCGAGGAGGTCGCCGAGGACTTCGTGCTTCATGCCCTTGCCGATGCGCTGCACGACGTCGGCCGGTTTGCGGAGCCTGCCGGCGGCCAGGTCGCGGAGGGCCCCGTCGGGGAACCGCTGGCCGATGGGAGTCATGTCGAGGACGCGGACCCTGCCGCCCACCACGGTGACGCGGCCGGCGAGGGTCAGCTCCAGCAGCATCGCGCCGCCCAGGGCGATCTCCAAGGCGCGCACGCGGTTACGGCCGGTGTGGTCGTCGTAGGCGAATAGGAGCAGTTCGTCCAGTATGGGGGACATGTATTGAGCGTAAGACGGAACGGAGCGTCGCGGGGTTCACGCCCGACCGGCTTCGCGCAGGCGCTGGAGCCAGGCCGCGGCGTTGTCGAAGTCGGCGTCGGTCTGGCCGGGCGGGGCGGGGACCGGAGCGTCGGAGTGGTCGCGGCGGTAGGAGCCGAGGTAGCGCACGTCGTCGCAGATGCGGCGCAGGCCCGTGAGCGCCTCTCCCATGCGGGCCTCTGCCAGGTGTCCGGCGCAGTCGAGGAAGAAGGCGTAGCGGCCGAGGCCCTCGCCGGTGGGCCGCGACTCGATGCGCGTGAGATTGATGCCGCGGATCGCGAACTCGGTGAGCACTGCCAGGAGCGCGCCGACCCGGTCGTGATCGATGTAGACGGCCAGCGAGGTGATGTCGTTCCCGCTGGGCTCGGGCGGCGGGCAGGGACGCACGACGTGGACGAACCGGGTCTCGGCCTTGGCGTTGTCACCGATGTCGAAGGCCTGCACCGCGAGCCCGGCGGCTTCGGCGGTGAACGGCGCGCAGACGCAGGCGTCGACCTCGCCGGTGCGGACGCGCTCGGCGGCGTCGGCGGTCGAGAGCGCCTCCTGCACGCGCGCGCGGGGCAGTTCCCGGCGCAGGAAACCGCGGACCTGGGCGAGCGCGTGCGGGTGCGAGGTGACCGTGGCGATCTCGCCGAGGGACCTGGACGAGGCGAGCACGAAGGTGACCGGCAGCGCCACCTCTCCGGCGATGACGAGCGGGTCGCCGCCGACGAGTTCGTCGACGGTGACGGTCACCGTTCCCTCCTGGGAGTTCTCCAGCGGCACGAAGCCGGCGTCGACCTGACCGCGGCGCACGGCCTCGAGGACCTCGGCGATCGACGGCAGCGGCGTGGTCACGGCGCCTTTGGCGGCGGGCAGGCGCCGGAGCGCGGCCTCGGTGAACGTGCCGCGGGGACCCAGGTAGGCGAACTCCATGAGGCAACGCTAGCAAGGCCGAGCTGAGACGGCAGTCTCACTGCGCCCCCGGCGTGGACGGGTCCCCGGCCGTCACGTATGCTTGTCGAGCCCAAGCGGAGTTCCGCGGTGGTCAACCCAGCGAAATCGAGATGCGGCGCAGCGCGCCTCCTGTCAATCTTGCTGAGAGCCCCCATCGTCTAGAGGCCTAGGACGCCGCCCTTTCAAGGCGGTAACACGGGTTCGAATCCCGTTGGGGGTACGCTGAGGCGCGACACCGGTCACACGGAAGCGCCTGGTATAACTGAAGAGGTCTTGCGACCTTGAAGGATTTCGATCCATCTCAAGGTCCCGTGGAGCAGTCAGGAGTGCTCGCCGCCCTGTCAAGGCGGAGGTCGCGGGTTCAAATCCCGTCGGGACCGCAGACAGAACCCGCTGGTTTACCAGCGGGTTCTTTGCTTGCCTTGATCTTCTATGAGTCCACTTCGCTTAGTTGGTGAATGCCTGGGGGCCAGAAGGGGGCCACCGTGGCCCCCGGTCACCCCCGCGGCGTTAAACGCCAGTCTTCCGGCTCCGGCTCCGGTTCCAGGTCTTCGGTCACATCGGGCTCCTCGGTCGGCGCCAGGTCGGCCTCCGGATCGGCCGGCGGGCCCGCTTCCCAGGACTCCCGGATCTCGCCGGCCCGCTCGCGGTCGTCGCCGGTCTCGTGGAGGGCTCCCTGCGCGGGATCCTCGGCCGGCGCCTCGGTCTCCTCGGCGTACCCGTCGAAGTTGTCCACCAGGGTGCCGGTCTGCGGATCCGGTCCCGCTTCCCATTCGTCGGTGACCTGCTCGGCCGGTTCGTCCGGTCGCTCCTCCTCGAGCGCCTCGTCAAGGGGGACGTTGGTCTGCTCCTCTGACGGAGTGGTGCCATGGCGGTTGGCGCCTCGGTAGTCCTCCGCCTCGAGGATCTCCTCCTCCACGGGCCGCTCATTGTCGAGCTCGTCGTCCACCCAGCTGAAGGCGTCCTTCTCGTCGACGGAATACGGTTCTCGGTTGTCGGACATGGCTCCTCCTTGTTGTCGCCAGCGGGTTACCCGCCGCCGCGGGGCCATAATCCGCTGGCTCGGGTCGGGCGGCGCGGTTAGGTTGGCACGATGACTCCCACCGCATCCGACATCGAACGCGTCGACCCGCCCTCGAACGGCGGCGAGCGCGAACTGCTCGAAGCCTTCCTCGACTACCACCGCGGCACGCTGCTGATGAAGTGCGCCGACCTCGACGAGGAGCAGCTCAAACGCGCGTCGGTCGAGCCGTCCGTGCTGTCGCTGCTGGCCCTGGTCCGCCACCTCACCGAGGTGGAGCTGTCCTGGTTCTGCGAGCGGGTGGACGGCCAGGACGAGGCCGATCTGCCGTACTACGGGCACGAGGACGACATGGACGCCGACTTCAACGAGGCCCCGCAGGCCGATCCGGCCGAGACCTTCGAGCGCTACCGGTCGGCCGTCGAAGCGGCCCGGCGGGCCGCGGCGGCGCACGGTCTCGACGACACCCACGAGACGTCGCGACGCGGCCCGACCAGTCTCCGCTGGGTCTATCTGCACATGATCGAGGAGTACGCGCGGCACAACGGCCACGCCGACTTCATCCGGGAGCGGATCGACGGCGCCACCGGGGAGTAGCCCTGACCTGCGGATCGGCTTTCGACGGGCATGGTGATCTCGTGAACGCGTACGGATTTCAAGATCGATTCACCGAAAGTTCACCTTGCTCGATAACCTTGTGATGTATGACGAATAATGATCCTGTTCCCCTCGTTGGCACCGATTTGCCGCCCGACCGGTTCCTCGACCGCGAAGAGAGCTGGCTGCGGTTCAACGGCAGGGTCCTTCGTCTCGCCCAGTCCCCCGAGCTGCCGCTGCTCGAACGCGTCCGGTTCCTGTCGATCTTCTCCTCGAACCTCGACGAGTTCTTCATGGTCCGCGTCGCCGGCCTCATCCGGCGCATGGCCACCGGCCTGCCGGTGCGCACCGCCACCGGCCGCCAGCCGCTGAGCGTCCTCAAGCGCACCGCGGGCCTGGCCCACCGGCTCAGCCACGAGCACGCCCGGTACTTCCGCGACGAGGTGGCCCCGCTGCTGGCCAAGGAGGGCATCGAGATCCTCCGCTGGGAAGAGCTCCTCGAACCCGAGCGCGATCTCATGCACGAGCTGTTCCGCACCCGCATCTACCCGGTGCTGACCCCGCTCGTCGTCGACCCGGCCCACCCGTTCCCCTACATCTCCGGCCAGTCGCTCAACCTCGCCGTCCAGGTCCGCGACTCCCGCAAAGGCGTCACGCGCTTCGCCCGCGTCAAGGTGCCCCCGCTCCTGTCGCGCTTCATGGCCGTCGCCCCGGGCCGCTTCGTCCCGCTCGAGGACGTCATCGCCGCGCACCTGAGCCAGCTGTTCCCCGGCATGGAGGTGCTCGGCCACCACACCTTCCGCGTCACGCGCAACCAGGACCTGGAGATCGACGAGGACGTCACCGAGAATCTCGTGCAGACCCTCGAGCGGGAACTGCTGCGCCGCCGCTTCGGACCGGTGGTGCGGCTCGAGGTCGAGGACACGATCGACCCCGGCGTGCTCGACCGGCTCACCGCCGAGCTCGACGTCGACGAGGAGGTGGTCTACAAGCTGCCCGGGCCGCTCGACCTGTCGGGCCTCGACGCGATCGCCGACCTCGACCGCAGCGAGCTGAAGTATCCGCCGTTCCGACCCTCGGAGGCGGTGCTGCCGCCCGACGCGGACCTGTTCGCCGTCATGCGCGAGCAGGACATGCTGGTCCACCACCCCTACGACTCGTTCACCGCCTCGGTCGAGCGCCTCATCGAGGAGGCCGCGGCCGACCCTCAGGTGCTGGCCATCAAGCAGACGCTCTACCGCACCAGCGGCAAGTCCCCGATCGTCGACGCGCTCATCAAGGCCGCCGACGCCGGCAAGCAGGTCGTGGTCGTCGTCGAGATCAAGGCGCGATTCGACGAGCAGGCCAACATCGACTGGGCCCAGAAGCTCGAGCAGGCCGGGTGCCACGTCATGTACGGCATCGTCGGGCTCAAGACCCACTGCAAGCTGGCGCTGGTCGTCCGCCAGGAGAACGACGGGAGCCTGCTGCGGTACAGCCACATCGGCACCGGCAACTACCACCCGAAGACGGCGCGGCTGTACGAGGACCTCGGGCTGCTGACCACCGACCGGGCCGTCGGCGAGGACGTGAACGAGGTGTTCAACCACCTCACCGGGTACTCGCGCTCCGAGGAGTACGAGCGGCTCCTGGTCGCTCCGCACTCGCTGCGGCCGGGCCTGGTCGAGCGGATCCACCGCGAGGTCGACAACCACCGCGCCGGGCTCCCGGCGCGCATCCGCTTCAAGTGCAACTCGCTGACCGACGAGGCGATGATCGACGAGCTGTACCGGGCCTCGCAGGCCGGCGTGCAGGTCGACCTGCTCATCCGCGGGATCTGCGCGCTGCGACCGGGCGTGCCGGGGCTGTCGGAGAACATCCGGGTCAGGAGTGTGCTGGGCCGGTTCCTCGAGCACTCGAGGGTGTACGTCTTCGAGAACGCCGGTGACGCGGAAGTATGGTTGGGCTCGGCGGACCTGATGCACCGCAACCTCGACAGGCGTGTCGAAGTGCTCTTGCAGGTGACCGGCGGCCCCCACCGGGCACAGCTCATCTCGATGCTCGACCATGGGATGGACGACCGGACGCGGTCGTGGCGGCTCGGTCCGCTGGGCCTGTGGTCCCGGCAGACCGGCGGCATCGACCACCAGGAGGTACTGATGCGGGAGCACTCTTGAACGAACCGGAGATCTTCGCCGCCGGAACGGTCCTGTGGCGGAACGGCACCGACGAGCCCGAGCTGGCGCTCATCCACCGTCCCAAGTACGGCGACTGGTCGTTCCCCAAGGGGAAGCTGAAGAAGGGCGAGCACCTGCTGGCGGCGGCGCAGCGGGAGGTGTTCGAGGAGACCGGCATCCGTCCGGTGCTCGGTCGTCCCCTCTCGCCGTCGTTCTACGACAAGGAGGGCCGGCTCAAGCGCGTCGACTACTGGTGCGCGACCGGGGCTGCCGACGCCGTCGACGACGCGGTCGACCCGAACGAAGTAGACGGTATGGAGTGGGTGCCGCTCAGTGAGGCCGCCGACCGTCTCACCCATGAACGCGACCGCCCGGTTCTGGACGACTTCGCCTCCACGCACATTCGTGAGACGGTGCCGTTCATATTCGTGCGCCATGCGGTGGCGCTGTCCAAAGCCGACTGGTTCGACCGCGACGAGATCCGTCCGCTGAACCGCCGCGGCCGCGAGCGCGCCGCGGAACTGCGGACGCTGCTGGCCGCTTACCCGGTCGGCGCGGCCTTCAGTGCCACCAGCGCCCGCTGCCTGGAGACGCTGGTCCCGTACTGCGCGAGCGAAGGCGTGCCGCTGACCGGCCTGCCCGAGTTCACCGCCGGGCGTACCGAGCCCGGCCAGGCGATGAAACGGCTCGAGGAGCTCATCGACGAGGGCCGCCCGACGGTCGTGTGCGGCCACGGCGAGACGATCGGTGACCTGGTCGAGCACTTCTGCGACCGCCTTGGGGCGGCGGCGCCTGAGGACCCGAGCCTGTCGAAGGGTGCCTTCCGCGTCTTCCACACGGTCGGCGGACGGATAGTCGCCACCGAGCACCACGACTGATCAGCGGTCGGCGAACTCCAGTCGCCGCGTTTCGAGCACCTCGTCGATCCACGCTTCCAGCTGCTCGAGGTCGTCGCATGCCTCGATACGCCTCCGCTGCTCAGCGGTGACCCCGCCCGACAGGCGCTCCAACAGCTTCAACAGGTGGCGCCGCGACGCCAGCACACTGCCTTCCTCTCGGCCTTCCTGACGGCCTTCCTCACGGCCTTGCTCACGGCCTTCTCCTCGGAGTCGATCGCTGAAAGCGGAGTGGTAAGGCCGTGACTCGGTCTGCATGAGCGTCTCCAGCATGTTCTTGGGCTCCTTCGCGAAGAGTGCGAGCAGATACGTTGTGTAGTCGACCGCGCGCTCTTTCGGTTCGATCTTACCGAGCGCTCGGTCGACATTCGAGATGAACAGCTCGACGTCAGGGGGCGGCTTTCGTCCCCTGAAGGCGGCCGCGATCAGCGTGAGAGCCGGCTCGGTTCCTGGATCGATCGCGGCGGGATCCGGGAAGTCGCTGGGGCGGATGGCGCGGATCGCGATGGTGTTGGCCGGTCCCAGCTCGATTCCTCGGCCGAAGCGTCGAGCGACCGCGTCCGTGCCTCCGATGAGCAGCAGCTCGACGGGGAGCTGGTAGTCCTCGAACGCCCGCGTCATGTAGCCGGGCAGCCGGTAGTACTTCTCTCGGCTCCACTCGTTCTGCACTTCTACGATCGTGATTCGCTCGGATCCGTCGGCGTAGTCGGTCTTCACGACCAGGTCGGCGCGGCGCTCCACCGGGGCCGAGGACCCCACTGAGCACGAGCGGGTCTCGGCGGCGGTGCAGCGCACCGGGCTCGGCTCTCTGCTCAGGAGATCGGACAGCTCCGCCACGACTTCCGGCTGGTCTTGGACGAGCTTGACGAGTATCTCGTGGAGCTCTCCTGGCATCATGTCTCGCTTTCCATGTCAGTCCATTCCGAGAGACCAACGAGCGGGATGTGAAACAGGAACGCAACTGTCCGATACTCGACAGAGTCGTCCCGGCGCTAGCCGAGGGTCGGGTAGTCGGTGTAGCCCTCGACGCCGCCTCCGTACATCGGCACGTCTTCGCGAACCGGATTGAGCGGTGCGCCCAGGCGCAGCCGTTCGACGAGGTCGGGATTGGCCAGGAACGGCCGGCCGAGCGCGATCAGGTCGGCCCCGGCCTCCAGCAGGAGCGTCGCCTTGCCGAGGCCGCCGTCGGCGGGCAGGGGCAGGTCCGGACCCAGCACCGGGTTGGCGAGCAGAGCGCTCTGCCAGCGGCGCCGCAGTTCGGCGAACAGCTCCGTCTCCGGGTCGGCGAAGGCGATGTGGAGGTACGCGAGACCGACGTGGCCGACCGCGTCGAGCAGTGCCGGGTAGAGCCGGTCGGCGTCGTCCATGGCGATGCCGTTGTCGGGGTTGCCCGGTGAGATGCGCAGGCCGGTGCGTTCGGGCCCGACTGCGGCGGCCACGGCCTCGACGACTTCGACGACGAACCGGATGCGGCCGGCGATCGAGCCGCCGTAGGCGTCGGTGCGGCGGTTGGTGCTGGTGGCAAGGAACTGGTTGAGGAGGTAGCCGTTGGCGGCGTGCACTTCGACGCCGTCGGCGCCGGCTTGGAGCGCGCGCCGCGCGGCGGCGGCGAAGTCGTCGACGGTCGAGCGGATGTCGTCGGCGGTCATCTCGCGCGGCACCGGCGCGGGCTGGTGTCCGGACGGGGTGTGGATGCCGCCGGGCAGGGCGATCGGTGAAGGCGCCATGGGGATCAGTCCGCCGTTGTCGGGGTGTCCGATGCGGCCGCCGTGCTCGAGTTGGAGGAAGATCCGTCCGCCTGCGGCGGCGACGGCGCCGGTGACGCGCCGCCAGCCTTCGGTCTGGGCGTCGTTGAAGATGCCGGGGATGTCGGGGTAGGTGAATCCGACTCGGCTCGGGGTGCTGGCTTCGGCGACGATGAGGCCGGCCGAGGCGCGCTGAGCGTAGTAGTCGGCCATGATCGGGCGCGGTACGCCGTCGGCGGTGGCGCGGTTGCGGCTCATCGGAGCCATGACCAGGCGGTTGGGCAGGTTCAGAGAGCCGAGGCGGACGGGTTCGTGGAGGCGTGATGCCGTTGCCGTGTTCGTCATGGCGCTAACGTAAAACCTGACATTGATGTCAGATTCAATGAGTTGTGAGGCACACCATGCGAATCGGCGAACTCGCCCGGCGCACCGGCGTGAGCGAGCGTTCGCTGCGTTACTACGAACAGCAGGGGCTGCTCGAGGCCCAGCGCACCCCCGGCGGTCACCGCGAGTACGGCGAGTGGGCCGTCGACAGGGTGATCCGCATTCAGGTGCTGTTCGCGGCGGGACTGCGCAGCGACGCGATCGAACGTCTCCTGCCGTGCATGCGCGACAGCGACGGCGGCCCGAACGAGTCGGCCACGCCTTGGCTGGTCGAGGAGCTGACCGCCGAGCGCGGCCGGATCGACCGGGCGATAGCGGACCTGGAGCGGTCGCGGGAGATCCTCGACGAGGTCATCGACACGGCCCGCATTCCAGGGGAGGACGGGCCGTGAAGCGCCCCGGTCAGCGGCGCAGGCGGATCGATTCGACGTAGACGCCTCCGGCCCGGAAGCGCAGGTACAGGTTCGCGACGCCTTCGGCTCCGGTCAGCGGGGCCCGGACGTCCTCGAACGCCTGCAGGTCGCCGGTGATCGGGACCGTGACCTCCGCGAGCACCGGCCCGCCGGGCTCACCCTTGCGGACCTCGATGACCGGGTCGGAGAGGTCCGCCCAGTCCGCGGCGGTGGTGGCGCACCGCAGTTCGATCGCGGTCGCGCCTTCGAGGTCGACCTTCGTGAACCCGATGTGGTCACCGTGTCGGCGTGAGCCCGTCGAGTGGTAGCCGCCTTGCCGGGCGAGGGTGTTCAGCTTCGAGACCTCCCAGTAGGTGACGCCCTGGCTGAGCGTCGCGGTCTCCCACACGTTGCGTCGTTCGAAGAGGTCGAGCGTTCCGATGGTCTCGCCGGTGATGCGAACGCTCGTCTCGAATCCGCCCGGGCCTTCACCGACCCAGAAGTCGTAGGCGCCGGTCTCGACGATCCGTTTGCCGGTCACCACATCCCACACGAACAGGTCCTGCGGGTCCACTTCGACCTCGACTCGGCGGGTCTCTCCGGGAGCGACGTCCTTGACGCGCGTGAACGCGGCGAGCCGGTGCGATCCGACGGTGTTGGCGTAGTACGTGCCCAGATGGCCGGCGAAGATCAGCACGACTTCGTCGGAGGTCCGTCGGCCGGTGTTGGTCAGATCGAACCCCATGGTGAACGGCTCGTCGGCGCTGACTTCGGCGGGAAAGTCGGGGGCGTCGTACTGGAAGGTGGTGTAGCTCAAGCCGTGTCCGAAGCCGTAGACCGGCTCGGCGTCGGAGTACCGGTAGGTCAGGCCCGCCGAGATCACGTCGTACTCGAGCATGTCGACCTCACTGACGCGGAACTGCTCGGTCTTCGGCCCCGGCTTCGGCAGCGAGTCGACGTCGGGCAGCCAGGTCGAGGTGAGTCGTCCGGCCGGTGAGAAGTCGCCGAAGAGCGCTTCGGCGAGCGCGGTCCCGGCCTCTTGCCCGGCGTGGGAGGTGTAGACGATCGCGGCCACATTCGGGTCGGCGGCGATGTCGCCGATGGCGAGCGGGTAGGAGGAGACGACCACGACGACGGTGCGGCCGGGTTTCGCGGCGGCCACTTCGCGGACGAGGTCGGCCTGGCGCGGCGCCAGGTCGAGTCCGGGGCGGTCGAAGCATTCGCGGGCGTTCATCAGCGGGTGGTTGCCGACCATGACGACCGCGTAGTCGGCATCGGACGCGATGGCGGCGGCCGTTTCGGGGCCGTTCTCGACGAGTGTCTCGGACAGCGCCGCGCCGGTCCGTTCGCGCTCCAGAGGGAGCGAGCCGTCGTCGGCCACGCCCACGTGGAAGGCGTCGTCGGCGCTGATGTCGGCTTCGACGTGGTTGAGCCCGAAGAACGAGAGCCGTTCGCCCTCATGGTGGTAGTGGAAGTTCTGGAAGGTGAACCAGGCGTTCGCGTCGACCATCGTGTCGTCGACGGCCTTGAGGATCGGGCCGCTGCGGCTTCCGGTGGCCCCGGCCTGGTTGGTGAAGCTGGCCGGGCCGTCGCGGAAGCCGAGGATGTCGGCGCTGACGAACGTGCCGGCGCCCTGGTTGCGGAACAGGTACTGGTCGTGGGCCCAGTCGAAGACCTCGAAGGTCTCGGCGGGGCCGATCGTGTCGGCTCGCGCCACGAGCACGCCGCCCTCGTCCACGGTCACGTAGGAGCCGTTGCCGTGCCAGGCGATCTTGTCGGTGCCGCGGTGGTGGAGCACCCGGTCCTCGCCGAGTCGGGTCCGGATCGCCTGGAGCGGCGTGGTCCGGCGCTCGCGGTCGACCAGCGGGCTGTAGTAGTCGCGGAGGTTGAGGTCGGACAGCGGCCCGAGGACGGCGACCTTCGGCCGCGACGGCAGCGGCAGCAGGTCGTCGTTCTTGAGCAGCACGATCTGTTCGCGGGCGGCCTGGAGCGCCAGGGCGCGGGACTCGGGGCGCTCATGGGGGGCGTCGGTGGTCTCGATCCGGTTCCACGGGCAGGCGTCGCCGTCGAGTCTTCCGATGCTGACGAGGAAGGAGAGCCAGTCGCGCACGACCTGTTCGGCGTCGGCGACGGTGAGGCCGAACAGTCCTCGGCGCACCGCTTCGGCGGCCTTCTCGCCGAGCGGGAGCGTCGAGCCGTCGCGGAAGTTGGTCTGGCCGGCTTTGAGCATGAGCGCCGAGGCGTAGACGAGGATCTCCTCCTCGTCGATGTCGCGTCCCTCTTCGGCGGCGAGGGCCTTGGGGTAGGGCACGTCGCGGCTCTCGGGGGTCTCCCAGGTGTCGAAGGGCGCGCCCTTGGTGGTGTTGAGGTTGACCGCGTCCCAGCCGTCGGGCAGGTACATGAAGGGCCCGGGGGCCCATTCCTCTCGCAGCACGTCCATGATCGGGTTGATGATCGAGGGCACGCCGTTGACGAGGTTGTAGGCGGTCATGGCGCCGAGGACGGCGCCTGCTTCGACCGGTTCGCGGTAGGGGACGGCCTGGTATTCGTGGAGCGCGCGCACGCTCATCGAGGCCGAGGTGCGGTGGCGGTGCCATTCGTGGTTGTAGCCGAGGAAGTGCTTCATCTGCGGCAGCACCCGCACGTATTCGGGGTGGCGTCCGCGCAGGCCGCGGGCGTAGGCGGTGACCATCGCGCCGACGTGGAGCGGGTCTTCGCCGAAGCCCTCTTCGTAGCGGCCGGCCAGCGGGTTGGAGCGGATGTCGGCGACCGGCCCGAAGGCGGCCAGGACTTCGGGGTCGCGGGCGCGCATCTCGTAGCTCACGACGTCGCCGATCTGCTCGAGCAGTTCGGGGTTCCATGTGGCGCCGAGGCCGATGGCCTGGGGGAACATGGTGGCGTTCGCGTGATGGCCGGAGCCGTGCAGGACTTCGGCGAAGCGGTTCTCGAACCCGGGGAGCTCGTAGCCGTCGGCGAGGGTCAGGCCCTCGGGGATGCCGCCGAAGCAGGTGAGCTTCTGCTCGTCGGACATGAGCTCGAGGATGGCCTCGACGCGTTCGGCGACGGGCCGTGCGGGGTCGAGGTAGGCGGGTGCGGCCATGGGTTTCCGATCGATCGGTGACAGTGCCCCCTTATTATGACGGGTGTCCCGACAAATTCAAGCTGATAACCGGTCCTGTGCCCGCACCGTTACGATCGGGCCATGACCCCGCCCCCGCCGCAAGGACCGTCGCTCGGCATCGATTTGGGCACCTCGCACACCACCGCCGTGGTCCGCCGCGCCGACGGCAGCGTGCGGCCCCTCCTGTTCGACGGCGCGCCGCTGATGCCCTCGGCCGTCTGCGTCGACCCGAACGGCGTGCTGCTCGTCGGCCGCGACGCCGTCCACAGCGGGCGGCGGCATCCGGAGCGCTACGAGCCCAACCCCAAGCGGCTCATCGACCGAGATTCGGCACTGCTGGGCGGCAAGGAGGTCGCGGTCTCCGATCTGCTCGCCGCGGTCCTCAAGGCAGTCGCCGACGAGGCCCGCCGCGTGGTCGGCGCACCCCGCCAGGTGACGATCACCGTCCCGGCCGACTGGGGACCGGGGCGGCGGGGCGTCATCGAATCGGCCGCCGCGGCGAGCGGCCTCGGCCGCGTCCGACTGGTCCCCGAGCCGGTCAGCGCCGCCACCTACTTCGCCGAGACGCTCGGACACCGCATCCCGGTCGGGCAATCCATCGTGGTCTACGACCTGGGCGCCGGCACCTTCGACGCCAGCGTCGTGCGGCGAACCCCGCTCGGATTCGAGACCGTCGCCCTCGACGGCCGCGCCGATCTGGGCGGCCTCGACATCGACGCCGCGCTCATCGACCACCTGGCCGAGACCTACAGCGGCCACGAGGCCTGGAACCGGCTCACCAATCCGACCGGCCCGGAGGAGCGGCGGGCGTTCCGCGACTTCCAAGAGGAGATTCGCGGCGCCAAGGAACGGCTCTCCCGGCACCAGCAGGCCGACATCGCCATCCCGCTGCTGGAAGTCGAGGCGCACCTGACGCGCGCCGAACTCGAGAGGACGGCCGCGCCGCTGCTGGAGCGGACCGTCCAGGTCACGCAGGCGGTGATCCGGGCCGCCGGGCTCGAGGTCGCGCACAGCGCCGGCGTCTTCCTCGTCGGCGGCGCCAGCAGGATGCCGCTGGTCGCCACCATGCTGCACCGGGCGCTCGGCGTCGCGCCGACCGTCCTCGACCAGCCCGAAGTCGTCGTCGCCGAAGGCAGCGTGCACTGGATCGAGCCCGACCGGCCCGCCACGGCCCCGACCTCGCCGCAGCCGACACCGCAACCGACCTTCCTCCCCGCGCATCAGCCGTCGCCGGCCACACCGCCGCACCCGATCTCCGCCCCGCCGGCGACCGAAGCCGACCGGGCCCGGAAGAAACGCCGCACCAGGGCGGTCGTGGTCGCGGTGATCATCGTCGACGTCCTCATCATCGCCGTACTCCTCGCCGTCTTCCGGCCCGGTGGCGACGCCGACGGTGACACCGCCGACGGCGCCACCGGTGACGGCGCTACCGGTGACAGCTCCACCGATCCGGGCCTCCCCGAACCCCGCACGATCCAAGCGCACGACGACGCGATCTCCGGCATCGTCGTCCCACCTGGCGCCGACGGCATCACCTACACCGCCAGTGCCGACGGCACGGTCAAACGCTGGGACATCGACGACCGCTCGTTCCAAGGCTCGTGGGACGCCGGAAGCGCAGTGGCGATCGGCATGGTCGAATTCTCCTTCGGCGAGCGCGTCGCCGGCATCGACCGCCGGCTCGGCGTCCACGCCTGGGAACCGGGCGCCTTCGAGGTGGAACAGGTACACGAGCCGCTGCAGGACTTCGACCCCAACGCGATCCGCGGCAGCGCGGTGGGAACCCACGACGGGCACGCGGTCATCGCGCTCATGAGCGACGACGCCTACACCGTCTACGACCTCGAGGACGGCCTGCCGCACGACATCGTGCCGTTCACCGACGAGCAGCGCCGGGGCCGGGCCGATTTCGCGGTCTTCGACGGCGCCGTCGCGACGGTCACCGTCGAGCCCGGAGGCGAGATCGCGCTCTTCGACGCGGTGACCGGCCAATCGCTCGGGACCGACTTCGAAGCGGCCGCCGGGTGGGACGAGACGGACCGACCCGAGTCGGTGAACGTCGTCAAAAGCGACGGTGTCCCCTACGTGCTGGTGTTCAAGGAAGAGCGCCTCTACCGCTGGAACCTCGAGACCGGCGCCTTCGAAGACGAGGTGTACTGGGGCTCCGAGGCACCCGAGCGCCTCGCCCGCAACAGCGTGCCGGTCGACGGCGAACAGGCGCTGGTCAGCATCGACGAGGACGGCGCGGCCTCACTGCGGTCGCTGGACAGCGGCGAAGCGCTGGCCGACTTCTCCCTGACCGAGTCGGTTCCGGTCACGTACGCGACGACGGCTTCCTACGACGGGTATACGATCGCGTTCACCGGCCACGACGACGGCACCGTCCGGCTCTGGAAACTCGGGGAAGGCTGAACAGTGACACTCCTCATCATCGCCCTGGTCATAGTGGCGGCCCTGGTCGGCTACGCCGTTTGGGCACTGCGACGGGACGAGCGGATCGAGACGTCCGCCGCGATCGACGCGCCCGCCCACGAGGTGTGGGCGGTCCTCACCGACTTCGATTCCTACGGCGAATGGAACCCCTTCATCACCGCCATCAGCGGGCAGCTCGCGGAAGGCGAACGGCTCCGGGTGACCATGCGGCAGAGCAACGGCAGACCGTTCCACGTCCGCCCCACCGTGCTGCGGGTCTCGCCGGCCCGCCAGATCCGCTGGCTCGGCCGCCTGGGGACCGGCGGAATGTTCGACGCCGAACACTACTTCCTGCTCGAGCCGCAGGCCGACGGCACGACCGTCCTGGTCCACGGCGAACGCTTCACCGGCGTCCTGGTGCCGCTGATGAAGCGCACCCTCGCCGACACCGAGCAGAGCTTCATCTCGATGAACGGCGCCTTGGCCGAACGGGTGACCCGCGCCTGAGCACGACTGAAGGCCGGCGCCGCGACGCATGTCGCCGCACCGGCCTTCGGACTCGTACCGCTGCCGCTTAGAGCAGGCCGTTGGTCAGTCCGCCGACGACCGGGAGGTCGCCGACCGGCAGGCCGTCGGTCACCGCGCCGGCGGTGCCGGTCACGGAGTCCAGGCTGGGAGCGCCGATGGCGGGCAGCTGCTCCTCCACGAGCTCGGTGGCCGACTCGGTGGTCGAGGCCTCCGCGGCCGAGGACTCGGTGTAGCCGGCATTCTTGTGGCTCTCGGAGCCCGAACCGTGCTCGGCACTGGCGCCGCCCTCGCAAGAGGCGGTGGCGGTGCCGAGAACCGCGACGGCGTTGCCGCAGATGTTGACCGGCGCCTGGATCGGCGCGTACACCTGGTTGCCGTTGCCGATGCCGACGTTTTCCGTGCTGGTCATGTTGGTGTCGCCGCCCTCGAGCGTGGCCGAGGCCCCGCCCACGCACTCGGCTCCGGCGATGCCGCCGGCCGCGACGGCATTGCCGCAGACGTTGACCGGCGCCTGGACCGGCGCGAACAGCTGGGTGCCGTTGAGCAGGCCGACGTTCCGCTTGCTGGTCATGTTGGTGCCGCCGCCGCCGGCCTCTTCGATGGCGGCGCTGGAGCCGCCGGTCGACCAGGCGTCGGCCATGCCCAGGAGCGTGCCGGCGTTGCCGCTGATGTCCGTGGGAGTCTGGATCGGCGTGTAGGCCTGGTTGCCGTTGCCCAGTCCGACGTTGTCCTTGCTGGTCATGTCGCCGCTCAGGCCGGAGAAGTTGGCGCTGGCGCCGCCCTCGCATCCGGCGGTCGCGGTGCCGCCGACCGCCGCGGCGATACCGCAGATGTTGATGGGCGCCTGCACCGGAGCGACCACTTGGTTGCCGTTCGCCGCGCCGACGTTGCCGGACGACGTCATGTCTCCGCCTTGGGCGTGAGCGGCTCCGGCGCCGGCCACGAGGACCGCCCCCGCAGCGATTACACCGGTCTGTGCGGTCTTAAGTGCCCATGAGTTATTCACGAACCGTCACCTTTCAGGGAAATCGTTCTCGATTTTTTGCATCACGTATCCCCCGTGAAGCCCCATCGATTCCGATGGCTTGTGGGTGTTCGCGCCGGCGAGATTCCTCGCCCCGAACGGGTTGCCTCGAAACATGGAGAGTTGTAGTCGGCGCGGGCCGCGCAGGTCCGGGCCCTTGGCGCTGTGCGGCCCGCCGCCGAGTTTCCGCCGGCCTCAGAAGGACGAGACGGTCATGTCCCCCGGAGGCCGGGCAGTGCTTGCGTGTTCGTCGCGGCCCGCGGCCGCGTCCGAAGAGTCCTTAGAAGGGCAGCGGGACCGGCAGGCCCCCGCCGAGGTTCCCGAGCAGGTCGTCGACCGCGCCGGACGGAGCGGGCGGCTGAACGTCCGCGGTCATGTCGGCGAGATCGCCCGCCGCCGGAGTGTGCGGCCCGCCCAGACCCGGCACCGGCAGTCCGCCGAGCAGTTCTGGAGCCGTGTGGGCGGCGGCCTGGTCGACGTCGGCGGCTTGAGCGCCCGTCCCGGTGAGCAGCAGAGCCCCCGTGGCGAGCCCTCCGACGAGCGCCGCCCTACGCATAGTGCGATCCATCTGCTTTCTCTTGCCTTTCTTCAGACCACACGGGGCCGGCGGTGCGACTGGGGTATCAGCGCGGCCGGTGCCGCCGTGAGGACCAAGATCTGTGAGTTGTCGGTTGTTGTCCAGCGCGCCGACCGAGGACCTTTCGCGTCCGGTCGGCGAGACTCTCAGCCGCGACCGCGCCGACTGGATCGCCGACGGATCGAGAGCCCTTCACGCTGCGGGCCGGTGGCACCTCCGGCCGCGACTTCGCGGTATGTGACCGCGCAGCCACCCTGACTAACTGGGAAGGAGAAGCAACGGTTACGCCCGTGCGGCAAGAAATTCGAAATCACCGGATTCGCGGCCACGGGCGCAACCACCGCGACTACCAGTGTCTATTGCTCGACTTTGTTGCGCTGCTTGGATTCCCAGAACATGGCGGCCAGGATGATTCCGGCTCCCAGGAGCGCCAGCAGGATCGGACCGACGATCGAGCCCGAAGGGGCCAGGAGGTCGTTGCCCTCGGTCTGCCACGGCCACAGCGACCGCAGGGAACCGCACATGAGACCGGCCAGCACGGCCATCGTCGCCTGCCTGCGTTGGTGGAGCAGCCACTGGAGGAGCTTGACGAACGATCCGAGACCGAACATCGCGCCGAGCCCGAACACCGCCATGAAGGCCAGGTCCAACTCGTCGAGTGCGTGCTCGACGTGGACGTACAGGCCCATCGCCAGCAGCAGGAACGACCCCGACACGCCGGGGAGCACCAAGGCGTTGATGGCGATCGCGGCGCCGACGAACACCAGCCACAGCGGAGGGTCGGACAGCTCCGACGGCGGCAGGCCGGTGAGGAAGAACGCGGTCACGGCCGCGGCAGCGAACAGGACCGCGTCCAGCGCCCTGAAGCGCCTCGGCAGCATCCGCAGCGGCACCGCGATCGAGGCGGCGATCATGCCGAAGAACAGCGCCAGCATCGGCACCGGCTCCGACTCGAGCAGCGGCGCGACGGTCTTGATCGTCAGCAGCAGCACCGTGACCATGCCGGCGCCGACCGGCGCCAGCAGCGGCCAGTCGATAGCCTTGAGCGCGCGCAGACCAGCGCCGAAGCCCTCGCGGCGGACCGCGCCGGACACGAGCGCGCGAACCGCGTGGAGCAGTTCGCCGGCGGCGTCGATGAGCTGGTCGTAGAGGCCGACGACGAGCGCGATGGTGCCGCCGGAGACGCCTGGGACGCCTTCGGCCGCGCCGATGGCGCCGCCTCGAACGGCGTTGAAGGGAGCCGAGCGCCAGGGGGTGCGCGGCCGCGGACCGCCGGGGGAGGCGGGGTCGTGCGGGACCGGGCCGTCGGAGGTGCTGCGGTAGATGGTCACGGAGCCAGCGTAGTCGGCGCGTCGTGGCGCTCGCTTCGGTCGTCCGGCCGATGCCCGAGGCGGCCCGGCCGCCGCCGGGGTTGCCGCCCACCTTGTGTCGGCGGGTATGCGAGCCCGGGCCATACTTAGTGGTAATCGGCGGATGTGACGGCTCGCGCTCATGCGGCGGAGCGGTCGCACCGCTCACGATCGCGGCGTGGGAGGGAGGGTCACGATGAGTCGCACGGTCGGGCCGTACAAAGATGTCGCGACTTCCAGAGTCGAAGGGGCCTACGAGCTGTGCGAGGGCGTCGACGAGACGGGCCGGCCCGTCCAGATCCTCACCATGGGCTCGACCTCCTCGAAGGACCCCGCCCGACGCGGCCTCCTGTCGGACACGGTGGCCTGGGCGTATGCGACCGCCGGCCCTGACGACGCCCCGATCCTCGTCGCCGACCTGGAAGGCGAGCAGCCGTACGTAGTGGTGCTGCGGGACCAGCGACTTCGCGGCGCCGACCGGATCCTCGACCGGCTGCTCGCGCTTGGACCGGCGACCGGTCCCCTGCCGGTGGGCGCGGCCGCGGCGGCGAGGCCGCAGGCGCCGGCCTCGCCGGCCGGTCCGCCGTCGGCGCCGCCCATGTCGCCGGCCGTGTCGATCGCGCCGCCGAGGCGGCGCTCGCAGCTGCGGCCGATTCTCATCGGCGTCGCCAGCGTGGTCGCGATGGTGGCCCTGGTGGTCGGCGCCTGGATCATCTGGACGACCGTGGCATCGGGCGGCGACGCCTCCAACGGGTCCGCGCCGCCGGCCGACACCGGCGCGACCGCGGCCGACGGAACGTCGACGGACGCGGCCGCCGAAGAGGGCCCCGACTCCCCGGAGATGCCGCGTCTGCAACCGGACGCCGGAGAGGTGTCACTGGCCGGGTCGCTGTTCTCGGACTCGGACGGCACCTCGACGGTCGTACTGCGCGGCTGGCCGTTCGCCTTCCGCGTACCCGACGGCTACCGGTGCGACGCGACCGACCAGTCGACCCGGTGCGTCGCCCCCGACGGGGAGTCGTCCGTGCGCGTCGAGTGGACGGTGTGCGAGTCCGAGTGCGACCAGGACCGGCGGCGGGACCTGCGCGAGCAGTTGCCGTTCCAGCCGTTGCAGGTCCTGGAGAACGGCGAGGACGCGTTCTCGGTGCGTACGCCGTACGAGGAGTGGAAGGCGTCCTTGAGCGTGTTCGTGCAGACCGAGGAGGAGGTCCTGCACGTGACGGCGGTGGCCGAGGTGCGCGAGGAGCGTGCCGCGGAGATCCAGCCGGTCCTCAACGACGTCTACAACCAGGCCACCGCGATCGAGCGCTAGCGGGGGCTATCGGCCTTCGGAGAAGGAGTCCCACGCCGCCAGCGTCGATTCGACGAGCGTGTCCGAGCGCCCGGGCGGTTCGGGCACGAAGTACTGGAAGCCGGCCTCGGTCATCAGCTCCCGGTACTCGTCGAGCCCGTAGGAGCGCAGCAGGTTGTAGGCCGCTTCGCGGCGGGCGTCGTCGATGTCGGAGGCGACCAGCATCGGGTACTCGAACTGGGCGACCTGCGCGGAGCCGGTGGGGATCTGGAGGTCGTCGCCGGTCTCGGCGTTGTGGCGCTCGACTTCGTGGGCGCTCATCACCGGGTGGGCCCCGGGATCTTCGGCGCCGTCGACCGTGGCCTGGTCGACGCCGAAGATGACCATCCACATCAGGCTCGCGGGGTCGTCACGGGGGTCGTCGAGGGCGACGTTGACCGCGTCTGGGTCGACCGAGTCCGGGTCCTCTCCGGCGGGCAGGGCGATGCCGACCGGACTGGAGGCGGTCGAGACCTGCAGGATCTGCCACTGATCGGCGAGGCCGTGCTCGGGGATCTCGAGCCTCAGACTGGTCTCGGGGATCCACACGTCGGCGTCGGCTTCGGCGATGTTCTCCGGCTCGACCGACTCGACGATGATCTCTGCGCACACGTCGGAGCCGCGCTCGGGCGCGCCGCCGCCTCGCTCGACGAATTCGTCGAGCACCGGGGCGATCTCGGGATTGGCGGCCACGGTCAGCGTGGTCTCGGTATCGCACGACCGCACGTGAGCGATGGCCGCGTTCAGCGTGTAGACCGTGACCGGCGCGAACACCGCCAGCAGAGCGGCGCCACCGAGAAGGCGGCGACCCTCTTTCGAGAGTCGTCGCGGTCTGCGGTGTCTGCCGGTCATGTGACCAGTGTATGACCGGACACAAATCCAGTCGAGATCCCGTATTTCAGTTATTCGCCCTCGACCGACGGTGACGGCTGCCGGTACCGTCGGTCGGTCGAGGACGCGCTAGCGACGACGACGCCTTTTGGGAGGCGTCAGGAGATCGGCGACGATCCGCATCGTCTCGGGGACGAGGCGGAAATAAGCCCACACGCCGCGCTTGTCGCGCTCGACGACCCCGGCCTCGGCCAGGATGCGCAGGTGGTGGCTCACTGTCGGCTGGGAGAGTCCCAGCGGCTCGGTCAAGTCCGCAACGCAGGCTTCCTGTTCAGGAGATGCCTGGATGAGGCTGATGAGCTGCAGTCGATTCGGGTCGGCAAGTGCTTTGAGGACACCTGCGATGCGCTCGGCGTCGGCCTTGGAGAGGGTCTCCCCGCTGACCGGCGAAACGGGCGTCTCGGCCTCAACGGTGACTCGCACCATGATCGCGTTCCTTCCGGATTGGTTTCCAGGCGGTTCTGGGGGTATGGCCGCGCTGCCATTAATCCAGTTCCAAACCTGAATATGCCTTTGCGGTGTGGCCGGGCGGTAACGACGACGCTTCCGGCGCGCAAAGGGTTCGGTTCCTCGGATCCGAATGGGAGCTGCACCACGGCTCCTACCTGATCCAAGGCCGAGAATACGCCGACGTTGCCAACTGGACCACCGCTGTCGGAAGACCGGCTCTCCGCGGCCCGACCACACTCGACGGGTTGAAGAGGAGCTACCAGGAATTACATCCATACACGCCAATATTTAATCATTCGCCATCTCCAGCGTGAGATAGAAGTCACTCTCTGTACGTGACCGCCGTCTCAGCATCTAGAACGGCGCGGGTGTGCAGCGTGCGCTCCTCCGCCGGCAACCGCATAGGATGTTTCCGATTACGGCCGCGAAACCGATTTCCGACCCCTCAAGGGTACCAAGTCCTGGGCCTTCGCGCCTCAACCGTTTATATGAGTTTCCTTAGAGCGAAGGCAAAAACGTCAAAACGGCTCGCATGGACATATTCCAATACGCCCATGTGAACCGTTTCCGGAAGGTTCGGTGTTTATTTAGTTCGGGGCGGCGCGGTCGAGGCCCGCTCGATCAACTCGGCCTCGACCGAGATCTGATCGGGATAGTCGCCGCCTTCTTCGAGCGCCGCGTCCAAAGCCCTGATACCCATGTCGTGAAGCGGCAGGGCCACCGTCGTCAGCGACGGAGTCAGGTCCCGCACCACCGGGATGTCGTCGAAACCGGCCACCGACACCTCTTCGGGGATCCGCACGCCCGCCTCGCGCAGCGCCGTGCACAGGCCCGTCGCCTGGACGTCCCCGGTCACGAACACCGCGGTCGGAAGCTCGCCGCGCTCCAGCAGCTCCCGCCCGGCCTGGTAGCCGCCGTCCCGGCTGAACTCCGAGGGCACGAAGACCACCTTCGCGTCCTCCGGCAACGCACCGACGAAGCCGTCGCGCCGGTCCCTGACCACCTGGAGCTGCTCGGGGCCCGAGACGAGCGCGAAGTCGCGGTGGCCCAGATCCACGAGGAACTTCGCCAGAACGCTCGCCCCCTCGCGGTTGGCCGGGCGCACCACCCGGCCCGGCAGACCGGGCTGGCCGACGCTGACCACCGTCGCTCCGAGCTCCAGCAGATCCGACAAGTGGTCGGCCAGCCGCGACTCGGCGGCGTCGTCAGTGGTCCGCGAACCGGCGACGATCACCGCGCGCGGCCGGTAGCCGCGAAGCGAGTCCAAGTGCTGAATCTCCGAGTCCGGGTCGATGCCGGTGTCGGCGATGAGCACCCGGACGTTCCGATGGGCCGCCTCCGCCAGGACGCCGCCGGCGATCTGACCGAAGTACGGGTCGGTGACGTCGTGCAGCAGCAGCGCCACCGTCTGCGAGGTCGACCGCGCCAGAACCTGCGCCCCGACGTTCGGGGCGTAGCGCAACCGGCGTGCCGCCTCGCGTACTCGTTCGCTCAATTGGTCGCTCACCCGATGCGGGGAGCCGTTGAGCACACGCGAGGCGGTGGCCACCGAGACACCGGCGGCTCGGGCGACATCGGCCAGTCGGGCCGGTTGTTTGCGTTCCATTTCGCTGAGGCTACCTACTGGGGGAAAACGCTGCTCAGGCGGTCCTGAGGCGACGATCCCTCCATACGCGCCAGACCACATAAGCCACTGCCGCCACGCCGACGCCGGCCGCGGCGTACTTCAACCGCCGGGGTCCCGACAGACCCGGCCGGAGCGCGACCGGACGGCGGAACGCCAATTGCGGCCAGCCCTCCTCGAGCGCGAGCCGCCGCAGGCCCCGGTCGGGGTTGACCGCGCGAGGGAAGCCGACCGCGCGCAGCATCGGCTCATCGGTGATCGAGTCGGAGTAGGCGAACGAGGACTCCAGGTCGATGCCCCGCTCGGCGGCGAAGTGCTTGATCGCGTCGGCTTTGGACTGCCCGGCGGCATAGAACTCGATCTCGCCGCTGTAGCGGCCGTCGGGGTCGATGATCAAGCGCGTGGCGATGACGTCGGTGACCCCGAGCATGCGGCCGATCGGCGCGACCATCTCCTCACCCGAGGCGCTCACCAGCACGACCGCTCGGCCGGCAGCCCTGTGCGCCTCGATGAGCGCGGCGGCCTCGGCGTACACGAACGGGTCGATCAGCTCGTGGAGGGTCTCCTCGACGATCTCGCGGACCTGGTCGGAGGGCCAGCCGCGGGAGAGCGCGGCGAAGTAGTCGCGAGTGCGCGCCATCTGGGCCTCGTCGGAGGACCCGCCGAGGCGGAACACCAGATGCGAGTAGGCGACCTTGAGGACGTCGCGACGGGCGAGCAGACCGCCCTGGTAGAGCGGCCGGCTGAAGGCCATGGTGCTGGCCTTGGCGATGACGGTCTTGTCGAGATCGAAGAAGACCGCGCCTTTGCGAGGAGTCCCGGGGCCGTGGTCGCTCTCGATGGACGGTGCCGGTGAGCCGGAGAACGGCTCCTCTGTATCCATGGCGCCAGTCTAAGCGCAACCGGCGACAGGGGCGCCTTCGGTGAAAGTTGCGGAGCCGAAATCGCGATCGCCTTCGCGGCCGGTGTCGGGCCCGGCCCGTAGGCTTGCGCCATGCCGAAGAGCCAGCGGATCTCCTACGCCTGCGCCATGTGCGGTCATCGCGTCCCCAAGTGGGTGGGGCAGTGCCCCGACTGCGGGGAATGGGGCTCCATGGAAGAGGCCGCCGCCCCGCCGCGGCAGGCGCCCGCACCGGTCGGGTCGGTGAGCGCCGCCAGGAGACCGGCCACCCCGGCGCAGCGGATCGGATCGGTCTCGGCCGAACAGGCGGCGAGCCTGCCGACCGGTATCGGCGAGTTCGACCGCGTGATGGGCGGCGGACTCGTCCCCGGCGGCGTCACGCTGATATCCGGCGAGCCGGGCGTCGGGAAGTCGACGCTGCTGCTGGAGGTGGCGCACCGGTTCGCGGAGCGGGGCGGAGCGAACAATGAGCGCAGCGGCGAAGCCGGATTCGGGCGGGCGCTGGTGGTCACCGGCGAGGAGTCCGCGGCGCAGGTCCGCAGGCGCGCCGACCGCACCGGTTGCCTGTCCGAGGAGCTGTACCTGGCCGCCGAGACCGACCTGGGCGCGGTGCTCGGCCACATCGAGGACGTGAGGCCGTCCCTGCTGATCCTCGACAGCGTGCAGACGGTGATCGCGAACGACGCCGACGGTGTGCCGGGCGGTGTCACGCAGGTCAAGAGCGTCGCCAGCGCGATCATCGCCGAAGCGAAGGCCCGGAACATGGCCGTGGTGCTCGTCGGGCACGTGACCAAGGACGGCGGCATCGCCGGCCCCAGGGCCCTGGAGCACCTGGTCGACACGGTGGTGCATTTCGAGGGCGACCGGCATTCGATGCTGCGGCTGCTGCGCGGGGTGAAGAACCGCTTCGGGCCGGCCGACGAGGTCGGGTGCTTCGAGATGACCGAGGACGGGATCGTGTCGCTGGCCGACCCGTCGGGGCTGTTCCTCGACGACGCGCCGACCGAGCCGACTCCGGGCACGTGCGTGACGGTGACGATGGAGGGCCGCCGGGCGGTGCCGGTGGAGGTCCAGGCGCTGGTGGGCAAGTCGGTGAAGGACGGGGCGATTCCCCGCCACACGGTCTCGGGGCTGGAGCAGGCGCGGCTGAACATGGTGCTGGCGGTGCTGACGCGCCGCGGCGGGATGCGGTTGCTGGACCGAGAGGTGTACGCGACGACGATCGGTGGCATCCGAGTGCGGGAGCCGGCCTCGGATCTGGCGTTGGCGCTGGCGTTGGTGAGCGCGGAGCAGGAGATCGCGGTGAGCGCTGATCTGGTGGCGATCGGCGAGGTGAGTTTGACCGGGCAGGTGCGGCGGACGGTGAACGCGGACCGGCGCCTGTCGGAGGCGGCGCGTCTGGGGTTCAAGACGGCGATCGTGCCGCGGGGCTCGGTCTCGGAGCGCCACACCGGCATCGAGGTGATCGAAGTGGAGGCGATCAACGATGCGAAGCAGGCTGCGGCCCGGTCTTGGGCCCGGCGAGGTTGAAAAGCTCGGCCGAGCGAGGCTCGCGCTCGGAGATCGGAAAGACTCCGCGTACCGACGCGTCGGGGCCCGGCGAGGTTGAAAAGCTCGGCCGAGCGAGGCTCCGGTCATTGTGATTTGTCGTCAAGGGAGTGTTCGTCCCTTCCGTACGACGAGTTCACCTTTGCGCCAAGAACGTATGCTGAGCTGCCATGGTGGACCTCCGCGACGAGTACCGCCCCGAAATCCAGGGTCTGCGAGCCTTCGCGGTCCTGCTGGTCGCCGTCTACCACATCTGGTTCGGCCGAGTCTCCGGCGGCGTGGACGTCTTCCTCCTGCTGACCGGCTTCTTCATCACCGGCTCACTGGTGCGCTCCTACGAGAAGCACGGCCGCTTGATGCCGGTGACCTTCCTGTCTCGGCTGTCGCGCCGCCTCATGCCGACCGTGGCGGTGGTCTTGCTGGGGATCCTGGTGATCTCCTGGCTGTGGATGCCGTCGTACCGCTCGCGCGGCATCATGACCGAGACGTTCGCCTCGGCGCTCTACTACGAGAACTGGCTGCTCGCACAGCACACCGTCGACTACCTGAATCGGCACGATCCGGTCAGTCCGCTGCAGCACTTCTGGTCACTGTCGATCCAGGGGCAGTTCTACCTGCTCTGGCTCGCGCTCATGGCCCTCGTCGCGGTGGCGGTCAAAGCGCTCGGCGGCCATGTCCGGAAACTGATGTTCGGCGCCTGCGCGCTGGTGGTGGCGGTGTCCTTGCCGTATTCGGTGGCCGCGACCGCCGATAACCAGACCTGGGCCTATTTCAGCACCGGCACTCGGCTGTGGGAGTTCGGTCTCGGCGGGATGCTCGCGATGGCGCTGCCTCTGCTGCGGATGCCGGTGTGGTTCCGCTTCGCGCTCGGGTGGCTCGGCGTGGTGTCGCTGGTGGCTTGTGGTGCGCTGTTCGACGTCTCGGACCAGTTCCCCGGCTATGTCGCGCTATGGCCGGTGGGGGCCGCGGTCCTGGTGATCCTGGCCGGCACGACCGGCAAGCCTCTGGCGGTCGACCGTCTCCTGGCCTCGCGGCCGATGACGGCGCTCGGCGACCGCTCCTACGCGCTGTACCTGTGGCATTGGCCGATTCTGGTCGTGTACTTGTATCTGACCGCGGAGCGGAGCGTGTCGGTGATGGGCGGTCTCGTGGTCCTGGCGGTCTCGCTGGCGGCGGCGTACGTGACCAAGTGGGCGGTCGAGGACCGGGTGGCGCGGCCGAAGCGGCGCGGATTCAGCCGGTCGAGGTCGGTCGCGGTCGCGGCGGCGTTTCTGGTGCCGGTGCTGGGTGCGGCCGGAGTCGCGCAGGCGCAGTTGGTCGAGCGCAAGGAGCGGCTCGACACCAAGATCGAGGAGGCGGCCGAGAGCGGCGAGGTCTATCTCGGCGCCGAAGCGCTCACCGACGAGAAGCTGTGGGCGCAGCTCGAAGACGACGACATGCCGATGGTCCCGCCGCTGGAGGAGATCAAGGACGTCCCGTACTACTACGCCGAGGGCTGCGACGCCCAGACCCGGCGTGTCTGCGTCTACGGGGACCGGAACGGCGAGCACACCATCGCGCTGGTGGGGGCGTCGAGGATCGGTCACTACTTTCCGGCGTTCGAGCAGGCGGCGTTGGAGCGCGGCTGGCGGCTGCTGGTGTTCACCAAGAGCTCGTGCCAGTTCAGCACCGGGGTGCTCTACACGCCCGGCGGCCACGTCTTTCCGGAGTGCATGGAGTGGAACCGGTGGGTGATGGAGCAGTTGGAGCTGTCGCGGCCCGATCTGGCGGTGACGCTGGCGACGCGGGCGCTGCACGACGGGGAGGAGACGTACGGCGGTTTCGTGAACCGGTGGCACCAGTTGGACCACTGGGGGATAGACGTGCTGGCGCTGCGCGACCTGCCGCGGATCGACCACTATCCGGAGGACTGCATCGGGCTCCACGGCGTCGACGCCTGCGCCGACGAGGCGGCGCCGAGTCATGGCGAGACGGATCCGACCCTCGAGTTGGAGAACGTGCCGGACAACGTGGCCTTCGCCGACTTCACGCCGTACGTGTGCCCGGGCGGCACCTGCCCGGCGGCGATCGGCAACATCCTGACCTACCGCGACAAGTCGCACATCACCGCGACGTACGCGGCGACGCTCGCGCCGTTCGCGGAGCAGGCGGTCCTGGACGCGACCGGCTGGTAGCCCGGTTCAGTCCACCGTGACAGCCGTGAGCGCCGCTTCCAGTTCGGCGAGGTGGTTCTCGTAGTCCGGCTCCATCTCGAGGTACGACGTCAGGAGCTGCCGCCGGTACTCCTCGTCGGCGGCCTCGGAGTAGCCGCTTTCGGCGTCGCAGGCGGCGATCGTCGCCGCCGCTTCGAACTCGGCGGCCTTCGTCTCCTCGTACCGTTCGCGGTCGGCGTCGGTGATGTCGGAGTAACGGAATTCGGTGGTGTCGCCGTCGGGTGGTGGCGGCTTCCGGGAGTTGACATCCTCTCCTCCCTGAAGGGAGGAGATTCCCGGCTTGCGGTCCGCGTGTGCGGTCCGACTACGGGTGGGTTCCTGTTTCAGCGAGCCGCGCCGGGTCTCCCCGGTCTTACCAGCCCTCCGCAGGCGTTTTAGGTCTCCGCGTGTCCCTCGGCGACCATCCGCTTGCCTTCGCGGCGGATGTTGATTTCGGCGTTGGCATCCCGGTCGTGGACCGCGCCGCACCCGCACGCCCACGCTCGGACCTTCAGGCCCTCCAGGCCCTTCGGTCCGGTGAGGACACCGCAGGCCGAGCACAGGCGCGTGGACGGGAAGTACCGGTCCACTGCCGCGAATGTCCTGCCCGCGCGCTGTGCTTTGGATTCGAGCCGTGCCAGGAACATCCCGAACGCCGCGTCCTGGACCGACTTCGCAGCCCGGCCCCGGCTGAGTGCTTTGACGTGCAGGTCTTCGACGTAGATGCCTTGGTTCTCGGCGACGATCGTCTTGACCTGCTTGTCGACCCAGTCGGAGCGGGAGTGCTTGATCTTCTCGTGGACCTTCGCCACGCGGACGCGGGCCTTGGCCCGGTTCGCCGACCCTTGCTGCTTACGCGACAGCGACCGCTGGGCTTTCTTGAGCTTGCGCTCCAGCTTGCGGAAGAACTTCGGCGACTCGATCACCTTGCCGCCGCGCAGGACCGCGAACGACTTCAGGCCCAGGTCGATCCCGGTTTCCGCTTCAGGGTCTTCCAACGGTTCAGCCAGTTCCGCGCCGTCGTCCAGCTCGACAACGAAGCTGGCGTAGTACCTGCCGGTCGGGGTTTTGATGACCGTGACCGAGCTGGGCGCGGACGGCAGTTCCCGCGACCACGCGACCTTCAGATCCCCGATCTTCGGCAGGCGCAACCGGCCGTTGCCGAGGACGGCGAAGCGGGCGTTGCGGGTGAAGCGGATCGACTGCGTGTTCGAGCGGCGCTTGAACCGGGGCGGCCCGATGCGAGCCCCGGCGCGCTTGCCTTTGAGGGAGGCGAAGAAGTTCCGCCGCGCCCGGTCGGCGTCGGCAAGGGCCTGCTGCAACACCACCGCCGACACCTCACCCAACCACGCCCGCTCCCGGGTGTGCTTGGCTTCGGTGATCAGCGTCTTGGACAGGACAGCGGTCGTCGGGTACGGCAGTGCCTCGGCGTGGGCGTGCTTGCGGGCGGCCACGGCGTCGTTGTAGACCACGCGAGCGCACCCGAACGCCTGCGCCAGCGATTGCCGCTGGGGGCGAGTCGGGTAGATCCGGTACCGGTACCGCAAGAGCACACGAGGATTCTACACTGTTGGTTTATGGGCACTGATTTCGAGGTACGCACCGGTCGCCATTGCGTTTTCGCGATGCACGCGCACTTGGTTTTCGTCACGAAGTTCCGGCACCGGGTATTCACCGACCGGCACCTGACCCGGATGGAGGCGATCATGCGGGACGTGTGCGCGGATTTCGAAGTCGAGCTCAAGGAGTTCAACGGCGAGGGCGACCACGTGCACCTGCTGGTGAACTTCCCGCCCAAGGTCGCCGTCTCGAAGCTGGTCAACTCGCTCAAGGGCGTCTCCTCCCGCAGGCTCCGTCAGGAGTTCCCTGAGCTGGAGCGACACTACTGGAGGGCGAAGCGGCTGTGGTCGGGCTCGTACTTCGCCGCCAGCGTCGGGGGCGCGCCCCTGGACGTGGTCCGCCGGTACATCGAAGGGCAGCAGCGCCCGAGCTAGGCTCCCAGTCCCGCTGACGCGGGACCGCGAGCAGGCAATCGCCCCGGATTCACCTCCGGCCTAAAGGCCGGAGCACTCTCCGGGAAACCGGTAACGGTCGTCCCAGTAGTCGCCGTAGTCGAGCCCGCCGATGTCCGAGCGGCCCCATTCGGTGTAGCCGGCCGCTTCCACGCAGGTGAAGAACTGCTCGCTTTCGGGAAGCACCGTCAAGTCCGACCACGACATCGGAATGGCGCTGCCGCCGAGGGTCGGCCCCCAGACCCACTGCTGGTGCCCGAAGTCGTGTTCGAGGAGCTGCGGTTCGCCGTAGAGGTCACTGAGGACTTCGCCCTTGCATCCTTCGGGTGGCTCGCTCACATCCGAGCGCTGCCGCCATTCGCCGTCCGGGATGCCGAGCTCGGCCCAGTCGTCGCCGCTCATGATGCTCGCGGCCTTACTCGTCATCGCCCATGCGGTGCCGCGGTAGGCGATCTCCCAGCGCATCTGCTCGATGGCCGGGAGCTGCTCCCAGCCTTCGCCGAGCGGTTCGAGTTCGGCCAGTTCGGCCGGCGGTGTGAGCTCATCGAGGGCCGCTTCTTCGCCGTCGCGCTCACCCGATTCGCGCTCGGCTTCCTGGAGTTCGATGCCGGCCTGGTCGTCGTAGGAGCGAACGAAGCGGAGCCAGATGCCGAGCGCGCGGGTCTCGGCCTCCTCGGGTGCGGGCAGATCAAGCGGATCGCCCGCGGCCTCGAGGGACGCGCTCGGCGGCGGACCCGCGAAGCTCCAGTCCATGGTCAGCTCTTGGACGTCGTGAACGGTGAAGCGCTGCTCCTCGAGGCAGTCGATGATGAGGCGAGTCTCCTCGAGTCCCAGCTCGGCTCGGGTCGTGGCGACTTCGCTCCACAGCCGATCGAGCCGGTCAAGGTCGCCCGCGGCAGGGGAAGCGCTCGGCGACGGCTCAGAGTCGGTCGATGCCCCCGCACCGCAGCCGCTCAGGAAGACCGGCAAGGCGGCGGAGAGAATGACTGCTCGGCGCACGAGGGGTTCCGTTCCTGTCGTCTAGGGGGCCGGCTGCCGATGGTACCGAGGGGACGGTGCCGCTGCGGGCCGGTACCGATCGGCAGCCTTGAGCTTCAGCGGACCGCGCTCGGTTCCAGTGCTTCGAGGGCGGCGGGCCTGAATCCCTTGATGACCAGCCAGAGGGCGAACGACAACTCCCAGGCGAACACGGGGACGGCCACGATCGCGCCGATCGCCGAGGCCTGCGGGTAGACGCCGAGCAGCACCATCACGGTCGAGGCGAAGATGAGCACGCCGCCGACGAGCCCCAGCACGCCGATGGCCCTGGGGACCAGTCCGGACCGATACATCAGGTAGGCCATGAGCACGGTGTGCACGCTGACGACGAAGCTGGGCCCGACCAGGAACGTCCACTCGTGGAAGGCGACCAGGGCCTGGGCGGGGCCGACGAGCGAAGCGTCGCCGCCGTCTTGTCGTAGCGTCAGCACACCGAGGATCGCGGCGACGCCGAGCAGGACGGCGGACGCTTCGAGCGTGCGGAGGCCGACATAGCCGAGCGCGATGCCTTCGTTCTGGCGCTTGACGACCGGGAACAGCGCGACGCCGGTGCCCACGATGGCGACGGCGAGGAAGAGTTCGAGCACCGCTCCGAGCATCACCTGGCTGTCGGCGCCGGGTCCGAGGACGTATTCGGGGTCGCTCAGCACCGGGTCGTAGAGCAGTCTCCCGGTGACCGAGGTGACGTGGGTGACCAGGTAGAGCAGGCCTGCGGCCAGCGCATATTTTCTTGCCGAGTCCATCGGGACTCCTTCCTCGAGCAGGGGCTTGTCGGGTGCCGCCGGCGCGGGCCGCGGAGTGAACGGTGCGGGGCGGCGGCTCGATGACGATCGAGGTGTACGGCGTACACCTCGGCATGAACGGTAGCGTGTACGGCGTACGCCTGTCAAGCGGGCCTGGGCAGCGAGGCCGAAGGGGGATGGGATGACCGAGCGGGAGCGGGCGGCGCGTCGGGAGCCGCTGAACCGGGACCGGGTGCTTCGGGCCGCGGTGGCGCTCGCGGACGAGATCGGGATCGAGGCGTTGAGCATGCGCAAACTGGCGCAGCGGCTCGGCGTGGTGCCGATGGCGCTCTACAAGCACGTGGCGAACAAGGAGGAGCTGCTCGACGGCATGGTCGAGGTCATCGTCGGTGAGATCGATCCCCCGATGGCGCATCCGGATTGGAAGACCGCGATCCGCGAGCGCATCCTCTCGGCGCGGCGGGCGATGCTGCGGCATCCGTGGGCTTCAGGGGTGATCGAGTCGCGGCCGGGCCCGACTCCGGTGGTGCTGGACTACATCGAGTCGATCATCGGCATGTTCCTCGCGGGCGGTTTCTCGGTGGACCTGACCCACCATGTGATGCACGCCTTGGGGAGCCGCATGTGGGGGTTCAGCCAGGAGGTCTTTCCCTCGTCTCCGGCTCCGGACCCGGAAACCCAAGGGGCCATGGCCGAGGCGATGGCGGCGAGGTATCCGGGGATCGTGCGGATCGCGACCTCCGGTTCCCATGACGAGGGCTCGATCGTCGGCGGCGGCTGCGACGACCAGTTCGAATTCGAGTTCACGCTCGACCTCATGCTGGACGGCTTCGAGCGGCTCCACCGCCAGGGCTGGAGCTCGTCCGACCGCCGTTGAATCCCCGCGTCGCGGGTGGCGGCCGGTGTGGCGTTTTACGAGGTGCGGCGGGGATCGGAATGGCTGTTCAGCGGCGATCCGATCGCCGACCGAAGACGATGGCCAGCATGAGCCACGCCAGACCGGCGCAGAGGCCGATGAAGATCGCGATCTCCAAGGCGCTGAGCACGATGTAGAAGCCGAGAGCGAAGATGAGGGCCAGGATGATCGCTCCGCCGATGCGAACGGTGTTGGTCATATGCGTCCCTTCTCGTCGGGGCCAGGCCCATGGCCGGAAGAGTGAGGCCGGCCGAGACGATGGATAGTCCGTTCGCGGCCGGGAGCCAGGAGCGTCGGTTACCCATCAGGAGCCGCGATATCCCCCGTGGCGACTGCGGGCGGCGGGCGGACGAACGGCTGCGATGAACTGCCCGTCCATGTCGACCCACGGTGACCTGCGTGCTTCTAATCGGTAGTCGCAGTCGTGCGCAGCTGGTCGGGGCGGAGTGGAAGGAGGGCGATAGTGATGCCTTCAGAGTCAGTGAACTCGACTTCGAATCCGGGCGGATCCTCGTAAGAGTCCACAATAGTCCCGATTTGGCCCTTGACCAGGCGCTCGTGCGGAATATCCTCGGTCAGCTCGACCACGTCGTAGGGTCTCACGGTCCCTCCTTCGGCGGGAAGCTCATCGTCACCAGACGGGCGCCGCTACGGTCCACGATCCAGGCCGTCCTCACCGTCATTGTCCCTTTCGGGCCGGTCAGATCGAGGTCAATGCTCCAGCGCGTCCCGTGAACATCCGTCCGTCCGGGCATCGGCTCGCCGTTTGGGGCCTTCTCGCGAATCTGTCGTTTCACTTCCTCGGCGTCGCCCGGCCCGAGACCCGTACGGGACTTGATGACCCTCGCCTTATGGCCTCCCACCGGATGCATTGGGTCGAGCACGTAATGGGTGAGCTTCCGGTCATCGATGCCGGCCCGGGAGAGATCGAGACTCCTCGGTGCGTACGGTGCGGCGCCGGACAGCGGGCGGGAGCCATTCCCGCCGGTCGGAACCGAAGTTCCCGAGCCGGCCAAGACACCGACGTACCGGTTCCAGGCGTCGGTGGCCGAGGCGAGGTGCGCGAGGGCTTCGGCGACTCTCTCCTGGGCCTGCTTCCAGGCGGCGAAGGCTTCGTGGGGCAGCTCGTTGTTCGACTCGTCGAGCGTTCGCCGGAGGGCGTCGGCGTTGTCGCTCAGCGCGCTGTCGGCGGTGCGGGCGTTCGCGGCGGCTTCATCGGCCCGCGAGATGGCACCACGGATCGCCGCGACGACTTCACCGACGGTTGCCATCTGGTCAGTCTGACCGAAATAGACCCGTCGTGGTGTCCGCTAGGCGACAAACCCTAGCCCGAGTCCACATTGAGGTGACAGGATGTGCTCGTTCCGACACCCTTCCAGAGGAGAGTCCATGCGTTTGATCCGACGACTCCTGCTCGCGGCGGTCCTCGCCGTGAGCGCGACCCTGCTCGTCCCGGCCGGACCGGCACACGCCGCCGGCCAGGAAGTGAAGATCTGCTTCCCGGTGGGGACGACGCCCGGCGGCGTCACCGTCTGGGATTGCCATACGATCGTCATGCCCGAACTCAAGCCGAAGCCGCCCTGGTGGCCGCCCGAATGCCTTTCGTGCCCGCCCGCGTTCGACTTCTGGGACCATAAGCTCGACCCGAAGGTGCAGCTCGAGTACCTCGACCGTCTCGGACAGGGTTTCGGCCACCTCGCCGAATCCAAGCTCGCCGAAGACCCGGAGGCGGCCGAGGAGCTTCGGGAGAAGGCTGCCCAGACGCTGCTGAGCTCGGCTGAGGTACTCGGAAATTACGAGCTGGAACTGAGCCGGGTCGGCTGGGCCGACCTCGAGAACAACGAGTTCTACGAAGATCCCACGCCGACCCCCGTGCTCGAGGCGGCCGGAAAGAACCTGGCGGCCGGGCTGCGACTGATGCAGGAGGCACTCGGCGACCCGAGCCCGCAGCCCAGCATCGAGGCGGCGATGGAGCGATTCGACGAGGCTTACGCGAACCTCACTCAGCTCGGCACCGAACAGAAGTAGGTCTCGAGTCGGGGCCGCCTTCCCCGGCCAGGGCCCCGCGCCTTTCGCGGCCGCCGGCCACTGGCCGGCGGCCGCACTACCTGTCGAGGAGCGCGGTCAGCGCCGCTACCGGTCGTCGCCGCAGCACGCGTCGTCACAGCTGTCGGGCTGGTCCCTGTCGACGGGGAAGACGGGCGCGCAGCAGTTCTCGCCCTTCCACGCCTCGCGTCCTTCCCTGACCGCGACCACGGCGATGAACAGGGCGGCGAGCGAGTCGGCCCACCACCATCCGAGGAGGCTGTTGGCCGCCAGGCCGACCAGGACCGCGGCCGAAAGATAAGTGCACAGCAGCGTCTGCTTGGAGTCGGCGACGGCGCTCGCCGAGCCGAGTTCTCTTCCGGCGCGGCGCTGAGTCAGTGAGAGCGCGGGCATGATCACCACGGACAGGGAGACCAGCACGAGTCCGACCGTGGAGTGTTCGGGCTGCGCGGCTCCGCCGAGTAGCGTTCGGACCGATTCGACGGTGACCCAGGCGGCGAGCGCGAAGAACGAGACGGCGATGATCCGCAGCGTCACGCGTTCGCGGGATTCGCGGACGTCGTGGTCGGCTGCCGAGAACTGCCAGGCCACGGCGGCGGCCGAGGCGACTTCGACCAGGGAGTCGAGGCCGAAGCCGACGAGCGCGGTCGAGGAGGCGAGGGTGCCGGCGCTGATCGCGACGACCGCCTCGACGAGGTTGTAGATGATCGTCGCCGCGACCAGTAGGCGGATGCGTCCAGTCAGGCGCGAGCGTCGCTCGGCGGTCAATACTGCGGCTTCGGGTGCGGCCATCAGCTGCAGCCCTCGTCGCAGTCTTCGGCGCAGGCGACGGGGTCGACGGCCAGCACCACGCCGAGCAGGTCGCCGAGGGCGTGAGCGAGGCGGGAGTCGGCCAGTTCGTAGCGGGTGCGGCGTCCTTCGGGTACCGCGGCGACCAGGCCGCAGCCGCGAAGGCAGGCGAGGTGGTTCGAGACCGACTGACGTGACGCTCCTAGGAGATCGGCCAGGTCGGCCGGATATCCGGGCGCCTCGCGGAGTGCGAGCAGCAGTCGGGCTCGGGTGGGGTCGGACAGGGCGTGCCCGAAGCGCGCGAGCACCTGCCCATGGGTCAATGTCTCCATGACGACGATAGTACAGCCAATTCTGTATTCATCAACCCGTGTACTGTCGCGCGCTCGGACCGCCGGTTCCATGTGATGGCGACCGGCTAGGGCCGCAATGGGGTTCTTCGATCCCATCTGGGCTCGGCCACTGCGATGACCGGGTGCTGCCCGGACAGGCTCAGCTGGTACGTGTCGACAAGTTTCCAGTCCGATCGCTCGGTCTCGAAGTGGCGTAGCTGGTCCGGCGGCAACAGGCACGCAAGCCGCCCGTCGTCGGCGATGACCCGCCGCCATTCCGCCAGGAGGACGGGGAGGCGCTGCTGTGTGGCGACTTGGCGGCCCCAAGCCGGATTGGTCACTATCCGGTCGACGGTGCCGTTGGGCATCGGGAGTTGAGCGGCATCGGCCTTCGCCAAGGCAATGCCCGCGAGGTGCCGCGCATTGCGCACCGATGCGGCGAGCGCGTCGGGGTCGAGGTCCGAACCGATGAGGTCGGCACCGGGTGCCAGTTCCGCGGCCTCGACGAGGATCGTTCCCGCACCGCAGCAGGGATCGAGCACTGTCATCCCGGCTTCGATCCCGGCGAGCCGGGCCATCGCCGCCGCGACCGGCGGATGCAGCGTGCCCCGGATCGACGTGGTCTTCCAGGAGCGGCGGTGTAGAGGTGGGCGGCGGCCTCGGTATCCGAGCAGGAGACCCTCGGGCGACAGCACCGCGCGCCATTCAGCCGCACCGGCCGGCGGTCGTTGGCCGCCGCGGCGGGAAGCGAACCGGGCGTTGAGCTGCTCGGACAGGAACGCGCCGACGACATCCTCGAGGTCGTGGCGGTTGTAGGTTCGCTGGCCGATAATCGAGGCCGAGACGGTGAACACCCGATCGCCACGGTCGAAGTCGGCTTCGACCGGATACAGGTCCGCGGCCTTGAGCCGAAGAGGCAGGCGCTCCAGATCAGCTTTGGTGGGGCCGGGATCGACGGTTTGGACTACTTCGGTGAGGAGGTCGTCGACAGTTCGCGGCCGATCCACAGTGGGTGGCCCTGGGGCGGCGAGTAGCAGCTGACGCTTCCGGATGGAACGGAGCCGGTATCCGAGCTCGATGAGCTCCTCGGCTGCGAGATGCTCGAGTCCGTGCACGGTGCTGGCGAAGAGATTGCGGCGTTCCGATGATTCGGGCGTGGACGAGCCCACCGTCGAACGACGGTTTGCTGACATGACAAAGCTCCCGGTGAGCGACCTGGAGCGGCGGACAGCCGCCCCACATCGCTAGCCACGGGTTTCCCTCGGACGGCTAGCGGAGAGCTAGCCGAGGCGGAAGAAGCTGTATGTCACGGCGCCATGCTAGCGCAGCGAGCGGCCTACGATACCCATGTGACTCAACGGCCGGCGCTCTTCGACTTCGACAACACCCTCGCCGACCCAGCCGGCGGCGGCGCCATCAAGTGGCCGCTGAACACCCTCAGTACCAGCGACGACGCTCCCTCGCCCCTTGAGCACCGGTATCGATAACCTGGAGGCCATGACGCTGTTCCGCGAGGCCGGGCCGGGCGACTTCAAGGCGATCCGAAGCCTCTACCGACAATTGCACCCGCAAGATCCGGTACTTCAGGACGGTTCCGACGCGACCGCTTTCGAGCAGATCCTGGAAACACCGGGTCTGCGCCTGTTCGTCCTCGAGGTCGACGGCGCCGTCGTCGCCACGACCTATCTGAATGTGATTCCCAACCTCACCCGGTCCGCAGCACCCTACGCGGTCATCGAGAACGTCGTTGTGGACCAGGACAAGCGCGGCGCCGGACTCGGGAAGCGGATTATGAGGGCCACGCTCAATGCCGCCTGGGACGCCGGATGCTACAAGGCGATGCTCCAGACCGGCACCCGGAATCCGGACACACATGCGTTCTACCAGGCATGCGGGTTCTCGGCTGACGCCAAGACCGCATATCTCGCGCGCCCATGACGACCGGCATCGGCGGCATCTCCGCGGCCGGACAGAAGACCCAAGCTCTATAAACCGAGGCCCCCCGGAAACTCGGGACGTATCGGCATTACTCGTGGGACTTCTGTGAGGGCTTCCGGCATTCGAGGATGCCGGAATGGCTGGTGATCCGAAGGAGGTCCTGTTCGGCGAAGTACTCTTCCAGCCGGGCTCCGATCTGGGCCATGACTCGATCGAATTCCGCATCGCTCAGGTTCCGGAAGCTGCGGGTCGATTCGAGCATGGCCGGTGCCTTGTCGACGGCTATGACTTCGGTGGCAGGGAAGTCGGCCCTGAGCCGACGCACGTACTGGCCATTGCCGCAGCCCACATCGAGGATCTTCGCGGGCTCCCCCTTGATGTGGGATGACACTATGCCGGGGAGGTCGTAGTCGGGACTCTTGTAGTCGTACAGCCGCTGCCGGACCGCCAGATTGCTGGGGTCGCGGTAATTCTCGCCCGACTGGAAGTGGTTGACCGATGCTTGACCGTGCTGCTGTCCCATGGTGCCCTTCGTGTCGACGGCGTGGAGCTGGACCGATCACCGCTCGACCTGCGATGGCAGCCCTTGAGGTACACGCTCCATGGCGAGGCCTGGTTGCCGAGCGGAGGTTATCGGGCCCGCTTCCAGGAGTGATAGAGCTGCACTACGTTCAGGCGGAGGGTTTGGCGCAGTTCGGGGGTCGGGAATCGCCAACGCTGAGCCTCCACGAGGTGCAGGTTCGGCGAGTCGGTCTCGACTCCGGTGACCACGCCTAGGTAGTGAGTCAGCTCTCCTGGGGCGATTCGGAAGCAGAGCACCGAGACCCAATCGGGATCCAGTAGGCACCGAATGCGGACCGTCCCGACGACGGTCACGCCCACCTCGATCTCCTCGGGATCGGGCGGCGGATTGAGAGCCGCGCTCGGATAATGCATTCGTAACTCCACTTAGGATTATCGGATATCCGATTGAGTAGTGCCCGAGGACCGCGTATCGGGATCGGGAGGCCGCGGCCCCCGGGCTTCCCCACCGATCGCGAGCCGTATGGCGCCGCTCGCGATGACCACCAAGTTAGAGCGTGTTTCCGCAGGCCACAAGGCACATCGCGCGCCGAGTTTGTCAGTCCGTTGGCGACAGTCCGAACGCAGGACCCTGAAGTTTTGAGGCCAAAACCTTTAGGGCGGTTCGTTGTCGGTGATTGGGATGACTGAGGGCAGTGTCATCATGAAATCCCACCAGTCGAATTGCATCGGGGGTTCACGATGATTCGGGCGAAGCTCATGCGTTGGTTCGTGGCGGTCGTCTTGCGGGACGCGCGAGTCGCAGCAGGTCTCACGCAGTCGGAAGCCGCTTCCGCATTCGGCTACTCGACCGGGACGATCTACAACTGGGAACGCACGGCCAGCCACCCGAAGCCGAGCGAGGTTGCGCAGATCGCCGAGACCTACTCGCTGAGCCCGGAGCTCAAGCGCTACCTCAAGATGATCTTGGAGAACCGCGACTCGAAGCTCCTACAGGCCGACGCGAGGTTCCACGCCTTGTCACTTGCCAAGGCCGAGCTCCACTCAGGTGACATCTTCAAACATGAGCCGCATCTTGTTCCAGGTCCCTTGCAGACTCGTGACTACCATTTCATGGTTCCGCAGGCTGCTGAACAGCTCAGCGAACATGAAGCTCAGAAGGGTTGGAATTTTAAGCAGAGCAGGCAGCTTGGCCTCCGTTCCCGCAAACCTCTCCCTGAGATCCGATACCTCGTCGGGGATAGCCCGGTCTATAGTCTCCGAAGTCTGCCAGATAGCGTTCGCACAGAGCAAGTACGCCAGATGCTTGCAAACGAGACGCTTCCCAACACCTCTATCAGGGTGATGACCCGTTTCCATCATGCTCGAAACACCCAGTTTGAGATCTTCAAACCCGGTAACAGCGATACCGCCCCGCCGGTCTTCATCTACTCCGAGATATTTCACGCCAGCTGGTGCATGGAAGGAGAAGCCCTGATCGACAGGTACGATGGTGCGAGTCAGGCCATGTGGCAACTCGGGATACCGTTGAAGGAGTTCCTCCATGAACACTGCCGTGACCTCGTGGCGCAAGAGCACCCGTAGCGGTGCTTCCGATCAATCCAGCTGTGTCGAGGTCCGGCGAGCTTGGCGCAAGAGCAGCCTCAGCGGTTCGACGAACGATTCCAGCTGTGTCGAGGTCCGGCGAGCTTGGCGCAAGAGCAGCCTCAGCGGTTCGACGAACGATTCCAGCTGTGTCGAGGTCGCGCTCTGCTCCGATGACGGCTTCCACCTCCGGGACTCGAAGCTCGGCGACGGCTCCCCGGTTTTCGACCTCGCGTCCAGCGACTTCGCCGCGCTCGTGAAGGCTGCCGGCTAGTACTGAAAGCGGGCTCGCTCCTTCCGCCGTCGGGGCCAGTATGTGGTGCCCCGTGTCTGGTCACAAGGCGATACACCGGCAGGATAGCGGCAGGAGTCGGAGCGACCCGGCTCTAGGACGAAGCGGCCGCTCGCGGCGTGCTCGCGGCCGGGCGGTCGCGTACCGCCAGTGGATTTCCAGGAACCGGAAAACCGCTGGACTGTCCGCTCGGCGCGGCAGTACCTTCGCCACGTCGCAGCGTCCCGAGTTGGAAGAGGTGCATCTCATGGCGGTCCTGACGTTCCCGGTCGACTCCCGTCGACCGCAATCCACCTCCATTCCAACCTCTTCTGACCAAAGGACGGTCAACCGTGGACCTGGCACGTAGCCACACCATTCGCGAAAGCAGCCATCGCCTCTGCAACCCGTTCACCAGCGAGAAACTGGCGACCCTCGGCGGAGCCATCCGCCCCTCTTCCGGCGCACGCATGCTCGACCTCGCCTGCGGCAAGGGCGAAATGCTGTGCACCTGGTCGCGCGACTACGGCATCACCGGCACCGGCGTCGACATCAGCACCGTCTTCCTCAAAGCCGCCCGCGAGCGCGCAGCATCGCTCGGCGTGGCCGACCGGGTCGGCTTCGTCCACGGTGACGCCTCCGAATACGTCGCCGACGAGCCGGTCGCCATCGCCTCCTGCATCGGAGCCACCTGGATCGGTGGCGGCACCGCGGGCACGATCGAGCTCCTGCGCCGAAGCCTGGCGCCGGGAGGCATGATGCTGATCGGCGATGTCTACTGGCGTCGAGAGCCCGAGAGCCGGGCCGTCCTCGACGGCTGCCATATATCCCGCGAGGAAGACCTGTTCGGCCTGCCCGAGCTGATCGAGCACTTCGCTGACATCGATTGCGACGTCGTCGAGATGGTCCTGGCCGACCAGGACAGCTGGGACCGTTACGTCGCGGCGCAGTGGCTCAACATCCGCCGCTGGCTCGACGCCAACCCGGAGGACGAGCTGGCCGAGGAGATGCGCGCCGCGCTCGAGACCGAACCGGCCCAGCACGCCAGATACCAGCGCGAGTACCTCGGCTGGGGCGTGTTCGCACTGATGAACCGCTGAGCCCTCGGCGGGCACGCATGTGCGTCGCGGATCTACGTCTCACGGCGCTGATGTTGCGCGATCGCGTCGGCGCGATGAGTTCTGCGCTGCCGCGTCGTCTACATGGTCAGCGTCGACACCAGTCGGCGCCCGATCGCAGATTGGAACGCCGTGAGCAAGATCTTCAGCCACATGACCATGTCCCTCGACGGATACATCGCACAGCCGGATGACCAGATCGGCGAGCTGTTCGAGTGGTACGACGCCGGAGACTCGGCGATGTCGAGCGCCAACGAGAACATCTCGTTCAAGCTCGATGCCGCCAGCGCGGCGGTGTTGCGGGAAATGATCGAGAACTGCGGGGCGCTCATCGCCGGTCGGCGCCTGTTCGACATCACCGACGGTTGGGGCGACGAGCACCCCGTGGGCGCACCGGTCGTCGTGGTCACGCATCAGGCTCCGGAGGACGCCGCCGAGAGGTGGCCGTCCACGACGTTCGTCGACAGTGTGGAGGCGGCGGTCGATCGTGCGCGGGAGCTCGCCGGCGACAAGGACGTCACGATCGCGAGCTCGAAGGTGGCGCAGCAGGCGCTCGCGCTCGGCCTGATCGACGAGGTGTGCGTCAGCCTCGCACCGGTGCTGTTCGGCGAGGGCATCCCGTACTTCTCGAGACTCGAGGGCGGGCACGTGCTCCTCGAGGACCCGATCGTCGTGCAGGGCAAACGCGCGGTGCATCTCCGGTACCCGGTTCGCCGTTAGTGGCTCGCCCGGAAGAGTCGGCTGCGGCCTTACCCGGTGTGACCTGCAGGCTTGCCTTGGAGTCCACTCCAGGTTCTAGCGTCGTGACCACACCACGATGCGAAGGAGCACACCATGGAACACATTCGACTCGGTCAGCCCGGCTTCGAGGTCTCGCGGATGTGCCTGGGCGCGATGGCCCTCGGCGCCGTCCAGGACAAGGCGACCTCGTACGCGATCCTCGACCGGTTCGTCGAGTTGGGCGGGACGTTCATCGACACCGCGAACTGCTACATGTTCTGGGTCGACGGCGGCACCGGTGACGAGTCGGAACTGCTGCTCGGACAGTGGTTGGCCGATCGCGGCAACCGCGACGAGGTGGTCCTGGCCACCAAGGTCGGGCGGCGCCCGTCCGTGCCGGGCGGCGGCCTCGAACACAGCGAGGGCCTGGCCGCTGACCGCATCGGTGCGGCCATCGACGAATCGCTCGGCAGGCTCGGGGTCGACCACGTCGATTTGTACTGGTCGCACTACGACGACTCGCAGACCGACCTGGCCGAGACCGTCGCCGGGTTCGACCGGGTCGTGGCGGCCGGCAAGGCTCGGATCGTCGGCGCCTCCAACCACACCGCGTGGCGCGTCGAGCGCGCCCGCGCCATCGCCGAGCGGGACGACCGGGCCGCCTACACGGCGATGCAGAACCGGTACTCGTACCTGCTGCCGCGGCCGGGCGCCAAGCTGCCCGAAGGCGGGCACGTGCACGCTGCGGCCACCGATCTCGACTATGTCGCGGCCACCCCGGGCATGGCGATGCTGACTTATTCGGCGCTGCTGTCGGGCCGGTACACCAATCCCGGCAAGCCGCTGGGCGAGCACTATCGGCACCCGGGCACGACCGCTCGACTCAAGGTGCTCGACGAGGTCGCCGCCGAGACCGGGGCCACCCGCAACCAGGTGGTGCTGGCGTGGCTGTGCGGCCACGACGCACCCGTGATCCCGCTGGTGGGGGTGTCGTCGGTGGAGCAGCTGGAGGAGGCCGTCGACGGAGTCAACCTCAAGCTTGAGGCCGACCAGTGGCAGCGACTGACCGACGCGGCCTAACCGCGATGCCGAAGGTCGGCATGCAGGCTTGCGGCCAGGGCGGAGTATCGGGCCGCTTATTCGGGTGACGCCATGCGCACGTGTACGCAGGCTCTCCTGGTGGATTTCACCTTCCGTCCCGCTCGGGCAGGGTCGAATGTGTCCCACCGGCCGTTTCGATGCCTGGCCGTCAGCGAGACTCGATGGCCTCCCGGAGGATCCGCACGGCCTTCGGCCCGACCCCGTGCATCGCCTTGAGATCCGCATCCGAAAGCTCGGCGACCTGGTCGAGCGTGGTGATGCCGGCGTTCGCGAGCGCTCGGGTGGCCGGCCTGCCGATCGCCTTCGGCAGGTCGCCGACCTCGCCCGCGCCGGCCGTATCGGCGGCCGACGCCCGCGCCGCGAGCTGCGGCGGAGCGCACGAGAACCAGGCGCGCCGCACCCAGTAGTTGAGCGCCTGGCCGTTGATGTCCTCGATCGGCAGACGCACGAAGTCGCCCGCTTTCTCGGCGGTCGCGTGCTGGGCGATCATGTCGTCGGCTTCTGCGGTCGGCAGCCGCAGGCGCACGCGTGAATCCGCATCCAGTGAAGCGAACTCCTCGCCTCCTACGGCGAACACTCGTGCCCCGTCGATATCGCTTTCGACCGACTCAGGGTTGGACAGCGCGACCTTGCGCAGCTGGGAGGAAGTCGTCATGCCTTTCACCCTAGAGTTCATTGCGGGCCCCTGTGGTGCGCACTGGCGGTCGGATCTTGTGGCGGGCGCCGTCGAGCAGCGGCTCGTTCACCCGAGGCGAGGAGCCGTCGGATCCGTGCGGGCGCCGGTCACTTCGGTGGGACGATCCGATGGACGATCGCGGTGATGAGGGCGTCCGCCCGGGCGTCGTCGAAGAGGTCCGGAAGCGTCAACCGCTCGACGATGAGCCAGTTGAGGGCCAGGTAGAGCTCGACGACCGTGTCCGCGTCCCCGGGCATGCCCGATTCCAGGTGGAAGTCGATGTTGTCCTGCAGGTTCGCGCGGATCTGATCGGTGAGCACCGCCCGCAGCTCCGGGCGTCGGGTGGCTTCGAGGCGCAGTTCCAGCAAGGCGAGGTAGCCCGGACGGAAGGCGGTGATACGCCCGACCAGCTCGTGCATGAGCCGGTTCACCGATTCGCGTGTCGGCGGCAGCGTGAGGGTTTCGCCGATCGCCTCGGGCCCGGGGTCGAGCCGTTCGAAGACCCGTTTGCCGACCTGCGTGAGGAGTGCGTCACGGCTGGGGAAGTAGTTGGAGGCCGTGCCGATCGGCACGCCCGCTCGCTGATCGACGGCTCGGAAGGTGAGGCCGCGAGCTCCCTGGTCGGCGAGCACTTCGATCGCGGCGTCGGTCAGTGCCGTCCTGCGTTCGGGGTTCTGGCGCATCGTTCCGCTCCTCGGTCAACATCACTTCATATGTAGTGGTACGGTGAAACAACTTCATTCATAGTACTTTACCTGGAGTGCATATGCGCCACCAGCAGCGCCGCCTGACCTACTACGTCGGTGCCTCCATCGACGGCTACATCGCCGGCCCGGACGGGCAGTTCGACTGCTTCCCCATCGAACCCGACGTCATGGCCGCCATGAACGAGACACGGCCCGAAGCCGTCCCCACCGCCTACCGCGACAGAGCCGGCATCGCCGACGCCCCGAACCGGCTCTACGACACCGTGCTCATGGGCCGCGGCACGTATCTGCCGGGACTGCGGGAAGGCAACCCGAGTCCGTACTCCCACCTGCGGCAATACGTCTTCTCCAGCACACTGGACCCGGCACTCGCCGAGGACGTGACCTTCGTGCCCGACGACGCCCTCCCATTCGTGCGCGAACTCAAACAAGCACCGGGGCACGGCATCTGGCTCTGCGGAGGCGGCAAGCTCGCCGCCGCGCTCATCACAGAGATCGACGAGATCGTCGTCAAGCGCTACCCGCTCTTGCTCGGCGGCGGGGTCTCCATGTTCGACGGCCCCTACGAGCCGACCCGATTCGTCCTCACGGACGACCGGACCTTCGACTCCGGTGCGGCGGTCCAGACCTACCGCAAGGCCTAGCCGACTCGGAACTCGGAACCAGGAATGCTCTGTACCAGCGCCGAGCCGCGTTGTATCAACGGTTAGCTTCAGTGAGGTGGAAACTCACCTCAACCCCGTGCTCCGGGTGCCACCGGCCCCATCCGGTGACGCGCTCGCCTACTTCACCGCCCAGCTCGCCTTCCGCACCGACGTCTCCGACGTCCACGCGGCCCTGGAAACCGGCCGGCCCGGCTTCACACTCGTCGACACCCGCGGCAAGGCCGCCTGGGAACAAGGCCGCATCCCCCAGGCGGTCCACCTGCCGACCGACGACATCGCCGACCGGGCCGCCGACCTCATCGACACCGACCGCCCCGTCGTCGTCTACTGCTGGGGACCGGGCTGCAACGGCGGCATCCGTGCCGCGGCCGCGTTCGCCAAGGCCGGATACCAGGTCAAGGAGATGCTCGGCGGCATGGAGTACTGGATCCGCGAAGGGCTCCCCGTCGCGACCGCCGACGGCGTCGTCGCGGAGGACCCCGACCCGCTGACCGTCCCCGTCAGCGGCGTCTCCTGCGCGTGCTGACCTAGTCGACTTCCGGAAGCGGGCAAGAGCGAAGCCCTTGCCGGTCGCGGCTCCCCGTCTCCAATAAGAACCGCCCGGCAAGGGCTTCGGCAGTACCCGGACGCGGCCGTCCGGCCAGTACTGCGGATTAAAGCTCAACCATCAGAAGCGACGAATCGTGAACTCGTCGGTCGGTTCCTGCCCGGTCATGAGGACGCCCATGTTCCCGCTGAGTACGTACACGGCGCATCCTCGCTGCGTCGCCGTCGTCGGCCACCGGTCGGGCCAGGCCCGCTCCTCGACGACCCTCGCCTTGGTGCCGCCGTGGGTCAGCCGCAGCTGCCACACCGCATCGGTTCCCGGCTGTCCGAGCGAGTTGGTGACCGCGACCAGCGAACCGGTGCTCTTCCACACCAGGCCGTCGACGCCGATGAGGTTCGCCTCGACTTCGATCTCGCGGAGCGCTTCCGGCTCGTCGAGGTCGATGCGCCACAGGGTCCCGCTGTCGGCGTTGCCGACGATGAGGTCCCCGAAGCGGACGGCGACGCCGTTCACGCCGAACCCGTGGTCGGGCGACTGCAGCCGTTCGTCTTGGACGAGCACCTTCGCACTGCCGTCGAGCGCGACCTCGAAGACGATCCCGGCGATCGAGTCGGTCACGTAGGCCGTGCCGTCCCAACCGATCGCGATGTCGTTGGCGAAGTGGCCGGGCGCCTCGGGAGCGAGCGCGCCGAGGTCGACGAACTCGATCAGCTCGCCGCTGTCCAGGTCGAAGATCCCGAGGCCGGCGAGGTCGCCGACGGTCTCGGGCGTCGAGTTGTGCGCGACGCCGTGGTCGGCGGTGGCCACGAGCACCCGGTCCCGGCGGGCGTCGACGCGGACGCCGATCGTCGAGACCAGGGCGGGGTGGTCGATGAGGGTGGACACTTCGCCGTCGCGGCCGACGACCGAGACGGTGCCGTGCACCAGCGAGGTGACCAGGAACGCGTCGCGGCCCGAATCGTAGGCGACTCCTTCGGGGTAGTGGGTCGGCGATGCGGCCTCGATCACTTCCGGCGCGGGGTCGTACCGGCCCCATCCGGCGGCGGCGGGACTGGCGGCGGCCAGCAGCGCTACCGCGGAGAGCGCGCTCAGCGACACTTTCGTCAATTGGTTCAGCACCGATTCCTCCTTCATAATCGTCATCAGAAGCGGCCGGCCCAAGCTTCTTCGCCGCGGAGGCATCGAGTTCGGTGTTCTCTATGCGGGTACTGACACCACCAGGGAGTGCGCCATGGACGAGCTACGACGGACCGCACTGGCCGATTTCCTCCGCAGCCAGCGAAAGCGGCTCACGCCCGAGGACGTCGGGCTCGCACCGGGGCTGCGCCGCCGCACCCCAGGGCTGCGCCGTGAGGAGGTCGCGGTCCTGGCCAATGTCGGGCTCACTTGGTACACCTGGCTCGAGCAGGGCAGGGACATCAACCCGTCGCCGGAGATCCTCGCGGCCGTGGCCCGCGCGCTGCGGTTGGACGACGCCGGAGTGGAGTACCTGTTCCGGCTTGTCGGGCAGCTGCCGCCTTCGCCCGGTCGCGACGCGGGCGGGGTTCCGGGGCGGCTGCTGCGGCTGATGCACGCCATGCTGCCGGCCCCGGCGTTCATCGTCGACGCGGCGTGGGATCTGCACGGTTGGAACGCGGTCTGCGACGCGCTCTGCGGGTTCTCGGAGTTCCCTCCGGAGGATCGCAACGGCGTCTGGGGCGCGTTCGCCTCCAAGCGGTTCCGTACGCAGACGGTGGATTGGGCCGTGCATGCGCGGCGCATGGTCGGTGAGCTGCGCGAAGGGTTCGCTCGCAACCCCGAGCAGCGCGTCGAGGCGCTGCTGGAACGCCTGCGCGAGCACTTCCCCGAGGCGAGGGCCTGGATCGACGAACACGCGGTGGTCCACCGGGGGTCGGGGATCGACATGGCGATCGAGCATCCGATCGTGGGGCTGCTCCAGTTGGAGCAGAGCGTGCTGCACTCGGCGGAGGCGCCAGAGTTCCAGTTGATCGTGAAGCAGCCCAAGCCCGGCACCGGGACCGAGGAGCGGCTCCGCGAACTCGCCTCGCTGTCGGCCTGAGGGTACGCATCACCCGAGCTAAGATTGACACACCCGAAAGGCATGTATCAGATGCTCGACATGCGTATAGGTATCATGAGGCCTGCTGGTGGAGGCTCAGATGGCAAAGAACCTGCAGGTGCGCGATCTTGACGAGGACGTGATAGCCGAGCTCAAAGCGAGGGCCGCTCGTGCTCGTCAGTCGCTCTCGGCCTACGCCGGCCAGATCCTGGCCGAATCTGTGGCACGTCCGACGCCCGATGACCTTCGGGAACGTCTCAAGGCCCTTCAGGACCTGGGAGGCGGCGCAGAACACGACGACATCGTCGATGAGATCCGCAGGATCCGCGAAGCATGATCGTTCTCGACAATGCAGCGCTGGTCGAAGCGACTTCCGGCCAAGACCCGCCGGCCTTGCTCCTCGACGACCTGGCCCGCACGGAGCTGCACGTCCCGCATCTGATCGACTACGAGTTCCGCAGTGCGCTCAGCGGGCTCCTGCTCGGCGGCAAGATCAGTCGCAAGCGCGCTGAAGGGGCCCTACTGGTCAAGGATCACCTGGCCTTGATCCGATATCCCGAATCGGTCACCGGCCCGCGAGCCTGGGCTCTGCGAGAGAACTTCAATCCGTATGACGCCAGCTATGTCGCCTTGGCAGAACAGCTCCAATGCCCACTGGCCACGACCGACGCCAAAATAGAACGCCAGGCGCGAACGGTAGAGGTCCGACTCTACGGTTGAACCCTCCGACCGGCGCTCGGCTAGAGATTGAGCTTGGCCAGTTCGGTCCTGGAGGAGACGCCGAGCTTCGGGTAGGCCTTGTAGAGGTGGTAGCCGGCCGTGCGCGGGCTCAGGTAGAGCTGCTCGCCGATCTCGCGGTTGCTCAAGCCCGCCGCGGCCAGTCGCACGACCTGCAACTCCTGCGCGGTCAGTCGCTCGGCCAGCCCTGGTCGGGCCTCGATCGGTCCGGCATCGCCGGCGGCCCGCAGTTCGCGCCGGACCTTCTCGGTCCACGGTTTCGCTCCGAGCTGCTCGAAAGCCTCCGCGGCGGCGCGCAACCTCGTCTTGGCCTCGTTGACCCGCCTGGCTCGCCTGAGCCATTCGCCCAGCAGCAGGTCGGTCCGGGCGGCCTCGAACGGGTATCTGCCGTCCTCGCGGTGCAGCTCGGCCGCCCGCTCGTAGTGCTTGCCCGCGTCGGCGTCGTCGGCCAGCAGGCCCCGGCAGCGCTCGGCCATCGCCGCCCAGTGCGGTTTGCCGTTCGACTCGGTCCACAGCTCGAACCACGGCACGATGGCCTCGGTCCGGGCCGCCTCGCCGGCTCGGACCGCCGCCTCGACCGCCGCGGGGACGTGGACGAGCGCGTCCCCGGGGCCGTCGGATTCGAAGTGCCGCATGTACCGGTCGAGCGCCGCTTCGTAGCGGCCCAGACCCAAGTCGAGCAGGGCGAGGGCGGTGTCGGTGCAGACGACCGTCTCCGGCGCCTCGGCCGCGGCCGTCTCGACCTGTTCCCTGGCTCGTTCCTCGTCGCCTCGGAGTGCGGCGATCGGGGCGATGACGTGGGCGCGGGCGCGCAGCGGCCAGTCCTTCTGTCCCAGTTCGGTCGCGATGTCGATCGCGTGGGCGGCATCGGCCTCCGCATCGCTCCAGCGTCCTCTATGGAATTCAGTGATGGCTTTGAGCACCAGGGCTCTCGGGAGTGGACCGGCCGCACCGGCCGCGCGGCACTCCTGGATGAGCTCGTCGGCGTCGCGCTCGGCGGTCTCGACGTCCCCGGTCAAGAGGTACCACCAGGTGCGCATGACCCGGTGGGACAGGCTGTTCTTGGATTGGAAGTCGGAGTGGAAGTCGATCAGGCGCCCGAGCGCCTGCATCGCCTCGGCGATGGTGATCGTGCATGACCGGTTGAATCCGGCGGCGGCCACGGCGAGGTCGCGGACGATCGGCGCGTGGTCGATCCCGAGGCGCTCGGCGTGCTCGGCCGCGACCTCGGCGCGGGAGAAGTCACCACTCTGCCAGGCGAGTTCGACCGCTCGGAACAGCGGGTATCCGGCGGCTTCCGGCTTGCCGGCCATGTAGTGGTGGGCCGCTTCCATCCACAGCCGGTACGCCTCGCGGGTCTGCCCGCCCCACGAGGTGACGGCGGCGGCGACCGACGTGGCGCGGGCGAGGATCACCCGGTCGTTCGTGTAGCGGCCGACCGCCTCGGCCAGTTCCGTGGCCTTGGGGCCGTTGCCGGCGTTCAGGGCCGCCTCGGCGCCGCGCAGCAGGCGGCGGCCCTTGTCGGGGCCGTCGGGCGTCAGCGAGGCGGCGCGTTCGAAGTTCGAGTACTCGACCGCGTGGCCGCCGCATCCGGCCGCGCATTCGGCGGTGCGCTCCAGCCGGGCGGCGATGTCCTCGTCGGGACCGGTCGCGGCGGCGGCGAGGTGGAAGGTGCGGCGGTGGTCCTCGGGCTCGAACACGTCGGCGAGCGCCCGGTGCGCCTCGATGCGCTGGTATGTCGGCGCGGACAGGAAGGCCGCGTTGCGGATCAGCGGATGCCCGAACTCGAAGCGGTTGTGGCGGAAGCGGACGAGACCGTCGGCTTCGGCAGGGGCGAGGTCGGCGAGTGAGATGCCGAGCCGCTCGGCGGCGGCGAGGATGTGCGACGGGTCGCCGGTGAAGTCGGCGGCGATGAGCCGCAGGAGCGTCCGGGTGTCCTCGGGGAGGGCGTCGATGCGGTCGGTGAAGGCCTGCTTGAGGCGGGCGGTGGTGGAGTGGCGGTGGCCGGGGAAGGAGGCGGCCAGTCGGGCGTCGGTCTCCACCGGCGGCAGTTCGAGGAGCGCGAGCGGGTTGCCTTGCGCGGCTTGGAGGATCCTCTCGCGGGTGGAGCGGGCCGGTCCGGCGAGGCGCTCGCCGAGCAGGCGGGCGGCCGCCTCGTCGTCGAGCGGCCCGACGACGAGCTCGTCGATGCCGGGGGCCGGGAAGTCGGGGGCGTAGCCGTCACGGGCGGCGAAGATCATGGCGACCGGTTCGGCGGCGAGGCGGCGCGCGACGAACAGAAGCAGGTCGGCCGAGTCGCGGTCGAGCCAGTGCGCGTCGTCGATGACGCACAGGACCGGCTTCGACGCCGAGGCCTCGGCCAGGAGGCTCAGGACCGCGACGCCCACGCGGAACCGGGAGTCTTCGAGGCGCTCGGGCTTCTCGGCGGCGACCTCGAGACCGAGCACGCTGTTGAGCACGGCGGCATTGCCGGCCGGGAGCCGTCCGATGTATCCGGTCAGGGGCAGCAGGAGCGCTTGCAGGCCCGAGTAGGACCAGGCGTTCTCGCTTTCGACGCCGACGCAGCGCAGGACGGTGAAGTCGCCTGCCGACTCAGTCACGGCATTGACGAGACTGGACTTGCCGATCCCGGCCTCGCCGCGAACGACGACGGCGGCCCCGCGCGAGGCGCGGGCAGAGTCGAGGAGCGATGCGAGGGCGGCGGTCTCGGCGGCACGTCCGTGGAGCATGCGTTCAACGGTAGCGCCGCGTCCGATATCCGAATCGTCCTCTATCACATACACTATATCCTATAGGATATATAATATAGGATCGTGCGAATTGGGGCCGGGGCGTCGATCGCCCCGGCCCTTGCGGTGCTTCAGGCCGGCAGCGGGGCCTCCCGGCGCGCGTTCACCAGCGCGCGGGCCCACCACTGGAGCTCGTTCAGGAAGCTCTTGGCGTGCGGTTCGGCGTCGGCGAAACCGGTGAACTCGCCGTTCTCGTCGATCTTCTCCCAGTACATCGGAAACGACAGGGTGTTGCGGATCGTCATCGCGCGCAGCTCGGGGAAGATCTGGCGCAGGTGCTCGGCCGCGCGCTGCCCGCCGGCGCCGCCGCCGTACGAGATCAGCCCGACCGGCTTGGTCTGCCACTCCTTCATGTAGTAGTCGATCGCGTGCTTCAGCGGAGCCGGGTAGGAGTGGTTGTACTCGCCGGTGACCACGACGAACGCGTCGGCGCGGTGCAGGCGCTCACCCAGGTTCGCGACCGGCGCGCACGGATCGCCCGGAGCCGCCCACATGTCCCGGCCCTCCAAATGCTGCGGCAATCCCGCCTCCAGCAGATCCACCACGTCGACCTCGAACCCGCCGTGGGCCTCGGCCGTCTCGGCGATCCACTCGGCCGGGACCGGGCCCCAGCGGCCCTCGCGGGTCGAGCCGATGATGACGGCGAGCTTCAGCTTGTCGGACATGTCGTCCCCCAATTCGTCGGTACAGTGCGATGGCGAGGACGAAGCTACGGACGGACCGACTGGAGCCGCATCTGTCGCCCGACTGAACCTCGAACTCCCTCGTCGACCGCGCGAACCGGTCGCCTCCGCCAGTCGGTCGACGGATGCCGACCCCGCCTGAGCGCTCATAGCTTGGAGCCCATGACAGAGCAGCTTTCACCGGCCCACGGGGTCGAACGCACCCGATGGGGGACGATCCTCGCCGTCGGGTTCGCGCAACTGGTCGTCGCCGGCGGCATGTCCGGCGTCGCCGTCGGACTCCCGCCCATCCGCACCGACCTCGGCGTCAGCGAGGCCGCCACCGCCTGGGTCCTGCTCGCCTACGCCCTCCCCATGGGCGCGGTCGCCATCGCCGCCGGCGCCCTCGCCGACCGCGCCGACCTGCGCGCGGTCGCCGCCTTCTCCATGGGCGGGCTGACGGTGTTCTCACTCGCCGCCGCGCTCGCCCCGAACTTCGCGATCCTCGTCGCGGCCCGAGCCGCGCAAGGGCTCATCGGAGGCGTGCTGTTCGGGATGACCGGGCGGATCATCACCACCTCCGCGGCCGAAGCGGCGCGCGGGCGCGCCCTGTCGGTGATCACGCTGCTGATGACCGTCGGCGGCATGGGCATGGTCGCCCTCGGCGGGTTCATCATCTCCATCTCGGACTGGCGCGGCCTGTTCTGGATCTTCACCGCCGCCGCGGCCCTGGCCCTGATCGCCCTGTGGACGACCGTGCCGAGCAACGGGACGGGACTGCCGCGGCTCGACCGGGACTTCCTCGCCGACCTGGCCACCTCCGGTGGAGCGATCTTCGCGTTCCTGCTGGCGTTCGAATACGTGGACTCGGCGCCCGCCATCGCACTGGCGGCACTGACCGCCAGCGTCGTCCTGGCGGCCGTCTGGACCCGCCGACCAGCCTCCGCGCCGACGGTGTCGCTGCTGCGGAACCCGGCGATGGCCGGAGCACTGCTGAGCCTGATCCTCATGGCCACCATGACCGGACTGCTGAACTTCTCCCTGCCGTTCCTGCTGACCGACGTGCACGGCCTGAGCCCCGCACTCGTCAGCACCGTGCTGCTGACGTTCATCGGCGGAGCGGCGGTGACCACGCCGGCGGCCGGGTGGCTCGCCGACCGCTTCGGCCCCGGCCGCGTCGCACTCACCGGAGCGATCCTGTCGGTGGGCGGGATAGTGCCGCTGCTGTTCGTCGGCGAATCGACCAGCCTGCTCGGCATCGGGACGCGCGTGGCCGCCTTCGGCCTGGTCTTCGGCGTCTTCAACACGCCGATGAACGCCTACCTGCTCGCTACGGCCCCGAAAGAGCAGTCAGGCACCGCCGGGGCGTTCATGGCCACGACCCGCACGATCGGCACCTCGCTGGGCCCGGTGACCGCGGCCCTGGCCTGGGGGCTCGGGTCGACGGCGCTGGAAGGCTACCGGCTCTCGGCCTGGACCATCGCCGGGGCGCTAGTGCTCGGAGCCGCCGCGATGGCCACCACCAGACCGTGGCGCTCCCGAGTGGAACAGGCCGGCCTCGAGCGATGAACGCTCACAGCGGCCGGGCGACTCACAGGTTCAGCTTGGCCAGTTCGGTCCTGGAGGAGACACCGAGCTTCGGGTAGGCGTTGTACAAGTGGTAGCCCACCGTCCTCGGGCTCACGAACAACTGCTCGCCGATCTGCCGGTTCGTCAGACCCTCCGCGGCCAGCCGCACCACCTGCAGCTCCTGCGGCGTCAACCGCTCGGCCAGATCCGGACCGGTCTTGATCGCCGTCGAGTCGCCGGCCGCACGCAGCTCGCCCTGAGCGCGCTCGGTCCACGGGACCGCGCCCAACCGCTCGAACAGCTCCGTCGCCTCCCGCAGATGCGCCCTCGCCTCGTTGATGCGGCGCTCCCGGCGCAGCCACTCACCGAACACCAGCTCGGTGCGGGCCCGCTCGAACGGGTCGATGTCATCGGCCCGGTGCAGCTCCACGGCCCGCGCGAAATGCGCCCCGGCCTCCGCGTCCGCCGCCAGCAGCCCATGGCAGCGCTCGACCAGCGCTTCCCAGTACGGGCGGCCCGTCGCATCGGCCCAGTCGGCGAACCAGTTGAACGCCTCCTTCGCCTCCTCGACCCGGCCCGCGCGGAACGCGGCCTCCACCAGCGTCGGCACCTGCGTGAGCACCTCCATCGGCGTGGCGCCCTCGGCCAGCCGCTGCATCCGCTCGAACGCCGCTTCGTACCGGCCCAAGCCCAGATCCAGCAGACCCAGCGACGTGTCGGCCGGGATCACCGAATCCTCCGGCGCGTCCTCGATCGCGGCCGCGATCAACTCACGGCACCGCCGCTCCTCACCGCGGATCGCCGCGATCGGCAGCAGCACCCACACCCGGCCCTGCATCAGCGCGCGCCGGTCGTTCGTCTCCGCCGCCAACTCGATCGCGCTCGTCGCCGACGCCTGCGCGTCCGCGTAGCGGCCGTAATGCAACTGCGTCTGCGCCTGCACCAGCAGCGCCTGAATGAGCGGACTGGTCGCGCCCGCCTCACGGCAGTCGCGCACCTTCTCCCTCGCGGCCACATGCGCGGCCGGCACATCGCCGGCGAGCAGCCGCCAACGCGCCGCCAACACCTGGTCGAAACGGCGGAAGTCGTCATGGAGCGGCTGGTAGTAGTCGTACAGGCTCCGCAGCGCGTCCACCGCCTCGCTCGCGAACACCCACGGGCGCCGGTTGAGCCCCGCCGCGGCCCGCGCCAGGCGCTTCGCCCAGGTGTTGTTCGAACCGCCGAAACGCGTGGCCAGCTCGTTGGCGTACTCGACCTTCGCGAAATCGCCGGTCTCCCAGGCGTTCCAGACTCCACGCAGCAGCGGGTAGCCGGTGTTCTCGTGGCCGGTGACCGCGTAGTGCTCGGCCGACTCCATCCACACGTCGAACGCTCCGGCGTCCCCGGCCCACGACAGGATCGTGGCCCTGATGAGCGCGGTGCGCGCCAGCAGCACGTGGTTCTCGGTGAGCCGCTCGGCCTTCTCGGCCAGCTCGAGGGCCTTCTCCACCAGCCCCGCGGCGTAGGCGGTCTGCGAGGCCTCCACCAGGCGGCGGGCCCGCTCGTCGGCGTCCGGCGTGAACGACGCGGCCCGCTCCAGGGCGACCATCTCGGCGACGCATCCGCCGCGTTCGGCCTCATAGGACGCGATCGCCTCGAGCGCCGCGGCGGCCTTCTCGTCCAGGCCCGTCGTCGCGGCGGCCAGGTGGCGGGCGTGGCGGATGTCGCCTTCGCCGAACGCCTCCGACAGCGCCCGGTGGGCGTCGATGCGCCGCGCCCGCGGCGCGGCGTGGTAGGCGGCCGAACGGATCAGCGGGTGCACGAACTCGATCCGGCCCATGTGGTACCTGACCAGGTCGTCGATCTCGGCCGGCTCCAGGTCCGACAGGCTCGCGCCCAGCCGCTGCGCCGCCTCGGTGATCACGGCGGTCTCGCCGGTCTCCTCGGCGGCGGCCACGAGCATGATCGTCCGCGTCGTCTCCGGGAGCGCGATGATCCGCTCGGTGAACGCCTGCTTGATGCGCGAAGTGGTCGAATAGCGGCTGTTGGACGCCTCGATGTTCCGCAGCGGGTCCTCGTGGTCGGCCACCGGGAGCTCCAGCAGCGCCAGCGGATTGCCCTCGGCGAGACGGAGGATCCAGTCACGGCTGGTGAACGGCACCGAATCCGAACGGATGTCCAAAATGGCCTGCGACGCCTCCATGTCCAGCGGCCCCAGCGTGAGCGCCGGGATGCCCGGGGCCGGGAAGTTCGGGGCGAAACCGTCGCGGACGACCAGGACCATCGCGATCGACTCGGTCGACAGGCGCCTCGCCGCGAACAGCAGCGCGTCGGTCGAATCGCAGTCGAGCCAGTGGGCGTCGTCGATCACCACGTACACCGGGCGCTTCGCCGAAGCGTCGACCAGCAGGTTCAGCACCGCCAAGCCCACCTGGAGCCGCTGGGCGCCGCCGGTGCCGTCGCCCATGCCCAGCGCGGTCCGCAACGCCTCGGCCTGGGCGGCCGGGAGATTGCCGATCCGGTCCAGCAGCGGGTGCAGCAGCATCTGCAGGCCCGCGTACGACCACGTGTGCTCGGCCTCGACGCCGAGCGTGCGCAGGACCGTATAGCCCTCGGCCCGATCGACCACCGCGTCGACGATCGCGGACTTGCCGATCCCCGGCTCACCGCGCACCACCAGCGCCCCGCCGTGGCCGACTCGGGCGCCGTCCAAAAGCGCCTGAATGGTGTCCAGCTCGTCGTCGCGGCCGTACAGCACCGTTCGCGAGCCGTGCGGATCGCGCAGCGCCATAGCCTGCGAGCCGACCTCGCGGTCCACCGCGGCAGCGTCGTTCGAGGCCCCTGCGGGGCGGGCGGTGGACTTCACGGCGACTCCAGTCCTCGTCGCAGAAAAAGGGACTGTAGCCAGCCTAACCGCGCGCCGGCCCAGTCGCATCTGTCAAACGACTGGGGTCGACCGGGCCCGAACCTACCGGGCCCGGCGACTGGGTGATTCCCAGTAGCGCCGACCGGTCAATCGACCTACTCGGGCGCCCGCGGACGCCCATAGCTTCGAATCCATGTCCACCACGACAAGCCCGCACCGGCCCGCCGCCGCACTGCGGTGGGCCCCCGTCCTATCGGCGACGTACGCGCAGGCCACCGCCTTCGCCTCCGCCGCCGTGCTCGCCTTCCTCATCGGCGACGTCAGCGCCGCGTTCGGCGCCGGCGCCGGCACTCGCCTGTGGCCCCTGGCCGCGTTCGCGCTCGGCCTGGTCGCCGCCGCCAACAGCGCACGCAGGACCGGACCGCTCGGACCGGCCCGGTGGACCGGTTCGGGCGCACTGGCCGGCCTGACGTTGACCGCGCTCGCCGCCGCGCTCGTCCCGAACTTCGCGTTCATGCTCGTCACGGCGCTGCTCATGGGCTCCGCCGCCGGACTGGTCATCGCGGTCTCCGGGCGGGTGCTGGTCGAGGCGCGGGTCGGCGACGGGAACGGATCGACGGCGCTGTCGGCGCTGGCGGTGCTGGCCGGGGTCAGCGCGGCCGTCGGCGGGCTGTTCGCGCTGCCGTGGTTCGGCTGGCGGGGCGTGTTCGGGCTGCTGGTGGTGGCGGCGGTGATGGCGACGTGGAAGTTCGCCGAGCACATCCCGCCCGAATGAGCCGCCGGGTTTTCGGAGGTTTACCCGGCATACCGGGCGCCGCACGCGATCAGATCCCGTGGCCGGCGTCCGGTGCGGGGCTCGGGGGAGGTTCGAGACCTCCGGGCCCCGTTCTCCGTGCTCAGGGCCGTTCGGTCAGGCGGGTGCGGGGGCCGGCGCGCAGGACGCCGGACTCGAGCCTGCGGCCGACGACCTCCTGGGCGAGGGCCGCCACGTCGGTGAGCGCCTCGAGGTCGACGTCGGTCTCCACGCCCATGTCGTGGAGCATGTGCACCACTTCCTCGGAGGCGACGTTGCCCGAAGCGCCGGGCGCGAACGGGCAGCCGCCGAGGCCGCCGACGCTGGCGTCGAACTCGGTCACGCCGCGGTCCATGGCCGTCAGCAGGTTGGCCAGCGCCGTGCCGCGGGTGTCGTGGAAGTGCATGAGGATCGGCAGGTCGGTGTCGACCGCGTCGAGGAGGTCGCCGACCCGGCGCGGGGTGCCCATGCCGGTGGTGTCGCCGAAGGCGATCCGGTCGACGCCGGTCTCGGCGAGCGCGTCGACGAGGCGCGCCACACGGGCGGGGTCGACGTCGCCTTCGAAGGGGCAGCCGAAACTGGTGGCGATGATCGCCTCCACTCCGGCGAGGTGCTCGTGGGCGAGCTGCACGATGTCGCCGAACTCGGCGATCGACTCCTCGGTCGAGCGTCCGACGTTGGCGCGGTTGTGGGTGTCCGAGGCCGAGACGACCACTTCGACCGCGGAGAATCCGGCATCGACGGCGCGCTGGACGCCCTTGAGGTTGGGCGCCAGGGCGCTGTAGTGGATGCCGGGGTGCTTCTCGACCGCTTGCCAGACTTCGGCGGCGTCGGCCATCTGCGGGACGGCCTTGGGGTGGACGAAGCTGACGGCCTCGATGCGGGACACTCCGGTGCGGGAGAGCGCGTCGATCAGGCGGATCTTGTCCTCGGTGGGCACCGGCGGCTCGTTCTGGAGGCCGTCGCGCGGGGCGACCTCGCGCAGTGAGACCCGGTCGGGCTGGTGCATGTGATCGCCTCCCTGCTCACGGCAACGGTCGCGGAACCGTGGCGTGCGGTCCCGACCCCATGCTATCCCGCTATACGGGAGCGAGGGCCCGTAGCGCGGCCTCGCGGAGCAGGCTGCGGACCTCTTCGGGACCGACCTCCTGGCCGAGGGCGAGGAAGGGGGTGGAGTTCATCAGGCCGAAAGCGCCGTGGGCGATGACGCGCGCCTGCTCGGGCTTGAGGCCCTCGCTGATCTCGCAGAGGACCCGCACCCATTCCTCGACGTAGAGGCGCTGCAGCCGCCGGACCTCGCGCCGAGGCTCCTCGGGGAGCCGGTCGAGCTCGTGGAGGTGGAGGATGACGATCTCGGGGGAGTCGACCGTGACGGCCAGGTGGAAGTCGACCAGCGCTTCGAGGGCGACGCGCGGCCGACCGGAGTGGAGGGACGCGTAATGGCGGCCTCCGGCCAGGAGCCGCTCGGACACCGGGATGAGCGCGTCGGCGAGCATCTGCTCTTTGCCGCCCTTGAAGTGGTGGTAGAGCGCCGGGCCGGTGATGTTGGCGGCCGCGCCGATGTCGTCCATCGAAACGCCGTGGTAACCGTGCTTGGCCAGCATCGTGACCGCCACGTCGAGGATTTCGCGGCGGCGCTTGGACCCGGTCCGGCCGTCGTCGTTTTCGAAGTTCACCGGCGCTAGATTACCTCTCAGTTCTGGCTGCGTCGCTGTTCCATGGGGGTGTCGCTGAGGAGCGCCTGGATCTCGGTCTGCATCGGGCCGTTCTCGGCGTCGGCCTCGGCGAACGGGAAGTTGCCGGTGCGCACGTCCATGACCGACTGGTAGGAGTTGACGCGCATCCGGGGGATGCAGTGCGGGTACTTGTCGGTGATCCACCGGATCATGTGCTCGCGCACCTCGCAGCGCAGGTCCCACTGGTCGGACGGGTTGGCCGCCGAGATGGTCAGGCGCAACCGCATGTAGGGGCCGGTGGCGTCGAGGACGACGATGCCGGAGTTGCGGCCGTCCCACAGCGGGCTGGTGGTCAGGAAGCGGCGCAGCTCGGCGCGGGCCTCGTCGACCGGCAGGCGCCAGTCGACGTCGAACTTGACCGTGCCGAGGACCTCGGGGTTGTTGCGGGTCCAGTTGACGTACGGGTTGTCCTTGAAGTAGGAGGTCGGCAGGACCAAGCGGCGCTCGTCCCAGATCCGCACCACCACGTACGACAGGGTGATCTCCTCGATGCGGCCCCACTCGCCCTGGATGACGACGACGTCTTCGAGCCTGAGCGCATCGCCGAAGGCCAGGGACATGCCGGCGAACATGTTCGAGAGCATCGTCTGGGCCGCGAGCGCGGCGACCACGCCGGCCACGCCGGCGGCGCCGAGCATGGTCTGGCCCAGCGCCTTGAGCTCGGGGATGTTGAACAGGATGAGTCCGATCGCGACCAGCCACACGCCGGCCGAGATGAGGCGGTACATGACGATGACCTGCGTCCGCCGCTTGCGACCGTCCACATCGTCTTGTCGGAGTGAGCCCCAGCGTTCCTGGACGGGGTCTTTGGCGACACTGAGCAGATTCGACATCAGCCATGCGCCGCTGGCGACCGTGGCGAACAGCAGCCCTTGGCTCAGGTTCGAGTTCCATCCGTCGGGGCCGCCGCCCCAGCCGGGCACGTCGCGTTGGGTGTGGAGGAGTATCTGGACGCCTCCGGTGGAGGCCATCAATTGGGCCGGTCGCAGTGCCTTCCCGATCAGGCGCGACCACCGCTCGGAGGCGTGGCGCAGCAGCAGCCACTTGGTCAGCAGCCGGGCGAGGCTGACGACCAGGGCGGAGAACACCGCCACGGCGAGGATGACCAACCAGGGGTCGAGATTGCGCATACAGCACAGGTTATAGGGAAACTAGAATTCCTCTCTCATCCCGTCCGGGCAAAAGTCGTCGGCCGCATTCCACACCATGGGAATACGGCCGACGATCGAGCGGCTAATTCATTTTTGCTTGCCGCGCAATGGCATCACTACGGCTCGGTCCGCGGCGTCTGCGGCCGGGACTCGGCTTGCGAACGGGTCGGGGTCTGGGTCTGCGTGTCCGTCTGCGATCCGTAGCGCTCGGAGGAATAGCTCCGCGCCATGGGGTCCGACGGCGACTGCTGCGTCTCCTTCATCTTGGCGGTCTCGGTCTCGGCCGAGTTGAGCATCCGCTCCCAGCGCTGGCGCATGGGGCCGATGAGGCCGCCGCCGACACCGACGATGATGACGCCCGCGACCGCGGCGAGCACCGTCCACATGATCGGCTCGGTGACGCTGTCGGCGATGCCGGCCTGGCTGGTGGCGGCGACCGCGCCGATGAAGATGATCGCGACCTGGGCGATCCTCGCCAGCGTCTGGCCGTAGGCGGCCTGCGAGAGCACGTTGCTCACCAGTCCGTAGACGGCGTTGGCGATCGCGAAGGCGACCACGACGATGAGGATCGCGACGAACAGCTGCGGGAGCCAACCGACCAATCCGGTCAGCAGGTTCGAGACCGGGTTGGGGCCGAACACGCCGAATGCCAACTGCAGCGTGAACAGCAGCAGCATGTAGTAGATGAGCTTGCCGAACAAAGTGCTCATCTCGTAGTTGCCGGTGAATCGGCGCAGTCCCGATCGTTCGCCGAGCCGGTCGAGGCCGACCTTGCCCAGCAGCTTGCCGACCAGCTTGCCGATCCACTTTGAGATGAACCAGCCGATGAGGAGAATGGCAAGGAAGGCAAGCGCCTTGGGCACGAACGACACGATGTCGTCGAAGGCGTTCTGGAGGCTCTGCGTAATGTCCATGCCAGCAGAATAAGACGAAAACGACGGTTATCGGGGATATTCCCATAAATGTCGCTCGGTCAGGTGGGCCAAACGCGCCATTTCTGCCAGGATTTGCTCGGCGTGGGCCCGCGCTGATTCTGATAGCGAGAGGCGTTCACCGGAGTGCCGTAGGGGTGCTCCGCGGGCGAGGAGAGTCGGAAAACGCACAGCTGACCGATCTTCATGCCCGGCCACAGTGTGATCGGCAGGTTCGCGACGTTGGAGAGCTCCAAGGTCACGTGGCCGGAGAATCCCGGATCGATGAAGCCGGCCGTGGAGTGGGTCAGCAGGCCCAGGCGGCCGAGGCTCGACTTGCCCTCCAGTCGCGCGGCCAGATCGTCGGGCAGGGAGACGACCTCCAGCGTCGAGGCCAGCACGAACTCGCCGGGGTGGAGCACGAACGGCTCGTCGGGGTCGACCTCCACGGGGGCGGTGAGCTCGTCTTGGCGCATGGCGGGGTCGATGTGGGTGTACTTCTGGTTGTTGAACACCCGGAAGCGCCGGTCGAGACGCACGTCGACGCTCGAGGGCTGCACCAGCTCGGGCTCGTACGGCTCGATGCCGAGCCGTCCGTTCTTGACGGCGTCGGCGATGTCGCGGTCGCTTAGGAGCATGGCCACAGGCTAACGCGCCTCCGGATCCACGGCATAGGCAACAGTGCCGAGTTCGACCAGCTCCCACTCGTCGGGAACGATCGACGCGCAGTCGTCGAGGTCTTCGGCGCAGACCACGGCGTCGACCTCGTCGATGTCCGCGCCCGGCCTGCCGGGGACGACCGACTGCATCGCCACCAGCTCCACCTCGTCGGGCAGCATCACCCACCACGGGTACTCCCAGGAGTCGTTGCTCTGCACGATGCCGACGTTCCGGGCGTCGGACTCGGCCACGGCCGCGGCCGCCTCCTCGTACTGGGGGAGCCATTCGAGGCGGCGGACGAACCGCTCCTCGTCGTCGTCGATGCTGAACACCGCCCAAGCGCCGGTCAGTCGGCGCGGGAAGCCGTAGGCGACGGTCAGGAGCCCGGCGAGCGCCGCGGTGACGGCGAGGGCGGTGACCAGCGTCCCGGCGAGGACGCTGCGGCGGTTGCCGACCATGACGCGCGCGAAGCGGGCGGCCGCGATCGCGGCGGCCGGGGCCCCGAGGACGACCAGGAAGAGCATGAGCCGGTTGATCCACGGCTGCCAGGCGACGGTGCAGGCCAGCAGGAGGAAGGCGGCCACCAGGGCGGTGGCGTAGGCGCGGCGCAGGCCCGGGCCCTTCCAGAAGAACCACAGCAGGCCCAGGACGATCCCGAGGCCGGTCAGCGGGAACGCCGCGCGGTCCTCGTCGGGATACCAGGCCGGGACGGGGAACGCGGTGTCGCCGAAGGTGACCGCCGGATCGTTGACGTCGACGCCGAGCAGGTCGGCGAAGCCCTCGACACCGGCGGCGAGGCCCTCTGAGACCGGTCTGACCGGGGTGTCGGTGGCGGTCTGGGCGATGCGCAGGGCGTTGACGGCCAGCAGGCGCGGATCGGTCGTCTCGACGCCGATGGACTCGCGCAGCATCGGCGGGCCGAGCGGATGCCCGAAGGTCGAGTGCATGCGGGCGAGGAAGGGGCCGACGAGTGCGGCGGCGAGCACGAGGACGGCGACGGAGGCGAGCACGGTGCGCAGCCGGGCCGACAGGGCGGGGGCGACTTCGTCGCGGGTGCAGTGCCCCGGTTCGCGTCCGCACAGGCACGGCTTGCCGCGGCGGCCGTCGCGAACGAGGCGGCCGATGCCCCACACCAGCAGCAGCGCTGCGGCGGCGAGCAGGCCGGTGGACTTGGTGACGGCGATCAGGCCGAGCGCGAGGCCGAGGTACAGCGCGTCGCTGCCCGGCGGGCGCAGGGCCTTCGCGCCGGGCCGGCCGAAGACGGCCGGACCGGCCGCTTCGACCGGTCGGGTGAATTCGTCGAGCACGAGGGTGGCGAGGCAGGCGACCCACGCGGCGGCGACGAGGTCGACCTGGGTGCTGGTGGCCTGGAGGAGGAACTCGGGAGTGGTCACGAGGACGAAGACGGTGGTCAGCTGGGCCATGGGGCCGCCGCCGAGCTGGGCGGCGATGCGGGACGCGGCCAGGGCCGCGCCGATCGCGGCGAGGTACTGGAGCAGGTTGTAGGCGCCGTCGCCGCCGGTGAGGACGCGCAGGTGGGTCAGGAGGTACTCGGCGCCGGGGCTGATGTCGATCTGGCGGTGGATGTCGGTCGCGTAGGGCGCGACGGTGGCGTTCTGGACCCAGTGCTCGATGCGCGGCAGGTGGTAGGTCTGGGAGTCGAAGTTGTTCGGGGCCGAGGCGACGGCCAGGACGGCGGCGCTGGCGAAGAGGATCACGACCGCGCAGGCCAGCGCCCACTGCCAGGCGGGCGCGGCCGCGGCGGCGGACTTGGTGCGCCGCCAAGTGCGCCTGGTGGCGCCGCGGCGGCCGCGGATCCGGTCGCCGATGGAGCGGTGCTCGGCGGGCGCGGCGTCGCGCAGGCAGCGGACGGCGACCGCGCCGAGGACGGCGACGGTCGCGGCGATCCAGGAGGTGAGGAAGGAGGCGGTGCCGAGGGCGTCGAAGGCCGAGGTGATCTCCACGGTCGCGATCGCCCACGCACCGAGGAGGACCGCGGCTCGGACGACGGCCAGCCGCATCGGAGCGACGACCGCCCCTTCGAGCGGCCGGAGCGCGTAGGCGAGCGAAGGCAGCAGGACGAGCAGCCACATAACGAGCAGCACCGCTCTATTCAACACGACGTCCCGGCCTGGCGCGCAAGGGCGAGTTCAAGTTATCGTTATGTGATCGTATTCGGATCCGCGGAGACGGAGCAGCAATGTTGTTGTCGATTCTCGTTCCGGTGTTCAACGAGGAGCGCCTCGCCGCCGGGACGCTGAAGGAGCTCCTCGCCGTGGAGTTTCCGTGCGAGACGGAGATCGTGGCGGTCGACGACGGTTCGCGCGACCGGTCCTGGCAGGTCATGCAATCCTTTGAGGACGAAGCGCGGGTCCGGCTCATCCGCCATGGGCGCAATCGCGGCAAGGGCGCGGCGATCCGCACCGCCGCGAAGGCGGCCCAAGGCGATTACGTGGTCGTGTTCGACGCCGACGGCGAATACGAGGCCGGTGACCTGCCGAAGCTGCTCTCGCCGGTCCTGGACGGGAAGGCCACGGTCGTCTACGGTTCGCGCACCTTCGGTTCCCATTCGGCCTATTCGTTCTGGTATGTCATGGGCAACAAGGGCATCACTCTGGCGGCCAATGTCCTCTTCAATTCCTACATCTCGGACTTGGAGACCTGCTACAAGCTCATGCCCAGGGAGTTGTACCTCGACTTGCAGGTGCGCTCGGCCGGTTTCGGCATGGAGGCGGAATTGACCGCGAAACTCCTCAAACGCGGCTATCGCCCGTTCGAAGTGCCGATCTCCTATACCGCGCGCAGCCGCGAAGAGGGCAAGAAGATCACGTGGACCGACGGCGTCCACGCCCTGTGGCTCCTCAGCCGCGAACGCGTCCGCCGCCGTCGCTGAGCCCGACCGCGCTCCTCCAGACCGCTCCGGGTTCATCGCCGTCCGGAAAGTCGGATGGCTCCCACCGAGTAGAGCGATTATGGTGAGAACATGACATCGCCTTCGGAAGGACTGGCCCGACTGCGGCAAGCGGCCGCGAGTGGGCGACTCGACGCGCTGTGCGAGCGGTTCGGACTCGATCTCGTGGTGGCCTTCGGCTCGACTGTGCGCGGCTCAATGAACCCGAAGGACCTCGACATCGCGGTGTCCACGCGGGGAGGACGGCCCCGGCTCGCGCTGCTGGACCTGTATCAAGCGTTCAGCGAGGTGACGGGCCCGTGCGACATCGACATCATGGTGCTCGACCGTGCCGATCCGGTCGCGCGACGAGAAGCACTGCTCGGAACCGTGCCGCTTTATGAGCGGGTGCCGGGACGGTTCGCCGAAGTCCGCATGGCGGCGCTGAGTCAGTTCGCTGAGACGACGCCGATGCGCGAGCTGAGCCTGAGGCTGATGGCCCGATGAGCGACCCGCAGGGGGCTCAAGCCATCGTCAGTCGGCGGCTGCACCTCATGGGACGGCTCCTGGACCGGCTCGAGGAGATCGCCCCACCGGATTTGTCCGTTCGCCCTCCCGATGACATCGTCCGTCTGGCCGTCGAACGCATCATCATTCAGGCCGTGGACATCGCCGTGTCGGTCAACCAGCATCTTTGCGCGGAACACTTGGGCACGGCGGCGCAGAGTTACCGGGAGTCGTTCGACCTCGTGGCACGGACCGGAGCGATCACTCCGGAGCTCGCCGCGAATCTCGGTCCGAGCACCGGCATGCGGAACGTCCTGGTTCACGAATATCTCGAGACCGACACCGAAATGCTCGCCGCGGCGATCCCGAAGGCGCTCTCCGGGTATCGGGAGTACATCCGCAGTGTCGCGAAGTTCGTGACCGGTCCGGTCAGTCCAGGATGACGACGTCGAGGCGGCGGGGGCCGTGGACGCCCTCCACCCGCTGCAGTTCGATGTCGCTGGTGGCCGACGGTCCGGAGATCCACGTCTGCGGGCGCCGGTGGTCCACCATGCCGAGCGCCTCGGCCAGGTGGCCGACGATCTTGGCGCGCTCGACCACGATCACGTGGTGGTCGGGCACCAGCGTGATGGCCCGCCGCCCCTGGGCGGGGCCCGCGTCGAGCATGATCGTGCCCGAGACCGCCACCGCCGCCGCGCAGCCGGTCAGGACCGCGTCGGCCGCGTCCAGGTCGGCGGTCGCCAGCGCCTCGTCCGGTACGAACTCGGCGGGGCCGAGCCTCCAAGCCTCGGGCAGGTCGGCGGGCACCACCACCCGCTTCGCCTCGCCGAGCGCCGAGGGGATCGCCTCCAGGCCGCGGTGGACGTCGGCCTTGTAGTCGATGAGGCGGTCGATGAGCATCTCGACGACGTCGGTGCCCTCGTCGAGGGACCGGCGGTACTCGCGCGGGACCTCGGGGGCCGGTCCGGCTCCGTCCAGAGCGCGCCGCATGCGCGCCAGGATCTCCTCGCGGGCGCTCACCGCTCGCGCTCCTTCCACCAGTCGCGGAAACTCTCCTTCGGCGGCACCGACATGTCCCGGCTGACCGTCCACTTCGATCCCGGCCAGGGGAGTCGGCGCACGTGGCCGCGCCGACGCCACGGCAGCGAGAAGAACCTGGCGGCCTTCAACGCCGCCCGCCACAGCCTCGGCCGGGCCATGACCGCCTCGGCCGCGCCCATCGCCGCCTTCTCGCCGGCGGCGTGCGGCCCGGTCTGGCGCAGGTGGACCAGCACCTCGGGGATGTTGATCTTCACCGGGCAGACCTCGTAGCACGCGCCGCACAGGCTGGAGGCGTACGGCAGGTCGTCGTGGCGACCGGGCTCCAGCTGGGGAGCGAGGATCGCGCCGATCGGGCCCGGGTATACGTGGCCGTAGGCGTGGCCGCCGGTGCGCTCGTACACCGGGCAGACGTTCAGGCACGCCGAGCAGCGGATGCACGAGAGCGCCTGGCGGCCGACCTCGTCGGCCAGCACGTCGGTGCGGCCGTTGTCGAGCAGGATGATGTGGACGTTCTGGGGTCCGTCGCCTTCGGCCGCGCCGGTCCACACGGAGGTGTACGGGTTCATCCGCTCCCCGGTCGAGGAGCGCGGCAGCAACTGCATGAAGACCTCGAGGTCCGCAAAGCGCGGCAGCAGCTTCTCGACGCCGACGATGCTGATGAGCGTCTCGGGCATCGTCAGGCACATCCGGCCGTTGCCCTCCGACTCGACGACCACCAGCGAGCCGGTCTCGGCGATCGCGAAGTTCGCGCCGGAGACGGCGACCTTCGCCGACAGGAACCGGCGGCGCAGGTGGAGCCTCGCCGCCTCGGCCAGCGCGGCCGGGTCGTCGGTCAAGCCCTCGGGGGCGTCCTGCATGCGCCCTCGGAAGATGTCGCGGATCTCGGTGCGGTTGTAGTGGATCGCCGGCACCAGGATGTGGCTCGGCCGGTCCTCGGCCAGTTGCACGATGAGCTCGGCCAGGTCGGTCTCCCAGGCGGCCAGGCCCTCGGCCTCGAAGTGCTCGTTGAGCTCGATCTCCTGGGTGGCCATCGACTTGACCTTGACGACCTCGTCGGCGCCGGCCTCGCGGGTGAGGTCGGCGGCGATCCGGTTCGCTTCCTCGCCGTCGCGCGCCCAGTGGACCGTGGCCCCGGCTTCGGTGGCCTTGCGCTCGAACTCGACGGCGAGTTCGGGCATCCGGCGCTGCACGTCGGCTTTGACGGCCGCGGCGGCGCTGCGCAGCGGCTCCCAGTCGTCGAGTTCGGCGGCGACCGACGCGCGCTTGGCGCGGATCGTGCCGGTGGCGTGGGCGAGGTTCGATCGCAGCTGCGGCATGCCGAGCGCGACCTTGGCGGCTTCCGGGAACGCGCCGCTCATGCGGTGCTCGCCAGGATCTGGGCGTAGTGGATGGGCCGCGGTGTCGACGCCGAAGTCGACCGGCGGCGGGAGAGTCCGCCGCCGATGTGGGTCAGGCACGAGTTGTCGGCCGCGGCCAGGTACTCGGCTCCGGTGTCGGCGGCGTGGCGGCACTTGTCCTCGAGCATCGCCGAGGAGACCTCGGTGTTCTTGAGCGCGAAAGTGCCGCCGAAGCCGCAGCACTGGTCGGCCTCGGGCAGGTCGACCAGTTCGATGCCGTCGACGGCGCGCAGCAGCCGCAGCGGCTTGTCGCCGAGGCCGAGCGCGCGGGTGCCGTGGCAGGTGGGGTGGTAGGTGACCTTGTGGGGGAAGCGGGCGCCGACGTCGTCGACGCCGGCGTGGTCGAGGAGGAACTCGGACAGTTCGTAGACCCGCTCGCCGATGTCGGTGCCGGTCAGCTCCGGGTACTGGTCTCGCGTCATGGCGGCGCACGAGCCGGAGGGGGTGACCACGGCGTCGTAGCCCGCGAAGACCCGCTCGAACGAGGCGGCGAGTTTCACGGCGTCCGAGCGGTACCCCGAGTTGGCGTGCATCTGGCCGCAGCAGGTCTGCGCCTCGGGGAAGTCGACCTCGTAGCCGAGGCGCTCCAGGACGGTGACGACGGCCTTGGGGGTCTCGGGGAAGAGGGCGTCGTTGACGCAGGTGATGAAGAGACCTATGCGACTCAAGGGGTTCGGTTCACCTCATTCGTCGTGGCCATCGGACGCCTCGCCTTCGAGGAAGACCGCGGCGTGCCGTCGGCGGGAGTTCTCGAGGTGGCGACGCATCGCCTCCTCTGCAGCAAGCGGTTTCCGGTCGATGATAGCCTCCGCGACGGCGCGATGCTCGTCCTCGGTCTCCTCGATCGCCGTCGGCGCGATGTAGGCGCGGTGGAGATGCAGGTGGGCGTCGAGCCGCTCGATCGACCTGGCGAGCATCGGGCTGCCGCTCACCTCCCCGACGTAGTTGTGGAAGCGCTGGTCGGCCTCCGTGAAGTCGAGCTGGCTGAGCTTGGCGTCGCTGCTGTAGCTCGGCGTGCGCGCAAGCATCCGCAGCGCCGCGGGCACATCCGGCCCGCACTCCTCCGAGCGGGCGGCGGCCCGCCTCGCGGCCACCGGCTCGAGCAGCAGCCGCATCTCGAACAGGTCCTCGAACTCCTCGCGCGTCAGCAGCGGCGTCACCTTGTACCCCACCAGCGCCCTGCGCTCGACCAGGCCCTCGCTCTCCAAGCGCGCCAATGCCTCGCGGATCGGCGTCTGCGAGATCTCCAGTCGTTTGGCCAGCGCGTCGATGCTGAGCTTGACCCCGGGCTCGAGGACGCTCTGCAGAATGCGCGACTTCAATTCGGTGTACGCCTCGTCGGCGAGCGTCTGTCGTTCGGGCCACACCAGTGCTTCTCCCATAGGATATATCCTATAGGATATTGTCGACCCTGCCTCGACGCACACGCCGAGCTCCCGCGAACCGCCCGCACGTCCGCATTGGAGACCCCCGTGGCCACCACCAGCCCCGCCCTCGAGCGGCGCCGCCTCGGCGACACCGACGTCACGGTCACCGCGGTCGGACTCGGATGCGCGGCCATCGGCGGCCTGTTCAGCCCCGTCGAACCCGCCGTCGCCGCCGCGACCGTCGAAGCCGCCTGGAACGGCGGCATCCGGTACTTCGACACCGCCCCGCACTACGGCGCCGGCCTGTCCGAAACGCGCCTCGGGAGCGCTCTCAACGGCTTGCCGCGCGAAGAGTCGACCGTCTCGACCAAGATGGGACGCGTCCTGGTCGACCACGACGGCCCCTGGGACCTGTGGGCCGAACCCAACGGCAAGGCCTCGGCGTTCGACTTCTCGTACGAGGCGGCCTTCGAGACCCATGCCGGCAGCCTCGAGCGACTCGCCCTCGACCGCGTCGACATCGCCCTCGTCCACGACGCCGACGACCACCCCGACCAGGCCATGGCCGGCACCTACCGGGCGCTGGCCGAACTGCGGGAGTCCGGGCGCGTCGGCGCGATCGGCATCGGCATGAACTCCACCGACGCCGCCGCCGACATGGTCGAACGCGGCGACTTCGACCTCGCCCTCATCGCCGGCCGCTACACGCTGCTCGACCAGTCGGCCCTCCAGCGGCTCTACCCGCTGTGCCGCAGCCGCGGCGTCTCCGTCATCGCCGCCGGGGTCTTCAACTCCGGCATCCTCGCCGACCCGCGCCCCGGCGCGACGTTCAACTACACCGCCGCCGAACCACATCTGGTCGATCGCGCTCAAGCGATCGCCGACATCTGCTCGCGGCACGAGGTGCCCCTGCGCGCCGCCGCCCTGCAGTTCCCCGCCTTTCACCCCGCGGTCGCGTCGATCCTCGTCGGCGCCCGCAATCCGGCAGAGGTCGACGACGCCCTCGCGATGTTCGCCCACCCCATTCCCGCCGCTTTGTGGCAGGACCTGAAGCGGAACGGGCTGCTGGCCGAGGAGGCACCCACACCGTCATGAACACCCAACTCGTCATAGACGCCCACCACCACGTCTGGACCGCCGACTACCCCTGGCTGGCCTCCAAGCCGGAGTTCGCCAAGATCAAGCGCGACTACGGCATCGCCGAGCTGCGCGCCAACCTCGCCGAGGCGGGCGTCGACCGCACGGTGCTGGTCGAGGCGGGATGGGGCCACCCGTCCGAGACCGTCGAGTTCCTGCACCTGGCCGGCTCCGTCAAGGAGATCGCCGGCGTCGTCGGCCACATCGACCTGCTCGACCCCGACCTCCGCGGCATCCTGGCCCGCTACCAGGCCCACCCGCGCTCCCGCTTCCTGGTCGGCCTGCGCGACCAGGTCCAGAACCGCCCGGACGCCGACTTCCTCGCGCGCGGCGAAGTCATCGCCGCGCTGGGGGCCGTCGCGAAAGCGGTCCCCACCTTCGACCTCGTCGTCAGGGTCGACCAGCTTCCGGCCGCCGCGAAGGCCGCCCAGGCCGTCCCCGAGCTGACGTTCGTGCTCGACCACCTCGGCAAGCCGCAGATCCGCCACGGCTCCGACGGGCTGTGGGCATGGCGCGAGGCCGTCGCCCCGTTCGCCGGGCAGCCCAACGTCACCGCCAAGCTGTCCGGCCTGGTCACCGAGGCCGACTGGAAGACATGGACCCCCGAGGACCTGCGACCGTTCGTCCAGTCCGCCCTCGAACTGTTCGGCCCCGACCGGCTCATGTTCGGATCCGACTGGCCCGTCTGCGAACTGGCCGCCGGCTACACCCGCGTCAAGGACGCGCTCACCGAGATTCTCGGCCGCGAGGACCCCGACGTCTTCGCCGGCACGGCCGCCCGGACTTACAAGCTAGGAGTCCTTTGACTTCTTCTTCCCCATCAGGGGATTCCGGCCGGTCGCCCGGCCGGGTTTCCTGTTTCATCGACCGTCGCGCCAACGCCCATGGGGTGTCAGTGTCTTACACCGTCTCCGCAGGCTGCAACGGCCAGCCCGGCCGCCAGTATGTTCTTGGCCGCGTTGATGTCGCGGTCTTCGGTGTGCCCGCACGCGGTCTCGGGGCAGCGGAACGTCCGCTGCGGCAGCGGCATGCGCTCGACCAGCGTCCCGCAGGCCGAGCAGGTCTTCGACGACGGCAGGAACCGGTCGACCACGACCACGGTATGTCCGTACCATTCGGCCTTGTATTCGAGCATGCGGCGGAACTCGGCCCAGGCCGCGTCCGCGATCGCACGCGACAGGCGATGGTTCGCGAGCATCCCGCGCGCGCCCAGATCCTCCACGGCGATCACTTGGTTCTCGTTGACCAGCCGGGTGGTGAGCTTGTGCAGGAAGTCGCGACGCCGGTCGGCGATCCGGGCGTGGGCCCGGGCGAGCTTGACCTGGGCCTTGACCCAGTTCTTGGAGCCTTTGGTCTTGCGGGACAGCTCCTTCTGGCACCGTCTGGCGCGGTCGCGGTCGTTGCGTTCGTGGCGCGGGTTGGCGATCCGCTCACCCGTGGACAGGGTGAACAGGGCCGTCAGCCCGGCGTCGACGCCGATCGCCTCGGTCTGCTTCGGCAGGGCTGGAATGTCCTGCTCAACGAGCAGGGACACGAACCAGCGGCCCGCGCTGTCGCGGGAGACGGTCACCGTCGAGGGGACCGCACCGTGTGGGAGCTCGCGCGACCAGCGGATCTTGAGTGGCTCGGACTGCTTGGCGAGTGTGAGCTTTCCGGCGTCCCATTTGAACGCCGAGCGGGTGTACTCGGCCGAGCCGGCCACGGCCCGCTTCTTCTTGAATCGCGGGTAGGTGCAGTGGCCCTTCCAGAAGTTCGCATAGCCCTGCTGCAGGTGCCGGAGGGCCTGCTGGAGCGGGACACTGGAGACCTCGTTCAAGAACGCGTACCGGTCGGTTCGCTTCCAGCGGGTGAGCATGGCCGAGCTTTGGTTGTAGGTGACCTATTCCCTGCGGCGGGCGTAGGCCTTGTGTCGGTACTCGAGTGTCTTGTTGTAGACCAGGCGCACGCACCCGAACGTGCGGGCCAGCTGCTCGGCCTGCTCGCTGTTCGGGTAACACCGGAACCGGTGGGCCCGGTGATGTGTCTGGACACTCACGTCTCACAATATACGTGTATGTCTGGTAGGTCCGGCTCTGGGGCGGGCAGGCGACGAAGGCGACGCCTTCACCGATCCCTGACCTGCTCGACAGGAGTTCGTTTCCTCCGGGGCCTGAAGGCCCGGGTTTTCTCGAAGGAGATTTGATGAGGTACATGCGCATCGGCGCCCCCGGTCTCGAGACGCCCGTGGTCCGCCACGACGGCGAGCACTACGACCTCTCGGGACACTTCGGCGACATCGACGGCGACTTCCTCGCCCGCGGCGGCGTGTCCAGTGTGGCCGGATTCCCGAAGATCGACATCGCCGGCGAGCGGATCGCCGCCCCGATCGCCAAGCCCGGCGCCATCGTCTGCATCGGCATGAACTACGCCGCGCACTGCGCCGAATCCGGCGCCGAGCCCCCCAGCGAACCGGTGGTGTTCTTCAAGCACCCCAACACCGTCGTCGGGCCGAACGACGAAGTCGAGATCCCGCGCGGCTCGACCAAGACCGACTGGGAGGTCGAACTCGGGGTCGTCTTCGGCAAGCGCGCCTCGTACCTCGCCTCACCGGAGGCCGCGTTCGAGTGCATCGCCGGCTTCGTCGTCGCCAACGATCTGTCCGAGCGAGAGTTCCAGATCGAGCGCTCCGGCGGCCAGTTCTCCAAAGGCAAGGCCTGCCCGACGTTCTCGCCGCTGGGCCCCGCCCTCGTCTCTCCCGACGAGATCGTGGACGTGCAGCGACTGCGCATGTGGTCCAAGGTCAACGGCGCGATCCGCCAGGACTCCAGCACCGCCGACATGATCTTCCCGGTGGCCGAGACCGTCTGCCACATGTCGCAGTTCATGGCCTTCGACCCCGGCGACCTGCTGCTCACCGGCACGCCCGAAGGCGTCGCCCTGTCGGGCCGGTTCCCGTACCTCAAGGCCGACGACACCGTCGAGGTCGGCATCGACGGCCTCGGCGCGACGAAGAACCCGGTAGTGCAGGGATGATCACCTCGGTGGACGTCACCGACGTCCGGTTCCCGACCTCCATGAGCCTCGACGGCTCCGACGCGATGAACCCCGACCCGGACTACTCGGCCGCCTACGTCGTCCTCCGCGCCGACGACGGCCACGAGGGCCACGGGTTCACCTTCACCATCGGCCGCGGCAACGACATCTGCTGCGCCGCCATCGAAACGCTCGCCGAATACGTCGTCGGACGCGAGGCCGACGACCTCGGCGAGTTCTACCGCAGGCTCACCCACGACTCCCAGATCCGCTGGCTCGGGCCCGAGAAGGGCGTCATGCACCTCGCCGCGGCCGCACTGGTCAACGCCGCCTGGGACCTGGCCGCCCGCCGGGCCGGAATGCCGCTCTGGAAGTACCTTTCGAGCCTGACCCCCGAGCAGATCGTCGACTGCGTCGACTGGCGGTACCTCAGCGACGCGCTCACCCCCGAAGAGGCGCTCGAGCTCCTGCGCGCGGCCGAACCCGGCAAGGCCGGGCGCATCGCCGAGGTCGAACGCGACGGCTATCCGGCCTACACCACTTCGCCGGGCTGGCTCGGCTACTCCGACGAGAAGGTCGTGCGGCTCGCCAAGCAGGCCGTCGCCGACGGATACGGGCAGATCAAGCTCAAGGTCGGCGCCGACCCGGCCGACGACCGGCGGCGCCTGGCCGCCGCGCGCGCGGCCGTGGGCCCGGACGTGCGGATCGCGGTGGACGCCAACCAGCGCTGGGACGTGGACCGCGCGGTCGAGTGGATGCGCGAACTGGCCGAATTCGATCCATGGTGGATCGAGGAGCCGACCTGCCCCGACGACGTGCTCGGCCACGCGGCGATCCGCAGGCGCGTGGCGCCCATCAAGGTCGCGACCGGCGAGCACTGCCACAACCGCGTGATGTTCAAGCAGCTGCTGCAGGCCCAGGCCGTCGACTTCCTCCAGCTCGACGCCGCGCGCGTGGCCGGGGTCAACGAGAACCTCGCCATCCTGCTGCTGGCGGCCAAGTTCGGCGTCCCCGTCTGCCCGCACGCCGGCGGCGTCGGGCTGTGCGAGCTGGTCTGCCACCTGTCGATGTTCGACTACACCTCGGTGAGCGCGTCGATGGAGGACCGGGTGATCGAATACGTCGACCACCTGCACGAGCACTTCGTCGAGCCGACCGTGATCGACGACGGCCGCTACCGGGCTCCCCGGATGCCGGGCTTCTCCGCCGAGATGAAACCCGAGAGCCTGCGTCACTACGCCTTCCCAGATGGTCCAGAATGGAGAGATCGCCGATGAACGCTCCGCACAGCGCGACGACCGGATTCGAGGGCCTCACCGTCGTCATCTCCGGCGGTTCGTCGGGGATCGGCGCGGCCTGCGCCGACGCCTTCGCCGATCGCGGCGCGAATCCGGCCGTGCTCGACCTCGACGAGAGCGAGCGGCACTGGTCCACCCGCTGCGACGTCGCCGACGACCACCAGGTGCGCCAGGCCGTCGCGGCCGTCGTCGAACGCTTCGGCCGCATCGACGTGCTGGTCAACAACGCCGGCATCGGCGCGGTCGGCACGGTAGAGGAGAACTCCGACAAGCAGTGGATCCGGGTGCTCGACGTCAACCTGCTGGGCATGGTCCGGCTCGCCCGCGCCTGCCTGCCGCACCTGCGCGAGTCCGAGGCCCCCGCGATCGTGAACACCTCGTCGATCGCCGCCACCGCCGGCCTGGTCAAGCGGGCGCTGTACTCGGCCTCCAAAGGCGCCGTGCACTCCCTGACCATGGCCATGGCCGCCGACCATGTCGCCGAGGGCATCCGCGTCAACTGCGTCGCCCCGGGCACCGCCGACACCCCCTGGGTGGCGCGGCTGCTCGAACAGGCCGACGACCCCGAGGCCGAACGGGCCCGGCTCGAAGCCCGTCAGCCGACCGGCCGTCTCGTCGGCGCCGACGAGGTCGCCTCCGCCGTGGTCTACCTCGCCGACCCGGCCAACCGGGCACTGACCGGCACGAGCCTGGCCGTCGACGGCGGCATGTCCGGACTCCGCCTCGTGCGCTGAACCCCGATTGGCCGATTCCGTGCCGGAGGGAGCGGTCCCGAATCGAATCTCTTCTGCCCCATCGACCACGGTAGAGTGCATCAATTCGGGCCATAAGGACGGAATCGCATAGACTCACGTCTATGCAAACCGTCTCTGGGTCCGCAGCGGTCGGAATCGACCTCGGCACGACGACCGCCACGGTCATGGTCCGCCGCGGCGACGACCGACCGCACCTGCGACTGGTCGACGCCGGCACCGACCACATCGAGACCGACGGCACGGCGCCGACCGCGCTGGTCGTGCCGGCGTCCTGGGACGCCGCCCGCAGGCAGGCGCACCTCGAGGCCGCCGCTCACGCGGGTTTCGCGCAGGCCGAGCTCGTGCCCGAACCCGAGGCGGCCGCCCGCTACTACACCGAAGTCGCCGGTCGCGAGCTGGAACCGGGCACCTGGCTCGTCGTCTACAGTCTGGGCGCCGCCTCCTGCAACGTCGGCATCGTCGGCCGCGACGGCGACCGCTTCACCGTCCACGCCGCCGCCGACACCGACGCGGTCGGCGGACGCCGTTTCGACCGGGCCCTGCTGGACCACCTCTCGGCCAAGCAGCGCGCGACCGACCGCGGATTCTGGAACCGCGTCGACGACCCCGACGAGGTCGTGCTGCGGACCAGGGTGCTCGATCTGGTCCGGCGCGCCCGCGAGCAGCTTACCGACCGTCCTGCCGCGACGGTCTCCGAGTGCGGGATCGAACTGACGGTGACCCGCCTGGAGCTCGACCGGGTGCTCGCCGAGCTGATCGCCCGGACGATATCCCTGGTGGAGCAGACGCTCGACGCGGCGGGCGTCGGCCCGCGCGAACCGCTCGCGCTGCTCCTCATCGGCGGCGCGAGCCGTACCCCGCCGGTGGCCGCCATGCTGCGTGAGCGACTCGGCGTCGAGCCGCTGCTGCCGGACATGCCCGAGCTGGCCGCGGCCGAAGGCGCCGCCCTCGTCGCCGCCGAAGCACCGGGCCCGGCGGCGCCGCCCGGGGGCGGGTCCGATCTCAGGCCGGGCTCGCTGCGGCCGTTCGGACTCCTGGCGGCGATACTGGCGCTGCTGTTCGGGATCGCCACGGTGGTGACCGTCCAGCTGCTCTCGGAGGCCCCGTCCGGCATCGACGACGTCGGCGGCAACTCCACCGAGCTGCGCGAACTCGGTCCGCTCCCCGAAGCGACCTCCGAGGCCGAGGCCACCGTCGAAGCGACCGAATCGAGCCCGGCCGAGTCGGCCGCACCCGACGACGCCGCGGAGCCCGCGACTCCCGACGGCGCCGAGACGGCGACGACCGATCCACCGGCCCCCGAATCGGTCCCGAGCCCTTCCGGCGACAGCACGCCGACCGCGAGCACCCCGGACGAAGAACCCGAGGAGTCCTCCCCGACCGCCGCCGCCGTTCCCGACGTCACCGGCGAGCAGCTCGCGGACGCCGAGCGGATCCTCGCCGACGCCGGATTCATCAACGTCATCGAGCAGGGCTACCGGCGGACGACCGAGGGACCCGCCAGCGAGCACTGCGAGGTCACCGAGCAGGATCCGGCCGGCGGCGCGAGGGCCTCCCACAACGAACGGATCACCATCACCTACTCCTACATCGGCAACGACACCTGCTGAATCCCATGTTCCGTCCAGACTGGCCTGAACGGTCGAAACCTCACAAGGCGGGTCGAAGCATCCGGTCAGTGGTCAATAGACTCAGGCGCATGCGATCCGACCCCCACCCCCGCGCGGCCGGGATCGACCCCGAGGCCGCCGGCGCCCGCTACGCCGAGGCGGGCGGAAGCTCGCTTCCGCCCGGGGCGGCCCTCGTGGTCTACCGCCTCGGCGCCGGCTCGTGCGACATCACCGTCATCCGGTCGGAAGGCGGACGGCACGTCGTCGCGGCCGCCGGCGGCACCGACGCGGTCGGCGGCCTGGAATTCGACGAACTCCTCCTCGCCTACCTGTCCGGCCGCCACCGCGACGCCGACCCGGAGTTCTGGAGACGCGTCGACCGGCCCGCCGATCTGACCGACGTCGAATTGCGTGCGGCCTCCCTCCACGAGATCAAGCGCGTCCGCGAGTACCTCTCGAGCGAATCCCATGCCCGGCTCACCCTGCCGCACACCGAGATCGAATTGCTGCTCACGCGCGAGGAACTCCAGGAGCGCATAGCCGAGCCGGTCGAGCGGACCGTTGAGCTGCTCACCACGGTGCTGGACGATGCCGAAGCGGCCCCCGCCGACGTGGCCGGTGTCCTGCTGACCGGCGGCGCGAGCCGCACGCCGCTCATCTCCGCCGTGCTGCGCGAGCGGCTCGGCGTCGAGCCGATGCGCCTTGACTCTCCCGCGGCGGGCGGCGATCCGCGGCCGGTGTCCTCGGCCCCCGCCGGCGACTCGAATCCCGGCGACAGGCGCGTGCTCCGCAGGATCGGGCTCATCGCAGCGGCCTCGATACTGGCCGTCGTCGTCGCCACGGTCCTGAGCACCCGCCTCGGGAACCTCTATCCACCGGACACCGAAGCGGTGAGGGCCGAGGAGACCCCGACCGGCACCGACCGGGCCGAGTCGCCGACGCCGTCCGATCCGGCGACCGACGAGCCAGAGACCGGTAGCGGTGGCGACGGAGCGGTGCGAGGGGCCCCGTCGCCGGTGGTCACCGAGAACCGCGACTCCGAGCCCGAAGCGCCGACTCCCGGCGACGACGCCGAGCCGACACCGGAGAACGGAACGGCGGCGACGATGCCGGAGGTGACCGGACTCTCGACCGCCGAAGCGCGGGAAGCGCTCGCCGAGGCCGGATTCTCCAATGTGGCGATGGAAGGCGAACCCAGGGGCCTGTTCGACTGGACGCATTCGGACTGCGAGGTGATAGAGCAGGAGCCGGCGGCGGGCGCCCGCGGCGCTCCGGACGACCACGTCCTCATCACCTTCGTCTACACCGGAGGTGACACCGACGAATGCGAGAGTTGACCAATGATGCGGGCGTTGCGCAAGCGCAATGATCACATGAGAGCGACGCATGAGCGGTGTGAGCCGTCGAGCAGTGCCGCAACAGGTCGAAGCTCCCTATGTGATGCGTCGCAAACCACACCATATATACCGACCTGATAACAAATTCGGCCCAGTTCGGCTGTGAACACAACAGAATTCATCTTCACAAGCGAATATCCAGGTATGCCATCCGAATCGAACCGTACCGCGACCGTGCGGCGGAGCGCCCGAGTCAAAGACCGCGGGGTGACCGTCAGCGATGACGCCGTCGTCAAGCAGCTCGTCACCCCGCTGCGGCGCTACATCCCCGTCGGCTGGTTCGATTGGGAGCCCTACGGAGAGCGACCCAAGAGCTGGTGGCCGGACCTGACGCTGTTCGCCGTCTTCCTGGCCATGACCGCGCTGTTGACCTTCCCCTCGCCGCTGGTCACGCTCGACTTCGAGGTGCGGACCTGGGTCATCGACCACAAGGTCCAGTGGCTTTGGGACGCCGGCCGCACGGCGGCGCTGCTCGGGCAGGCCAAGTTCGTCGCACCCGTCACGCTCGCCTTCGCGGTCTGGTGCGCGCTCCGCTCCCGGAGCATCCGCCCGCTGCTGATGTACGTGCTCTCGTTCATCACGCTGGCGATCATCCTGGGCATGAAGCACCTGCTGGGCCGGCCGCTGTCGCAGCACCCCTACCGGCTCGCGGAGGTCTCCCCCGAAGGCGCGATGCTGTTCACCTATCACCCCGAAGGCGGCGGGGCCATCACCGACGCCACGGCGTACCCCTCGGGGCACGCGGTCAACACGGTGCTGCTGTTCGGCCTGATCGTGATGCTCGTCGGCGGGATCATGCCGCGGTGGCTGCGGCTGACGCTGCTGTTCGCGCCCCCGATCCTCGTCGCCACCGGCCAAGTCTATTCAGGACAGCACTGGTTGCTGGACGAGCCGGCCGGATTCATCCTCGGCATCATCATCGTCCGCGCCGCCAAACGCGTCGCCTGGCACGACATACCGTTGGGGCCGCTGCGCGTCTTCGACCCGGCTCGGCGCAAGACCATCCTGATCTCCACGCTCCTGATCGTCGGAGTGATGATCACGCCGACCCTGCCGCTGGTCCCGGCCCTGATCTCGGCCGCGGCCCTGCCGCTGATCGGCCTGATCTGGCTGCTGCTGAGCATCCGGGCCGCCAAACGGCTCGAGGCGGTGCCGCTGCCTACTCAGCCTTCCGATAGTTCCCGGTGAGCTTGACGCCGTCCTCGCCTTCGGCGACCTCGCCGATCGTCCAGGCCTCGACGTGGCGGGCGGTGAGCACGGCCAGCGAACGGTCGACCTGGTCGGGGGAGACGACGGCGACCATGCCGATCCCCATGTTGAAGGTCCGCTCCATCTCCTCGTCGCCGATCTCGCCGGTGCGCTGGACGACGTCGAACACGGGGTTCGGCGTCCAGGTGGAGCGGTCGACCGTCACCGTCATGCCTTCGGGGATCGAGCGGACGAGGTTCCCGGCGATGCCGCCGCCGGTGATGTGGGCGAAGGCGTGCACGTCGCACTCCTTGGCCAGCTCCAGGCAGTCCTTGGCGTAGATGTGCGTCGGAGTCAGCAGCTCCTCGCCGAGGGTGCGCTGCCGGCCGAACTCGGGCACCTCGGTGCCCAGATCCATCTTGCCGACGCCGAAGAGCGCCTCGCGCACCAGCGAGAAGCCGTTGGAGTGGAGCCCCGAGGCGCGCATCGCGATCGCGACGTCACCGGGCTTGACCCGCTCGGGGCCCAGCAGGGCGTCGGCCTCCACGACGCCCACGCCGGTGGCCGAGATGTCGTAGTCGTCGGCCTTCATCACGCCGGGGTGCTCGGCGATCTCACCGCCGATGAGCGAGCAGCCGGCGTAGCGGCAGCCGTCGGCGATGCCCGCACCGATGTCGGCGATCTTCTCGGGCACGACCTGCCCGGTGGCGATGTAGTCCAGCAGGAACAGCGGCTCGGCCCCGCACACGACCAGGTCGTCGACGACCATCGCGACCAGGTCGATGCCGACCGTGTCGTGGATGCCGAGCTTCTGGGCGATGACGAGCTTGGTGCCCACGCCGTCGGTCGAAGAGGCCAGCAGCGGCTTGGTGTACTTCTCGACGTCGAGGGCGAACAGCCCGGCGAAGCCGCCGATCCCGCCGACGACCTCGGGTCGGGCGGTCTTGCGGATCGACGGCTTGAGGGCCTCGACGGCCCGGTCGCCGGCGTTGATGTCGACGCCCGAGGAGGCGTACGAGATGGTCTTTCGAGTGGTGGTGCCGCGGCTCACGCTGTGGTCCCTTCCCGCACTGAAGTGCTGGCTGACTCGGCTTTCTGGGGCGGTTCCGGCGATTCGAGGAGGTGTTTGCCGATCAGGTCGGCTCCGGGGAGTTCGATCGGATACTCCCCGTCGAAGCAGGCCTTGCAGAGCCTGGAGGCGGGCTGCTCGGAGGCGAGGGTGAGCCCCTCGAGCGAGACGTAGCCGAGGCTGTCGGCCCCGATCTGCGCGCGGATGCCGTCGACCTCGAGCGACCCGGCGACGAGCTCGGCGCGGGTGGCGAAGTCGATGCCGTAGAAGCACGGCCACTTGACCGGCGGCGCCGAGATCCGGATGTGGACCTCCACCGCGCCGGCCTCGCGCAGCATCCGCACGATCGCGCGCTGCGTGTTGCCCCGCACGATGGTGTCGTCGACGACGACCAGGCGTTTGCCGCGGATCTGGTCGACCAGCGGATTGAGCTTGAGACGGATGCCGAGCTGCCGCAGCGACTGCGAAGGCTGGATGAAGGTGCGCCCCACATAGGAGTTCTTGGTGAAGCCCTGGCCGTAGGGAATGCCGGAGGCCTCGGCGAAGCCGACCGCGGCGGGGATGCCGGACTCGGGTACGCCGATCACCAGGTCGGCGTCGACCGGATGCTCCCCGGCGAGGGTCCGGCCGACCTCCACGCGCGTGGCGTAGACGTTGCGGCCGGCCAGATTGCTGTCGGGGCGGGCGAGGTAGACGTACTCGAACAGGCAGTTCTTCGGCTCGGGGTTCGCAAAGCGCGTCGAGCGCAGCCCGTATTCGTCGATGGCGATCATCTCGCCGGGCTCGACCTCGCGCACGAAGGTGGCGCCGATGGTGTCGAGCGCGGCGGTCTCGGAGGCCACGGCCCAGCCGCGGGCGAGGCGGCCGATGACCAGCGGGTGGACGCCCTGCGCGTCGCGGGCGGCGTAGAGGGTGTTCTCGTCCATGAACACCAGGCAGAAGGCGCCGCGCAGCTGCGGCAGCACGCGCTCGGCGGCGGCCGTGACCGACTCGTCGGGGCGGGCGGTCAGCAGCGCGGTGATCAGGTGCGTGTCGGAGGTGGTGCCGCCCATGTCGATGCCGAGGCGGTCGACCTCCTCGAGCAGATCGGCGGTGTTGACGAGATTGCCGTTGTGCGCCAAGGCGATCGCGGTTCCGGCCGACGTGGATCGGATGGTCGGCTGGGCGTTCTCCCAGGTGGAGGCCCCGGTCGTCGAATAGCGGGCGTGGCCGATGGCCAGATGCCCTTGGAGCGGGGCGAGCGTGGACTCGTCGAAGACCTGCGCGACCAGGCCGAGGTCCTTGTAGACGACGGTGCGGGAGCCGTCCGAGACGGCGATTCCGGCGGCCTCCTGGCCGCGGTGCTGCAGCGCGTACAGCCCGAAGTAGGTGAGTTTCGAAACCTCTTCTCCCGGAGCCCAGACGCCGACGACGCCGCAGGCGTCGCGAGGGCCGGGCTGGTCGGGATCGAGTTCCGTGGTGAGACGACCGTCACCTCGGGTCACTGCAACTCCTCGGTTGGCTGGGGCGAGACCATGGCTCGCAAGCTTCGCCATGCCCGTACAAATCTATGGCTCGCACGATTCGCCGTCACCGGGCGAAAATATGGCTCGCAGGCTGCACCTCGGCAGATCCGGCGGGACCTGCCTAGTCACAGTCTATCCGACGGCACGGCCGCGGCCACCATCCCGATCGAGCGACAGGGGCCACTGCGCCCGCCGGACCGGCGGAGTCCGCGCAGGCAGCGGGCCTGTCACCACGAACGCGGCCGGTCGTCCCATTCGCCCCAGCCCTTGCGCTCCTCGTCGTCGCGCCGGTAATGCGAACCCTGCGGGCTCTCGCCCTCGGGCTGCTGCGGCTGGTCCGCCGCGTACGGCGACGGAGGCGGCCCGCTCTGCGGCTGGGAGCCGTACATCGGCTCCGAGACGTAGCCGCCTTGCGGCATCGCCTGGGTCGGCTGCGGGGTGTACGGCCCGGCCGGCGGCGCGCTCGGCTGCGCCGGGGGAGCGTACGGGTCCCGGCTCGGCGCCTGGCCCGGGTACGGGTCCGCGGCCGGGTTCGGCTGCGACTGGTGCACCGGAGGCGCGTACGGGTCACGCGAGACCGGCGGCTGCGAGCCGGGGGCCAGGTCGGGATTGTGCGGCTCGAACATCGACGAGCCGACCGGCGGCGGCGTCGGCGAGGGCGACGGGTGCGGCTGGGTGTGCGCCGGGCTCGGCGCCGCCGGCGCGCCGTAGTTCGGCTCGGCGTACGGGCTCTGCGGTGGACGCGGCGGCGGCGCGGCCGGGCCTCCGGCCTGCGGCATCACCTGGGTGGCGTCGCCGCCGGGGCCGTGCGGGGCGCTCGGCACGCCGGGAGCGCTCGACGGATTGTCCAGGCCCTTGACCGTCGAGAGGATCTGGGTGTCGTTGGGGCCGACGGCGGGCGGCGGCGGGGCCGCCGGGCCTCCGGCCTGCGGCATGACCTGCGTCGAGTCGTCGTTGCCGTAGGCGGGCCCGAACCCGCCGGCCGGAGCCCCGTAGGCGCCGACCTCCTGGTCCTGGACCAGCGGTCCGTTGTGGATCATGGTGGGCGCCTCGGCGCCGGGGGCCGGACCGGCCTGGTAGACGCCGGGGCTGCCGACCTGGGCCGCGGTCGGCTGATGCTCGGGCGGACCGTCGGCGAAGCTCTCCTTGGGGTCGTCATCGTCGTCGTCCTTGCCGCCGCGCAGCAGGAAGACGATGCCGACGATGCCGCCGAGGACCAGCAGCGCGCCGATGATGATCAGCGTCAGCAAGGTGCCTGAGATGCCGCCGTCGTCCTCGTTCGCCGCGGCCGAGGGCGACGGCGCCGCGCTGGAGGGCTCCTCGCTGGCGGCCTCGGTGGTCTCCTCGGGCTCGCTCTCCACCTGGGCCAAGGTGACGTTCTGCTGGTAGCTGGTGCCCTCGATGACCTGGAACTCCTGCACGAGCTCCTCGAAGCCGTCCTTGGTCACGGTCAGCTTCATGTCGCCGGGAGCGATGTACTTGTCCTGGTCGTTGCCCTGGAAGACGTAGGCGCCGTCCCCGCCGGTCGTGGTCTCGTGGGTGGTGCCCTCGCCGTCGGTGAGGACGACCTTGGCGTCGGCGACCGGTTCGGCGTTGGAGGTGACGGTGCCGTTGATCTGCGTGACCGACTTGGGACCGGCCTGGTGGTGGCCGGCGACGGTGATCGTGGTCTTCTCGTTGCCCTTGGCGTCGCCGCCGTAATCGAGCTTGAGCTCGCCCTGCTTGGTCTCCCCTTCGGGGATGTCGGACTCGGTGGCCGGCGAGAGCGCGAACTGCACGTTCCGCTGGCCCTCGTTCGCGGTGATCGTCTCACAGGTGACGTGGTCGGGGCCGGTGCGAGTGCAGTCGCCGCCGTCGGTGTCGAGCATGACGTAGCCGTCGAGGCCCGAGAGCGAGGCTTTGATGGTGGCGTGCTTGGGGCCCTGGCCGGGCTGGAAGTTCGGCTGGACCGTGACCGTGACGACGGCGGGGGCGCCGCCGATGTCGATGTACGAGTTGTGGCCGGCGGAAATCCACGCCGACACGGCGTCCTGAGCCTGCGCCGTGGAGGGTAGGGCGAAGGCGCCGAGCAGCACGCCGAAGAGCGCTGCGAGCCCGGCGAGGCGCGCGCGCAGGCGACCCTGGGACCTCCGCTGGGACCCCGAGACGTTAGTCTTGGTCCAGCTCGGATCGGCCTCTGCGGCAGTCATCTACATCCCCTCCTGGGCATGCCTTCCAGCACTTACGTTCGGCTCGCGAGCTCACCTCGGCAAGGCACGACTCACCCACGGTCGCGGGTCGTCGACGCCACTATGCCTGGTCTCAATTCGATTACGGGACGCGGGTTCGAGCACAGCGGCGCGCGCCGATAGGCACGGCGCCGCCCTGCGAAGTCTAACCCGCCTGGAAGGGAACCCTATGGACGCTGTGGCAGACGCCATTGCCGCGCTCGACAACGACGAGCGGCCCGACCGCGAGACGCTGAAGGCGGCGGTCCGCGAACTGCTGCGGCGGCTGGCGGAGCGATCACCTGGGCATTCGGTCGAGGTACGGGTGCCGCCGTACGGGGCGGTGCAGTGCGTCGAGGGCCCCCGGCACCGCCGCGGCACTCCGCCGAACGTCGTGGAATGCGACCCGGTCGCCTTCCTCGAACTGGCCGCCGGGAGGAGGTCCTTCGCCGAAGCGGTGGCGAACGGCCAGGTCTCGGCTTCGGGCGTGCGGGCCGACCTGTCGGACCACCTGCCGTTGCTCTGATGCCTTATTAATAGAAGGTGAACGGCGGAAAAGTGAACGGCCCCGCCTCGAACGAGACGGGGCCGCAGTCCCTATAGGATATATCCTATATCATATAGGATTCACGCTTCGCCGAGCTTGGTGCCGATGCGGCCCTTCCAGGCCGCCTCGAGCTCGTCGCGCCCGATGTCGAAGTGGTCCCGCAGGTGCAGGCCGTCGGTGTTCGCGTCGGCCACGCCCAGCGGAGTGATCGGCAGGCCCCGCTGCTCGCAGGCGCCGCGCACCGCCAGCTCCTGACCGCGCGGGATCACGACCATGACGCGCCCCGACGATTCGCTGAACAAGTAGGTGAACGGGTCGGTCCCCTCCGGCAGGAGGATCTGCGCGCCCATCCCCGAGTGCACGATCGCCTCGACCAGCGCCTGCGCCAGCCCGCCCTCGGACAGGTCGTGCGCGGCCGACAGCTGCTCGGTGGACGCCAGCCGCACCAGCAGGTCCGCGAGCTTCATCTCGTGGTCCAAGTCGACCTCCGGCGGAACGCCGCCGAGGTGGCGGTGCGTCGCCCAGGCCCACTCCGAACCCGACAGCTCCTCGGCGGTGGTGCCGATGAGCGCGATCGTGTCACCGGTGCCGCCCAGCCCCAGCGGAATACGCCGCGAGACATCGTCGATCACGCCGAGCACGCCGACCACCGGCGTCGGGTGGATCGCCTCGCGGCCGGTCTGGTTGTAGAATGACACGTTGCCGCCGGTCACCGGAATCCCCAGGAACTGGCAGGCGTCGGCCAGCCCCGTCACGGCCCGCTCGAACTGCCACATCACGTGCGGGTCCTCCGGGGAGCCGAAGTTCAAGCAGTCGGTGACCGCGATCGGCGTCGCCCCGGTGACCGCGACGTTCCGGTAGGCCTCGGCCAGCGCCAGCTGCGCCCCCGTGTACGGGTCGAGCCGCGCGTAACGGCCGTTGCCGTCCAGGGAGATCGCGATGCCGGTGCCGGTGTTCTCGTCCAGCCGCAGCACGCCCGCGTCGTGCGGAGTCGCCAGGACCGTGTTGCCGAACACCGACGAGTCGTACTGCTCGGTGATCCAGGTGCGGTCGCACAGGTTCGGGCTGGCCGCCATGTCGAGGACGGTCTGGCGGATCTCCTCGTCGGTGCTCGGACGCGGCAGCGTCTCCGCCCGGTCGACCGCGATGAGCGCCAAGTCGTTCGGCTCGGCGACGGGCCGCTCGTACACCGGGCCCTCGTCGGCCAGGCTCGCCGGCGGCACGTCGACCACCGTCTTGCCGTGGTAGTCGATCACCAGCCGACCCGAGTCGGTGACCTCGCCGATCGCCGTGGCCAGCAGGCCCCAGCGCCGCGCGCGGGCCAGCACCGCCTCGGCCTCGGCCGGGTCGACGATGAGCAGCATGCGCTCCTGCGACTCCGAGGCGAGGATGTCGTGCGGCTCCATGCCCTCGGCGCGCAGCGGGACCAGTTCGAGGTCGACGTGCATGCCGCCGTCGCCGGCCGCCGCCGTCTCCGACAGCGCGCAGGTCAGGCCCGCCCCGCCGAGGTCCTGGATGCCGACCACCAGGCCGGCGTCGAACAGCTCCAGGCAGCACTCGATGAGCAGCTTCTCGGTGAAGGGGTCGCCGACCTGGACGCTGGGCCTCGAGTCGGAGTCGTCCTCCTCCTCGAAGGTGGCGCTGGCCAGCACCGAGACGCCGCCGATGCCGTCGCGTCCGGTCTTGGCGCCCAAGAGGATCACCACGTTGCCGACCCCGCTGGCCTGCATCGACTGCAGCCGCGAGCGCGGCATCACGCCGACGCTCAGCGCGTTCACCAGCGGGTTGCCCTGGTAGCTGGGGTCGAAGACGGTCTCGCCGCCGATGTTCGGCAGGCCCACGCAGTTGCCGTAGTGGCCCACGCCGTCGACCACGCCGGGCAGGACCCGCGCGGTGTCGGGGTGGTCGGCGTCGCCGAAGCGCAGGGAGTCCATGACCGCGATCGGCCTGGCGCCCATGGCGAGGATGTCGCGGATGATGCCGCCGACGCCGGTGGCCGCGCCCTGCTTCGGCTCGACGTAGGACGGGTGGTTGTGCGACTCGACCTTGAACGTCACCGCGATGTTCTCGTCGATCGCGACCACGCCGGCGTTCTCGCCGATCCCGGCCAGCAGGCGCGCGGTCTTCGGGTTCTTCTGCGCGAACTGGCGCAGGTGGACCCTGCTGGACTTGTACGAGCAGTGCTCGGACCACATGATCGAGTACATCGCCAGTTCCGACTGGGTGGGCCTGCGGCCCAACACTTCGCGGATGCGGTCGTACTCGTCGTCCTTGAGGCCGAGCTCGTGGTACGGCTGCTTCTCGTCGGGGGTCGCGGCGGCCACGCCGACCGTGTCGACGACGGCGTTGAGCAGATGTCTTGTCATCGGTCGGCTCCCTCGCTCAGACTGGCCAGCACCGAGGCGATCACGCCGAGCCCGTCGGTGGACGGGCCGGTGAGCGCCTCGACGGCGTGCTCGGGGTGCGGCATGAGGCCGACGACGTTCCCCGCCTCGTTCGACACCCCGGCGATGTCCCGCATCGATCCGTTCGGGTTGTCGAGGTACCGGAAGACGACGCGGCCGGCGGACTCGAGCTCGTCGAGCGTCGCCTCGTCGGCCACGAAGCGGCCCTCGCCGTGCTTGGCCGGGAAGACCACCTCGGCGCCGTCGTCGAACTCGGCGGTCCAGGCGGTCTTGTTCGTCTCGATCCGCAGCCGCGCGGGCCGGTTGCGGTAGCGCAGGTGGGCGTTGCGCACCAGCGCGCCGGGAAGCAGGTGCGATTCGCACAGCACCTGGAAGCCGTTGCAGGTGCCCAGCACCGGCATGCCGCCCTTGGCGGCGTCGGCGACCAGGCCCATGACCTCGCTGAAGCGGGCGATCGCGCCGCAGCGGAGGGCGTCACCGTAGGAGAACCCGCCCGGCAGGATCACCGCGTCGACGTTCTTGAGGACGGCCTCGTCGTGCCACAGCGACACCGGCTCGGCCCCGCCCAGGCGCACGGACCTGGCCGCGTCGCGGTCGTCGAGCGAGCCGGGGAAGGTCACGATGCCGATGCGGGCGCTCATGCGGCCTCTCCGGCGGGCGTCTGGTCTTCGACGGCGATGTGGAAGTTCTCGATCACCGGGTTCGCCAGAAGCTGGTCGGCGATCACCTGCGACTGCTCCTCGATATTGGTCGCGTCATCGGCGAACTCGATCTCGACGCGCTTGCCGATCCGAACCGATGCCACTTTGTCGACACCGAGGCGGGGCAGCGCCCCGAGCACGGCCTCGCCCTGGGGGTCGAGGATTTCGGGTTTCAGCATCACGTCGACCACTACACGGGCCACGGTCGCACTCCTGTCGGTCACATGGACGGGACACGACCAAGAATATTCACGGTGTCTGACCAGGGCCAGCGACGCGCTCAGAGCGTCGGTGCCACGTCACAGCTAATCATAGGATGTTTCCGGGCCGGTAGGCCGCGGCCTCAGGGTGGGCCTTCGCCGCGACCGCCACTCTTTCGGTGACACGTTCGACCTGATCCGCCGCTGCGCCAACGAATTCGCTCGTATCGGCCACCAGGGAGTCCAGCGCCGCCCGGTCCATCGGCAGCCGCTGGTCGGCGGCGAGCCGATCGAAAAGGTCGTTCTCACGGAGGCCCTCCTCACGCATGGCCCGCGCCACCGCGACGGCGTGCTCCTTGATCGCCTCGTGCGCGTCCTCGCGCCCGGCACCGCGCTTGACGGCCTCCATGAGGACCTTTGTCGAGGTCAGGAAGGGCAGGTACCGGTCGAGCTCGGCGCCGATGACAGCCGGGTAGGCGCCGAAGTTGTCCAGAACGGTGAGAAAAGTCTCATAAAGACCGTCGACGGCGTAGCAGAGGTCCGGCAGCGCGACCCGGCGCACCACCGAGCACGACACGTCGCCCTCGTTCCACTGGTCGCCGGCCAGCTCGCCGAGCATCGCCGCGTACCCGCGGGCCACCACCGCCAGACCGCCGACGCGCTCGGAGGAGCGGGTGTTCATCTTGTGCGGCATGGCCGAAGAGCCCACCTGACCCGCCACGAAACCCTCCGTCGCCAACTCGGCGCCGGCCATGAGGCGGATCGTCAGCGCCGCGCCGGCGGGCCCGGCGACGGCCTGGACGAGGGCCGAACCGACCTCGTAGTCGAGCGAGCGCGGGTAGACCTGGCCGACCGAGTCCATGACCCGCTCGAATCCGAGATGGTTCGCGACGCGCCGCTCCAGGTCGGCGAGCTTGGACGCGTCCCCGCCGAACAGGTCGAGCATGTCCTGGGAAGTGCCGACCGGGCCCTTGACGCCCCGCAGCGGATAGCGGCGAAGCAGGTCCTCGACCCGCTCGTAGGCGGCCAGCAGCTCCTCGGCCCACGAGGCGAAACGCTTCCCGAGCGTGGTGGCCTGGGCCGGAACATTGTGGCTGCGCCCGGCCATGACCAGGTCCCGGTGCTGCTCGGCGCGGGCGGCCAGGCGCACCAGCGCCGCGACCATGCGGTCGCGCACGACTTCGAGGGACCGGCGCACCTGCATCTGCTCGACGTTCTCGGTCAGGTCGCGGCTGGTCATGCCCTTGTGCACGTGCTGGTGGCCGGCGAGGTCGCTGAACTCCTCGATGCGGGCCTTGACGTCGTGCTTGGTGACGCGCTCGCGTCCGGTGATCGAGTCCAGGTCGACCTGGTCGACCACTCGCTCGTAGTCGGCGATCACCCCCTCGGGGACGGTCACGCCCAGCTCGTGCTGCGCTTTCAGCACCGCCAGCCACAGGCGGCGCTCGGCCTTGATCTTGCCGACCGGGTCCCAGATGTCGCGCATCTGCTGCGAGGCGTACCGCTCGGCGAGCACATTCGGAGTCACGCGGCCATCATGACATCGTGCGCGCGCGAGCGCCCGCTGTGTCGGCGCGCCTGTTAACCAGCACGTGGCGACCCCGTAAACTGTGCGTGTGCGAGTACTCCTGATCGGTTCCGGCGGCCGCGAGCACGCCTTGGCGGTGGCCCTGGCCGCCGACGAATCCGTAGACACCCTCATCTTCGCCCCCGGGAACCCGGGCCTGGCCTCGCTCGGCGAGTGCGTGCGGCTGAACATCGGCGACCCCGCCGCGGTCGCCTCCCTCGCGGTGACCACCGCCGCGGACCTCGTGATCGTCGGCCCGGAGGCCCCGCTGGTGGCCGGTGTCGCCGACGCGGTGCGCGCCAAAGGCATCCCCGTCTACGGGCCCGGCCGCGAAGCGGCCCGCATCGAGGGCTCCAAGGCCTTCGCGAAGGAGATCATGGCCGCCGCCGGCGTGCCGACCGCCGAGGCGCGGACGTGCACGACCCGCCAGGAGGCCGAGGCCGCGCTCGACGAGTTCGGCGCCCCCTACGTGGTCAAGGACGACGGACTGGCCGCCGGCAAGGGCGTCATCGTCACCGAGGACCGCGAGACCGCTCTGGCCCACGCCCTCGAATGCGAACGGGTCGTCATCGAGGAGTACCTCGACGGCCCGGAGGTGTCGCTGTTCGTCGTCACCGACGGCAAGACGGCACGCCCGATGCTTCCGGCGCAGGACTACAAGCGCGTCGGCGACGGCGGGACCGGGCCCAACACCGGCGGCATGGGCGCCTACACGCCGCTGCCGTGGGCGCCCGACGACCTGGTCACCGAGGTCATGTCCAAGGTCGCCGAGCCGACCCTCGACGAACTCGCCCGCCGCGGCACCCCGTTCGTCGGCACCCTCTACTGCGGACTCGCGCTGACCGCGGGGGGCCTCAAGGTCGTGGAGTTCAACGCCCGCTTCGGCGACCCGGAGATCCAGGCGGTGCTCGCGCTCCTGGAGTCACCGCTCGGCGAACTCCTCCACGCCGCCGCGACCGGCAGGCTCGACGACTTCGGGCCGCTGTGGTGGCGCGAAGGCGCCGCGGTGTGCCTGGTGGTCGCCAACGAGGGCTACCCGGAGCAGACCGTCACCGGCAGGCCGGTCTACGGCGCCGACGAGGACGGCGTGCTCCACGCGGGAACGGCCCTCGACTCCTCAGGGCAGCTGATCGCCACCGGCGGTCGCGTCGTCAACTGCGTGGGCACGGGCGCCTCGGTCGCGCAGGCCCGCACCGCGGCCTACTCCCTGGCCGACGGCGTCAAACTCGAAGGCGCCCACTACCGCACCGACATCGCCTCCGGCATCTGACCGGCTCGGTCGCTCCATCGGCGGTCACGCCCTATCGGTCACCCGCTACACCCGGTCGCGCCCTATCGGGCACGACATGCACCTGGGGCCGCCGCGGCCGCTGCCGAGTTCCGAACCGGGGATCGTCATCGTCTTGATGCCGGCGCGTTCCAAGCGGGCGTTGGTGACCGCGTTGCGCTCGTAGGCGACCGCGATCCCGGGAGCCAGCGCCAGGGTGTTGTTGCCGTCGTCCCACTGCTCGCGTTCGGCGGTGACCACGTCGCGCTCTCCGGTGTGGATGATCTCGATGCCCTCGACGCCTATCGCGTCGGCCGCCGCGTCGATGAAGCGGCGCGGACCCTCGATCGACACCTCCTCGCCGTCGGGCCGCAGCGTGTACGCCTCCAGTCGCCGCTCCGCCGGGGCGTACATGACCATGCGGTCCACATCGACCATCGTGCAGACCGTGTCCAGGTGCATGGTCGCCCGCCGCTGCGCGATCGGCACCGCGAGCACGGTGTGGACGGTGCCGCGCTCGAAGACCCGTCCGGCCAGCCGCTCGACCCCGGCCGGGGTGGTCCGCTCGCCGACGCCGACCGCCAGCACCCCCGGCGCCAGCACCAGGACGTCGCCGCCCTCGAGATGCTCGAGCGACGGGTCGTAGATCTTCGGCACCTCGGCGAAGCGCTGGTGGTGGCGGTAGATGACGCCCGTCAGAGCCGTCTCCCGCCGCCGGGCCGGCATCGCCAGACTCGTGACGGCGACCGCGTCGCCGATCCACACTGACGAGTCCCTGGTGAACATCATGTTCGGCAGCGGATCGACCACGAAGTCGGTGCCCCGCATCAGCCGGTGGCGCAGACTGTGCGACGAGCCGAACTCCTCCTTGGTCAGACCCTCGATCAAGACCGCGGCGAGCCGCTCGGGGTCGAGGTCGGCGAGGTACGCCTGCAGCTCGCGCCCGAGGATCTGCCCCAGACGCGGATCGGACGCGACCGAGGAGATCACCTCCTCGCGGGCCCGGGGCAGGTAGAGGCACTCGGTGAGCAGCGCCCCCACGTAGAGGACCTCGACACCGTGGTCCAGCAGCGTGCGCGCGAACCGGTCGTGCTCGGCCTGCGCGCGCTCGACCCACGGGATGCCGTCGAACAGGAGCGCGCCGTTGTTGCGAGGGGTCAGACGGCGAAGCTCGCCGCCGGGCCGATGCAGGATCACGCTCCGCAGACGACCCACCTCAGAATCGACGCCGAACGATCGTTCAGTCGAACTCATGATCCAGACAATAGAGGCACTGCCACCAAAGATCAACTTTTCTCTGTTAACGTGAATCGACTGAGCGTGACGACTAGCCCTCGGGATACCCATTGACACCACTCGAATTGGTCATCCCACTCCGCGCCACCGCACCCGGCACCGATGGCGGACACCTCCATCCCGGTCTCGTGCCATGGCGCGCCGCGGTGTGCGCGAGTACCGACGCGTGCCTGCTGCTGGCCGCCGACACCAGGATCATGGCGGTCTCCCCGGCCGGCCGGGAACTGCTCGGACTCCCCGACGACGTCCACGCCAGGCAGCCGCGGTTCCTCACCTGCGGGGTCAGGTTCCTCGACTTCACCGCCGGAGCCGAGCCCCTCAACGACGCCGAACTGGCGCGGCTGGCGCCGGTGCAGGCGCTGCAGACCGACGCGCTCGAGCGGAGCCTCATGCGCATCGAAATCGGCGGCGTCCACCGCACCTTCGACGTCGTCGCCTCGCCGCTGCACTCACCGCCCGGACTCGACGCCGTCGGGGCACTCGCCTTCGTCACCCCGGTCGGCCCCGCCTGACGGTCAGGACCTGGAGTCCCCGCCCAAGTGGTAGACGACCGCGTCGTCCTCGCGCTCCACGTCCACACCGAACGGATCGGTCTCGTAATCGAGCCCGTCCCACTCGCTGCCCGGCAGCCACGACGGGACCACCACCACCGTCTCGATGCCCGCCTCCTGCAGCGACCCGATCGACTCGGCGCTCGGGAAGTCCTTCGACAACTCCTTGATCGCGGCCTGCTCGTCCGGAGTAAACGCCGAGACGCCGTTGGCCATGTCCACGAACCCGTCGACGCTCCAGTACTGGACCCTGGTGTCCCGCCCGTCCGACGGCAGGAACAGCACCGGCCCGTCGAGCTGCGACATCGCCACCGGCGCCTCCGGCGGCACATGGCGCTCGGCGACCGTCAAGCCCTCGGCCAGGACCAGAGCGATCGGCAGGAACAGCAGGGCGTGCACCCGGCGCGGCGCCCGCACCACCAGGCGCTTGTCGACCCGCGCCTCGTGCGCCACCGCGTCCGCGGCATCGGCGATGCGCGTCAGCGTCCCCGCTGCCAGAATCGCCAGCAGCAGCGTCATGTAGATGACCAGCCGGCCCGGCGTCCGGATCGCGTCGAACCCGGGAACGTAGTCGTACAGCAGCGCCCACGCCCACGCGCCGTCGTCGAGGAAGTTCGGGCCCATGCCGAGCGCCACCGTGACGCCCACGCCCAGCGCCAGCCAGAACCGCTGCCACCGGCTCCAGGCCGACCACACCATCCCCGCCAGCGCCAGCGACAGCAGCGTGAAACCGACCAGCAGCGCCTGCTCCGGCGGCCAGGTCAGGTCCTCCCGCGCCGCCGCGTGCGCCGCGCCCCACAGGCGCGACTCCGGCGGGGCGATGACGAAGCTCTGCCAGGTCGGACTGAACCATCCGATGTAGTCGAGGTCGCGGATCGCCTCGGGGTGGGCGCGCGCGACCACGGCGTGCTTGTCGGCGATCCACAGCACGCCCAGGCTGAACACGACGCCGCCGAAGCCGTCGGCCGCCAGTGTCCGCCAGCGCAGTTTCGGACGCTTCGCCAGCCAGAAGAAGCCGGTGACCACGCCGATGCCGAGCAGGAGGTAGACGAACGGGATGCCCAGCCCCGCGCCGATGCTGAACTGCCAGAGGGCGACCAGCCATCCGGCGACGATCCAGCCGGGGCGCTGGCGTTCGGGCCTGAGGCCGCCGCGCAGCGACCACCCGTGGCCGCGGGCCAGCATCGCCAAAGCCAGGGCGATGCCGCCGCAGGAGAGCACCTGGAGGTGCCCGGCCTGGCCGAGTTTCCAGGGGGCGTAAGCGAAGGCGGCCGCGCCGACGGCCGAACCGGCGATGCGGGCGCCGAGCTGGCGCAGCAGCGCGTAGGCGCCGAGGAACGCCAGCGCGAACGTCCCCATGTAGAGGACGTTGTAGACGATGAGCGCGCTGGTGGTGTCGGTGGCGAACAGTGCGGCCGGCGCGTATCCGAGCAGCGTGTCGGTGAAGAGGTAGGAGTCGCGTGACGGCCAGAAGCCGTTGGCGTCCCAGATCCCGCCGGGGTCTTCGCGGAGGGAGTGGCCGACCCAGCCGAGGGTGTAGGTCAGCAGCAGCGGGTCGCCGAGGTCGTGGGGGATGACCTTGTTGACGTCGCGGGCCAGCGGCCAGGTCATGGCCACCGACAGGAGCGCGCTGAAGAGCGCGGCGGCGGTCCATTCGCCGGTGGCGGCCCGGAAGGCGAGACGGGCGAGGCGGCGGAGCGGCCCTGGGCGGTGCGGACCGGTCGCCGGTGCGGTGTCGACGAGGGTGTCGCCGCCGGCGGCGAATCGCCGCCACCGGTCGGTGTCGGGCTCGGTGTGCGGCTCGGTCCGGTCTTCGGTCTCGGCCGTTTCGGCGTGCCCGAGGTCGGCCGGCGCGGCGTGTTCGGGCGCTTGGGCCACGGCAGGGTCCGCTGCCGGTTCGGGAGGCTCGTCGAGACCGGTCCCGGACTCGGGCTCGGATCCGTCACCTGGTGCGGGTGCTTTGTCGGTGATCGCCATGAGAGAGGAATCTCGCCGTCTCGAGGTGGTCGTGTCACGCACATCCTACGGACAGAGCAAAGTCGCGGCTCGGAAGCATCGCCGAGCGTCGCGGGTCCGGTGCGGGGGGACGATTCGGGATTCGCCGGGGTCGGTTCGCGCCGCCGTCCGGTCCCGTCGGCTCGCGAATCGGCGGCCGAGGGGGCCGTCACTTTTCGATCCTCCGCTCGTTGAACGAGGTTGAGACGTGAAACCCGCAATCGAGCAGACCGGTTCGCGCACGGACCGCGGTTGGAGAGTCGCAGGCATGGGAAGACACGCCATGAAGTTCGGGGAGTCGGCCACGGCGAAGCTTGAGAGTCGCAGGCAGGCTCGACGGGCTGAGTCGCGCCCGCCGCTGCCCTACCCGGTGAACGACGGGCGGGTGGCTCCGCCGGTGCGAGAGGCTCGGGAGCGCCGTGCGCAGCGGCGCAAGTCGCGGTTGGCGGCGCTGTCGGCCGCCTCCATGCTCGCCGTCGGAGGCGCGGCCGGCATGAGCATCGCCTTCGCCGACGAGCCCGAGGCCGGCGGTTCGGGCTCGATCGCCTTCAGCGGCGGCTGCGGCACGCTCGGCGTGCTCGCGCCCAGTTCCGATCCGGACGCCGACGAGGTGACGGTGGCCGAGGGGTCGCGGGTGAGCTTCACGAACAATCTCGGCACCGACGCCGATCTGCATGTCGGCGGGGACGTCTACGACGTCTCCGAAGGCTCGACGCAGGTCCTCGCGATGAACGAGTCGGCCGAGGTCGCCATGGTCCCGAACTGCCGGGGCCTGTTCGCCGACTACAGCTCCGCGCAGGTCATCGTGGTCGACGCTCCCGATACGGACGACGATTCCGACGATGCGAGCGTCGATCCGAGTCCGTCGGCGGCCGAGCTGCCGAGCACCGGTTCGTCCTCAAGCGACGATTCCGGTTCCGAGGCCGGTTCGAGCGGCGGCGGTTCGGACGAGGGCGACGCCGCCGGGGCGGACTCGAATCCCGACTTCCAGGGAACGCGGTCGGACGACTCGGAGAACGGCACGGAGATCGACCGGGAGGCCGAAGTCTCCGATGAGGAGACGGTGAGCTCCTTCGGCTCGTCCGACGACGGGGCCGCCGGAGGCACCGAGTTCGCCCCGGCCGGCGAGGAGGTCGCCGCGGTCGACCCGAAGGCGGTCTCCGACGGCGCGAGCGGCCTCTTGGCCCTGGTCGCGATCGTCTGCCTGGTGGGAGTCAGCGCCGCGGTGATGCGCACCATCCTGCGGCAGCGGGCGACCGCATGAGCGACCGCGAGACACGATGTGAGCGCCGTCGCCGTTCCGGCGGCATCGCTCCCTGGACCGGGGACCGGCCCGGGCCCTGCATGATGGAGTCTCCGTGAGGCACTGAGCTCGGTAATCGCAGTGGTCATTTCCTCCCCAGGTCCCACAACGAGCGCCTTGTCCAGTGCCTCACGGCCCATCATGCCGTGTATGCGAGCGTTCCGGGGTTCGCAGCGTTACTCAAGTGTTACCCATCTCGCCTTCTACCCGGCTTGTCGCGACTTGGGCGCCTGCTTTAGCGTGGGCCGAAGTCCTATTGTCAACGCTCCCCCAGCCTTAGAGTCAGGTACCCCAGCTGTGACCTCAAAGTCAAAAAACTCACGGCGGCTCTGGCCCTACCTAGCCGTTCCGGCGGTCGCCGTCATCGCCGCCACGATCTTCCACTTGGGCGACTTCGCCTCGGAAGCGGGCGGCTCCGGCGGTTCCGCCGACGCGCGGCTGCCCGGATCGCAGGTCGACCAATCGGAATTGGCCGACGCCAGCGTGCGTCCCGATCCGGCCGAACTGCACGCCGCCGCCGAGGAGCAGCTGCAGGACCAACTCGAGACGGCCGTCGAGGACTACCTGGCCGACATCGACGACGAGAACCTCTACGTGTCGATCGCCGTGGCCGACGAGGAGTTCAGTCTGGACTACAACGGCGCGGAGCTGCACGACACCGCTTCGATCGTCAAGGTCGAGATCCTCATCATGCTGCTGCTGGAGTACGAGACGGTCGAGGACATCCCCGGCTGGGTCATCGGCGATGCGGAGCGGATGATCAAGGAATCCGACAACGACGCGACCAACAGCATCCTGTTCGGACTGCTCGACGGGCATGCGACGATGCGCGAGGCGCACGAGTTGCTGGCGCTGGAGCACACCGTCCCGCACGAGACCGAGCGCTGGGGCCTGACGCAGACCAGCGCGATCGACCAGCTCGCGATCCTCGACCACGCCCTCGACAAGGGCGTGCTCACCGAGGAGAAGGCCGCGCTGGCGCGCGAGCTCATGGGCGACCTGGCGGACTTCCAGTACTGGGGCGTCGCCGCGGCGGCCGAGGAGGGCGAGACGGTCTGGATGAAGAACGGCTGGGACACGCGCGACCGGCTCGGCGGCGATTGGGTGGTCAACTCCATCGGCGTCATCGGCGGCGACACCGACTCGCCGATCGGCATCGCGATCCTCACCGGCGGCTCGTACTCCCAAGCGGCCGGGGTCACGCTGGCCGAGGACCTCGCCAAGATCGCCCGAGAGGTCATCGACACCGACCCGTACGCCTGAGCGCGAAGCCTATACTATATATCCTATAGGATATAGGATGGCCGTATGAGAGATCTGTTCTCCGCTTTGGACGACGCGGGCCTCACCGCCATCACCGACGCCGATGTGATCGCCTCCCATTCGGTCGACCATGCGACGCTCGTCAAGCCCGGGCGGGCCGTCGCGCTGGTGCGGGTCCGTTCGACCGAGGAAGTCGCCGCGGTCATGGGCGTCGCCAGCGAGCTGTCGGTCCCGGTGGTCGCTCAAGGGGCGCGAACCGGACTGGCCGGCTCGGCCACCGCCGTCGACGGAGCGATCCTGCTCGACGTCTCCTCGATGGACACGATCCTCTCGCTCGACCCGGTCAACCGGATCGCCGTGTGTCAGCCGGGCGTCCGCAACGCCGACATCTCCAAGGCCGCCGCCGATCACGGGCTGCGCTACGCACCCGATCCCGGTTCGTGGCAGATTTCGACCATCGGCGGCAACATCGCCACCGCCGCCGGCGGCATGTGCTGCGTCAAATACGGCGTCACCGCCGAATACGTGCTCGGCCTCGAGGTCGTCCTGTCCTCAGGGGAGGTCATGCGCTGCGGGCGGCAGACCGCCAAAGGCGTGGCCGGGTACGACCTGGTGCGGCTGTTCTGCGGCTCGGAGGGCACCCTCGGGATCATCACCGAGGCGACCGTCAAGCTCAGTCCCGTCCCCGCGGACCGGTTGACCTTGGCGGCCGTCTTCGACACCACCGCCGCCGCGGGGCGGGCGGTCACCTCGATCATGGCCGCGGGCACGCAGCCGAGCCTGCTCGAACTGATCGACAACGTGCACCTGCGGGCGCTGGAGGACCTGCGGCCGATGGGCCTGCCGACCGACGCCGCGGCACTGCTGCTGGTGGCGGCCGACACCGATCCCGTCGCCGAGCTGGCCGAGATCGAGCGGCTGTGCGAGGGCGCCGGCGCGACCGAGGTCTACCGGGCCACCGACGCCGCCGAGGCTGACGCGCTCCTGGAGTCGCGGCGCGCCGCCTACCACGCGATGGAGCGGCTGGGAACGGTCCTGGTCGACGACGTGGCCGTGCCGCGGTCGCGTCTGGCCGAGGCACTCGACGGCGTCCAGGCCGCCGCGGAGCGGCACGGCGTCGTCATCGGGGTGATCGCGCACGCCGGTGACGGAAATCTCCACCCCAACATCGTCGTCGATCCGGCCGATGAGCGGTCGATGGCGGCCGGCGGTGCGGCCTTCGACGAGATCCTCGAAATGGCGCTGAAGATGGGCGGGACCATCACCGGCGAGCACGGCGTGGGCATGCTCAAACGCGATTGGCTTGCGCGCGAATTGGATCCGGTGAACCTCGCCGTGCAGCGCCGCATCAAGGACGCCCTCGATCCACAGGGGATCCTCAATCCCGGGAAGGTGCTGGCCCGGTAGCGGTCGCCCGCTCGTATACGGATTCGTGTCCGTTCCGCGACAGAGTAATGGGGCCGCAGCGCTTGCCCATTCGCTGCGGCCCCGATAAAGTGGAGGAGCTCCACTTTTCATTGGCACCGGTCGAGCTGTGCCCGATTGCCCTGACCGGTTATGTGCCCCCGGATTGTTCCGTGCCTCCCAGAAGACTGCCCATGTCCCTCTGTTCGGCGTGTCGGCGTGACCGGAACGATTCTTACTATGAGGGGCGTCTCTGAGCGCGGCCTGTGGCAAGGCTGGGAAAAGCCTGTGAATCGATGCTAAACCGTTACGAAGGAACCTCAAATCCGGCGAGTTTGTGCAGCTCAGCGGTGACATCCGAGCGTTGAGCAACTTGTACTCCATCGATTTGTGTGATAAAGGCCACACCTCGGACCGAGGATGACAGCCAGACCGCGGCCATCCCCTTGAGCGCCTCCGCCGACACCAGCCGCTCGGCCGTCTTCAGCCCCGCCTTCGGGGCCTTCTCCAGCAGGAACGCGCTCGTGGTCCCCGGCAGGATCCCGGTCGAGACCGGCGTCGTGCACAGTGTCTCGCCGTCGAGCCAGAGCAGCGACGAGGTCGGCCCCTCCAGCGCGTAGCCGTCGGCAGAGACCCACAGCGCGTCGTCGGCGCCCTGGGCCTTCGCCCAGCGCGTCACCGCCATCTGCGTCGCGTACGACAGCGCCTTGACCCCTCCTAGAAGCCACGGGGCTTCCCCCCGCGCATCGGCATTCACCCCCAGCGAAGCCGTCGCCACCTTCAACCCGTCCCGCCGCGGCAGGATCCGCTCCCGCGGCACCGGGTCGATCGTGGCGAACACCGTCGGGGGACCGCCGTGCTCGCGGCCGCGCGTGGCGATCAAGCGGAGCGCGCCCTCGCCGGCGCCGGTCGCCCGCCACGCCTCCAAGGCCTGCTCGGCCAGACCGGCCATCGCCTCGGCCGGCGGCAGATCGAACTCCATGCGCCGCGCCGAGTTCGCCATCCGCGCCAGGTGCTCGTCGAGCAGGAACGCCTTGCCGTCACGGACGTTGATGGTCTCGAACACGCCGTCGCCGCGGAGCACGCCCAGATCGTCGGCGCACAGGATCGGCTCGTCGGAGTCGACGACTCCTCGGTGCAGTACTGCTGTAACTGTTGCCATGAAGTCATTCTCCTCCTGATGGGAAGTACGATTCAGGCATGCCCACCGAAGCCGAGTCAGACACGGAACTGTCGGCGGTGCTGCGCTCCAAAGGCATGCGCATGACCGCGCAGCGGCAACTCGTGCACGAAGCGGTGCACGCCCTCGGGCACGCCACGCCAGAGCAGATCCACGAACGCATCCGTGACCAGGTCGACGGGGTGAACATCACCACCGTCTACCGCACGCTGGACCTGCTCGAAGAGCTCCAGCTCGTCTCGCACACCCACCTCTCGCACGGCGCCCCCACCTACCATCCGGCCGGCGACCGGGGGCACGCCCACCTGGTGTGCCACCGTTGCGGACGGATCACCGAAGTCGAACCAGCGGTGTTCTCGGACGCGCGCAGAGCAGTGGCCGACAGGACGGGATTCGTCCTCGACGTCGGCCACGTCGCCGTGTTCGGGACCTGCGCCGAATGCTTGGAGAAGCGCCAATGACCGAGACCACGCCGTCCCCGCTGCTCAATCTCCCCGGCGCCGTCGCCAATGAGGCCGGCCGCATCGCCTGGCACTACGGCAGCCCGCTCGTCGAACAGCGCAAAGCCGCCGAGACCGGGGCGATCTTCGACCGCTCCGACCGGGAGATCATCGCCGTCAGCGGCGAACCGCGACTCGAATGGCTGCACTCGCTCTCCACGCAGCACCTCACCAGCCTGCGGCCGCACCAGGGCACCGAGACGCTGTTCCTGTCGCCGACCGGCCGGATCGAACACCACGCGAACGTCTACGACGACGGCGAGACCGCCTGGCTCGACACCGAGCCCGGCCGCGGCGAGGCCCTGCTGAAATTCCTCGAACTCATGAAGTTCCGCACTGAAGTCGACGTCCGCGAGGTCAGCGCCGAATGGGCGATGCTCACCCTGATCCTGGGGTCGGGCGACGACACCCGCCCCGCGCCCACGCATCAACCGGTGCCGGTCGCGAAGTTCGCCGCCAAGGATCTCCAAGCGGTGCCCACCGCGGTCAACCCCGGCGAGGCGCTTCCGGACGCGGGATGGGTCCGCCGCACCGACGCGCTCGGGGACCACACCGTCGACTGGCTGGTCCCGCGCGACGACTCGCTCCCGGACATGGTCGAGCAAATGGAGCAGACCCCGGCCGGCTCCTGGGCCTTCGACGCATTGCGCGTGGCCGCCGGACATCCCCGCTTCGGCGTCGACACCGACGAGCGCACCGTCCCGCACGAGGTCCCGGCCTGGCTGGCCGGCGCCGTCCACCTCGACAAGGGCTGCTACCGCGGACAGGAGACCGTCGCCAAGGTCCACCACCTCGGGCAGCCGCCCCGCAGGCTCACGCGCCTGCACCTCGACGGCAGCGACGAGCACCCGCCCGCACCGCGAACGCCGGTCACCTTGAACGGCAAGGAAGTCGGATTCGTCGGCACGGCCGTGCAGCACTACGAGGAGGGACAGATCGCCTTGGCGATGCTCCGGCGTGGCGCGGCCGCCGATCCCGACGCCCGATTCGACGTGGCCGGGCAGGCGGCGGCGCAATAACACGGCATACATCATGATCGCCGCCGACTTGGACGCCGCCGCATCTTCGAAGAACGCCACTAGCCTGCCGTAGTACTCCCGCACATACCGCTTCTTGCCGTAGTCCGCGTCGAGATGCGACTCCAGGCGCTCGAACGGCATCGAGCGGAGCCGCTCGGCGGTCGAAGCGACCAGCTGCTGCGACCACGAGAAGAAGACGGCTTCCTCACCCATGATGTCGCCGTCCTCGCGCAGGTCCACCTCCAAACCGGCGACTTCGAAGAGCGGCTGAAGGTACCTACCGGCCTTGTCGAGATTGCCGCTGACCTCACCGTCCTCGTCCTTCGACCAGAGGAACTCATCGATCGCGTCGTCGTCCAGCTGCTGGGCCCAGGCGAGCTCCTCGGGCGTCACCTTGGTGAAAGAAATGGTCGTGACCACCGGATCGTTCCTACTTTCTCTTCGACCGCCGCAGTCCCGCAACCGAAGCTAATGCATCGATGCGACGGTTCGCCCGATTCCGAGCCGGGTCTCATCGCGGGCCGTCAGGAGATGAACGAGGCAGCGGCGGCGATAGTCTCCGCAGTATGAATACCGCCTACCGCGGCGGCGAACCCGTCGCCGAGCTCGTCCGATCCGGCTTCACCGAGAGCCTCCACCGGGGCAGCGTCGCCGTGACCGACCCGTCCGGGAACCTCATCGGCTCCGTCGGCGACGTGACCTCGCCCGTCTTCCCCCGCTCGTCCAACAAACCGATGCAGGCCCTGGCGATGCTCCGCGCCGGCTGGAAACCCGAGAGTGAAGCCGACCTCGCGATCGGCGCGGCCAGCCACCGCGGCGAACCGGTGCACATCGATCGCGTCGATTCGGTGCTCTCCCACGCCGGCCTCGACGAGGACGACCTCCAGTGCCCGCCGGACCTGCCCGGCGACCCGACCGCGCGCCGCCGGGCCCTGGCCGACGGCGCCGAACCGCGGCGGGTGTACATGAACTGCTCCGGCAAGCACGCGGCCATGCTGGCGACCTGCGTCGCGGGCGGCTGGGACGTCGCGGCCTACCGCGATCCGGACCACCCCCTCCAGCAGCGGATCATCGCCGCCGTCGAGGAGCGCTGCGAAGAGCCGGTGTCGGCCGTCGGTGTCGACGGATGCGGCGCGCCGGTCCTGGCCGTGTCCCTGACCGGGCTCGCCCGCGCCTACGCCAAGTTCGTCGAGAGCCCCGAGCGGACACCGGAGCGCCGGGTGGCCGACGCGATGCGCGCCCACCCGCGCCTGATCGACGGCACCGAAGGCTCCGACCACCGGTCGATGTCGGCCGTGCCGGGACTCTTGGCCAAGGGCGGCGCCGAAGGCGTGCACGCGGTCGCGGTGCCCGGAGTCGGAGCCGTGGCGGTGAAGATCGACGACGGCGCCGGGCGTGCCTCGATGCCGGTGGCGCTGCGGGCGCTGGCGACCATGGCGGGATTCGAGTTCTCCGAGGACTCCAAGCCGGTGGTCGAGGCCTTGACCTGGCCGGAGGTGTACGGCGGCGGACAGCCGGTCGGCAGGCTCCGCACGCTGCTGTAGTGGCGTAGGGCTCAAACCGCGCACTACCCAGTGGCCTCCTGAAGACCCGACAGGGTACTATCATCGCGTTGCGTTTTCAGCACCGCTCGCGCGAGTGGCGGAATGGCAGACGCGCTGGCTTCAGGTGCCAGTGTCCGAAAGGACGTGTGGGTTCAACTCCCACCTCGCGCACAGCTGAGACCCGGTGGTTCTGCCACCGGGTCTTCTGTCGTCTTCAGGGGAACAGTGCTCGGGATTTTTCATATGTTCGTCCCCTCCGTTGCGGATTTGTCGGTCGCGGCTGGAACGATGCCTCCTTCGATCCGCGTTAGGCTCGGTGTTGAGGGAGCAGAAGTACCACCGAGAAGACTTTGGGGACACGTCAGACGATGAGCGAAGACAACGCCAAGCGGGACCGAGACGAGCGCGACGAACACGAGTCCGACGACGAGTTGCTCATCGTCGACGCCGAGGGCAATCCGATTTCCGCCGCCGAGGCCCGAAAGCAGCTCGAGGCCGCCGCCGAGGAAGGGACCGAGTCGGACCCGTCGAAACTGGTCGCGGAGCCGGCCAAGGTCATGCGCGTCGGCTCCATGATCAAGCAGCTGCTGGAGGAAGTCCGCGCCGCCGATCTCGACGACAAGGGCCGCCAGCGTCTGCGCGACATCCACGCTCGTTCCATCGCCGAGCTCGAGTCCGGTCTGGCGCCTGAGCTGCGCGACGAGCTCGAGCGCCTCTCGCTGCCGTTCGGGCAGGACGAGGTGCCGTCGGAGGCCGAGCTTCGGATAGCGCAGGCTCAGCTCGTCGGCTGGCTCGAGGGGCTCTTCCACGGAATCCAGGCCGCGCTGGTGGCCCAGCAGATGGCCGCGCGGCTGCAGTTGGACCAGATGCGACAGGGCGACATGCGCGCGCTGCCGGCCGGTGGAAAGGATCTCCCGCCGCAGCTGAGGGCGATCATGGCCGAGCGGGCCGCGCGCGGTGACGACGGCGACCACCATCCCGGTCAATACCTGTAGTCACCGCAGATGCCATAGACTCGGCCTGCCTCACTCGGCGGAGTCACGGTCCGGCTCGCGAGCTTCACCGAGTGGGGGCCGCGAGCCATAGATTGGCCCCGACCCTTCCCGCCGCCGGGGTGAGAACCACTGGAGAGCTGAACACGGTGCTGTACAAGACGCTGCAATGGACGGCCGCCCCGACGATCAAACTCATCTGGCGGCCGTGGATCGACGGCAAGGAGAACATCCCCGAGACCGGTCCCGTCATCCTGGCGTCGAACCACCTGTCGGTCGCCGACCACTACTTCCTCGGGCTCACCACCAAGCGGCACATCGCGACCATGGCGAAGATCGAATACTTCACCGGCGCGGGAGTCAAGGGCAAGCTGATCTCCAAGACGGTCAAGGCTCTCGGCCAGGTGGCCGTGGACCGGTCCGGCGGTCGCCGGAGCGCGGCCTCGCTGGAGCCTTCGATGAAGGTGTTGGAGGACGGCCGGGTGTTCGCGATCTTCCCCGAGGGCACCCGTTCGCCCGACGGCCGCCTGTACCGGGGCAAGCCCGGGGTGGCGCGGTTGGCGCTGACGTCCGGGGCTCCGGTGGTGCCGGTCGGGATGATCGGCACCGAGAAGGTCCTGCCCATCGGCGAGTCGCGGCCGCGAGTCGCTCCGGTCGGAGTGCGGATCGGCAAGCCGCTGGACTTCACCCGCTACGCGGGTCTCGAGAACGACCGGGTGATCATCCGCGCCGTGACCGACGAGATCATGGACGCGATCCGGCAGCTGACCGGCCAGGAGTACGTCGACAAGTACGCGAAGCGGCAGTCCTCCGGCAAGGACGAGGCCGACTCCGATTAGCGCCCGCCCGGAGACGGCGTGGTCGTCTCCTCGGTCGACGGCGCGGTGGTCTCCTCGATAGCGGGCGTGGTCTCGTCCTCCCCTGGCCGGTCCGGGTCGTGTGGCGGACCGTTGTCACCGCCGTCGACCTCGAATTCGTCGATGACGGTGATGCTGTAGACGGTCACCGGCTGCGGCGGTTCGCCGTCGTACTCGACCGAGTCGGGCAGCACCGCGATCGCGTCGAGCACTTCGAAGCCGTCGACGATGCCGCCGATGATGCTGACGCCCTCGGTCGGGACGGCTTCGCCGCGGATGAGGGTGAAGGCGCCGCCGGCGTTGCCCTTGTCGTCGGTGACCAGGGCGAGGACGTCGGCGACGTCGACGCCGGCCATGCCGACTTCGGTCTGGTAGCGCCATCCCGGGCCGAACGACTCGGTCGCCTCGGGGTCGAATCCGGGTCTGCCGCAGTGGAGGATCGCGTAAGGGCTGGCCTGCTGGGTGGTGAGCCGGTCGCAGTCGTGGGTGTCGTAGAACCCGCTCTCGGCCAAGTGCAGGAACGCTTCGACGCCGCACGGGGCCAGGTCGCCCCAGAGCATGACTTCGAGCGTGCCGTGGCTGGTCTCGATGGTGACGACGGTGCGGTCGGCGGCGGTGCCGAGACGGGGGGCCGGCACGGTCGGTTCGGCGTCGGCGGCTTCGGTGACGCGGCACCGCTCGTAGATGATTTCGCCTGCGGCCGGCTCGGCGGCGCCGTCGTCGCGGAAGGCCAGCCAGGAGACGCCGACGATCGCTCCCGCGGTGAGGACGAGAGCGCCGAGGCCGGCGAGGGTCTGCTTCCAGTTGCCGCGTCGCTGCCACGGCGGGGTGCCGCCGTAGGGATTGGCGGCTACTGGCTCGTGCTCGGTCTCGGCTGGGGTGCCGCTGGGCTCCATGCCTGTGAATCGTACGGGGCGTCATCTCGCGCCAGGTACGCATATCCGACACATATCAGACCGTAAGCGACCGCCACACCGACGAGGGTCTTGGGCGAGTAGCCGTCGGGCGGGACGAGCATGGCCGCGGTGAACAGTCCGGCGAGGTACCCGACGTTGTAGACGGTGTCGTTGAGGCTGAAGACCCGGCCGCGGTAGTCGTCCTCGATGCCGCGCTGGATGCTGGTGTCCACGGTGATCTTCATGCCCTGGGAGGCGATGTTCACCAGCAGCACGCCGATGGCGAACATCGCCGGGATCATCGTGCCGGCCAGGGCCGCGACCACGACCGCGCACAGGGCCATGAGGACCACGGCCCAGTTCTTCGGGCCCCACACGCGCGTCGCGCGCGGGGTGAAGACGGCCGCGGCGAGGACGCCGATGTTCCCGAGGATCGCGAGGGTCAGCAGCCAGCTGATCGTGGTCGTCCGGCTCGGATCGGATTCTACGTCCCAGAAGAAGCCCATGAACAGCGCGATCGCGACGATGAAGACGATCCCGTACAGGAACCGGTGGCAGCCCTGGAGCGCGAGGATGAGGGCCGGCCCGCGGCGGCGGGTCAGGTGGCCGAGGCCCTCGACCATGCCGGCGGTGGTCGAGACGATGCCTTTCCACAGGCCCGGAGGCTGGGTGAACTCATGGTCGGGCCCCAGGTCGGCGGGCTGGAACACGGCCGAGGCGATGGCGGCCGAGACGAGGTAGCCGATGCCGGCGGCCAGGGCCAGCATCGAATAGGAGACGCCGGAGTTGACGAGTTCGGACACGCCGGTGGTGGCCAGGCCGAGGCCGTAGGCCATGGCGCCGAGTGTCGAGGCCAGCGAGTTGGCGGTGACCAGTTGGGGCGGCTCGACCACGTGCGGGTGGGAGGCGCCGAGGCCGGCGAGGACGAACCGGTTGGCGGCCAGGACGACCATCGCGCAGAAGACCCACGTCCAGTCCAGGCCGGTCTGGATGGTGATCGCGATGATGAAGACGAGCGCGGCGCGCAGCAGGTTGGCCGCGCCGATGAGGTTGCGGCGGCTGAACCGGTCGAGGACCACGCCGACGTACGGTCCCAGCAGCGAATAGGGGCCGAGCAGGATGGCGACGGCGGCGGCGTAGCGGAACGGGTCGGAGTCCTCGTTGAGCGCGGGGTTGAAGAACACGCTCAGTGCCAGGGAAGCCTGGAACATGCCGTCGGCCGCCTGGGAGGTGAGCCTGACGGCCAGCAGCTTCCGGAATCTGCCGCTCGTGGCGAGCGTCCGAACGTGTCCTGCCGTGCGCATTGTCCGAGGGTAGCTCCCGATACGTCGTCGGGAGGCCTACTCGTTCGCGTGCAGGCCTCCCCTTGATCCGTTCGTGTGCGCGGATCAGGATCCGGCGATGAAGTCCTCGACCGAGACGCGGGCCTCCTCGTCGGAGTACTGCTCCGGCGGGGACTTCATGAAGTAGCTGGAGGCGCTCAGCACGGGGCCGCCGTGCCCGCGGTCCTTGGCGATCTTCGCCGCGCGGACCGCGTCGATGATGACGCCGGCCGAGTTCGGCGAGTCCCATACCTCGAGCTTGAGCTCGGCGTTGAGCGGCACGTCGCCGAAGGTGGTGCCCTCCATGCGGATGTAGGCCCACTTGCGGTCGGTCAGCCACGGCACGTGGTCCGAGGGCCCGATGTGGACGTCGGCTCCTTGCATCTCGTGCGGAATCTGCGAGGTCACCGACTGGGTCTTCGAGATCTTCTTGGAGACCAGCCGGTTGCGCTCGAGCATGTTCATGAAGTCCATGTTGCCGCCGAAGTTCAGCTGGTAGGTGCGGTCCAGGCGCACCCCGCGGTCTTCGAACAGCTTGGCGAGGACTCGGTGGACGATCGTGGCGCCGACCTGGGACTTGATGTCGTCGCCGACGATCGGGAGACCGGCGTCGACGAACTTCTGGGCCCACTCGGGGTCGGAGGCGATGAAGACGGGCAGAGCGTTGACGAAGGCGCAGCCGGCGTCGATGGCGGCCTGGGCGTAGAACTTCGCGGCGTCCTCGGAACCGACCGGCAGGTAGCAGACGACGACGTCGGCACGGGCCTCGCGCAGCGCGGCGGCCACGTCGACCGGCTCCTCGGACGACTCGGTCACCATCTCGTCGTAGTACTGTCCCAGGCCGTCCAGGGTCGGGCCGCGGAGGACCGACACGCTCGTCGGCGGCACCTCGGCGAACTGGATCGTGTTGTTCTCCGAGGCGTTGATCGCGCTGGAGAGGTCCTGGCCAACCTTCTTGGCGTCGACGTCGAACGCGGCTACGAACTCGATGTCGCGGATGTGGTAGTCGCCGAACTGCACATGCATGAGTCCGGGGACGCGGTCGTCGACAGCGGCGTCGCGGTAGTACTCGACGCCCTGCACGAGCGACGAGGCGCAGTTGCCCACGCCGACAATGGCCACGCGTAGCTTACCCATCGCGCATGCCTCCTTTGTCTTGTTTACTTGGTTCTTCATCATCCGCGGCGGCCCTCGTCGGCCGCTGCGGGCCGGCGATCCGGTCGCCGAAGTCGCTTCGCCCGGGGACGTGTCCCTGCTCGGTGGCGATGAGCTCGTTGAGCCATCGCACCTCCCGCTCGGCCGTCTCCAGTCCGTGCCGCTGAAGCTCGAGGCCGTAGGCGTCGAGCCGCTCAGCGGTGCGGGCGAGTGCCTCGCGGATGCGTTCACGGCGCTCTTCGACCCTGCGGCGGCGGGCCTCGAGGATGCGAAGCCTGGTCGCCGGGTCGGTGCGGGAGAAGAACGCGAAGTGCACCCCGAAGAGGGCCTCGTCCGCGGTCTCAGGACCGGCGTCGGCCATGAGCTGGGCGAACTGCTCCTTGCCCTCCGGCGTCAGCCGGTAGACCTTGCGAGCGCGACGACCGGTGAGCAGCGGCTTCTCGGCGTTCCCCTCGCCCGGCACCTCTTCGGCGATGAGTCCGCGCTGACGCATCCGCTTGAGGGTCGGGTACAGGGAGCCGTAGCTGAAGGCGGCCCTGACCGCCCCCAGCAGGGACAGCAGGCGTTTCCGCAGCTCGTAACCATGCATGGGGGACTCATGCAGGAGTCCCAGAATGGCCAGCTCGAGCATGTGGATCCCCCTCTCCGCCCGTCGTCGTGACGACGCCGCTGGCGCTGTGCCCTGGCATCGCGGTCCGATCTGACGTCTCGATGTATCGGTTCGATACATCAGCGACTACCATATCCGGCGGGTGCAGATCACGTCAAGCCGGACCCGGATGCCCTGGTCAGGCTGGCCGGTATCCGATAGGCTCGGCAGGATTAAGCGATCTGGCAGCCTTCTCCCAGATTCAATGTGCGAGACTGCGGAACGACCTAGGTCGCCGTCGCACGGCGACTGCCGATCGACAAATGCCGCCGCGTTCGGGCACCCCCACTCCGGGCCCGGACCTGGGGCGAAGCCGATCCGTGACACCGAAGCGCCAATCCGGGCGCACGGCCGCGGGCCGGCGGATATCACGTGGATGGTTGAGCATGAGCGACTACGGTTATCGTCCGACTCCACCCCCAGAGGACGGACGGTCCTATGGTGGCGCCGAGCACCGGGGCGGCTCCTACGGGAGCGGCTCGGGCCGCGGCGACGCCGCCTGGGGCGATTCCTCGAACCAGTCACCGAACCACGGCCGTCAAGGCTGGGGCTCCCAGCAAGGATCCCCGAATCCGGGCAACGGCTCCTACAGCGGCAGCGCCCGACCCGGGTCGTACCGGGGCTCCACCTCCGGCAGCGCCCCGGTGGGCAGAGGCAGCGCTTCGGTGGGCAGCGCCTCGGTCGGCGGCAACACCGGCCGCTCCGGGCGCGCCTCAGTCGGCAGCGCATCCGTCGGCAGCGCCTCGGTCGGCTCGGCCTCCGTAGGCGGCAGCCGGCCGATCGACCTCGACGCCGCCGACGACCGACCGGTCAGCCCCGCCGGCCGCGCGGGAGTCCCCGGCAGGCGCCGCGCCGGCGGCAGAACCGGTCCACCGACCGCCGGAGACCTCGAAGAGAACAAGAAGGCCAAGAAGAAGCGGCGCCGCCGCAAGATCTACGCCGGACTGATCGCCGTGGGCGTCGTCTTCGTCGGCGCGATCACCGTGGTCGGCACTTGGTTCTTCGAGACCGTTCCTCCGCTCACCGACCTGCGCCGCGACGGCGAGCCCTCCACCTTCTACTACGTCGACGGCGAGACCGAGGCCGCCGCCTACGGCGAGGCCTACCGCAAGCAGATCTCCGACCCGGCCAAGGTGCCCCCGACCGTGAAGGAAGCGCTCACCGCGCTGGAGGACCGCAACTTCTACGATCACGGCGGCGTCGACTACAAGGGCACCGCCCGCGCGCTGATCAACAACGTCACCGGCGGCGACACCCAGGGCGCCTCCACCATCACCCAGCAGCTCGCCGGCATGGTCGAAGACATCCGCGACGAGATCTCCTACGGCCGCAAGGCCAAGGAGGCGGTCATGGCGATGAAGCTGGAGCAGGACTACTCCAAAGACGAGATCATCACCTACTACCTGGACATGGCCTACTTCGGTCGCGGCGCCTACGGCGTCGCCGCCGCCTCCGAGCTGTACTTCGACAAGCCCGTCGAAGAGCTCGACCACGCGGAGGCCGCCTACATCGTCATGCAGGTGAAGTCGCCCAACGGCGTCTACGACCCGCAGTACCCGGACGTCTACGACGCGGGGGCCGCCGAAGGTCGCTGGAAGCACGCCATGGACTCGATGGTCGAGGTCGGCCACCTCACGCAGTCCGAGCGCGACGAGTTCGCGGAGATGCCCCAGCCGATCGAAGAGTTCGAGAGCCGCGGTTCCTGGGGCGGCGACACCCCGGTCGGCTTCCTCACCAACGAGGTCGACGGCTACGTCTACGACGAGCTCGAGGACCGCTACGGCCTCACGAAGGAGAAGCTGTACGGCGCCGAGGAAGGCACCGGCGGCTACAAGATCGTCCTGACCCTGGACAAGGACATCCAGAAGTCGCTGGAGCGGACCGCCTACCGCGGCGAACTCGTGGTCAAGAAGGACGACGAGGGCAACTACATCAGCCCGGAAGGCGAAGTCGTCGACTCCGCCGACAAAGCCGAGAAGGTCCTCACCGAGGACGGCTATTGGCAGTTCGCCAATTCGAACGAAGAGGCCGCACTGGCCGAATACGACGAGTCGATGATGACCGCGATGGTCGCGGTCGAACCGGGCACCGGACGCGTGCTCGGCTACTACGGCGGCCACGACGGCTTCGGCATCGACAAGGCGGGCAACGAGTCCCCGCACCCGCCCTCGTCGACGTTCAAGATAATCACCGCCGCGACCGCCATCGAGGAGGGCGCCTCCATCGAATCCTGGTGGGACGCCAGTTCCCCGCGGCAGTTCGACTCCCTCACGCTCGACAGCAGCGAGTCCTGCATCGGTTCGGGCACCTATCCGGACTGCACGCTGCGCAACGGCAGCCAGAACGAGAAGATGTACCTGACGCTCACCGACGCGGTGCGACAGTCCAAGAACACCCCGATGTACGCGATCGCCGAGGACTACGGGGTCGACACGATCCTCAAGAACGCCGTGGAGATGGGTCTGACCCAGATGACCCAGACCGTGCAGCTCTACGACGAGAACGGCGACCCGCACAGCGTGCCGGTCACCTACCGGCTCTATGACGACTTCACCTACTCGGTGCACGGCGAGACCGTCGGCGCCGACGGCGAGTGGATCGTCGACGAGGCGACCGGCGGCATCGACAGGGACGCTCCCGCCGCCGTCGACGGGAACACCCCGAAGGTCAACAGCGACGGCGCCCTGATCGCCGACGAGGACGGCGAACCCGACCGCCTCCCGATCGGCGGCGAGGGCGAGACCGACCCGTTCTACTACCACATGTCCTTCGGCCAGTACCCGACCAGCGTTCGCGACATGGCCGCGATGTACGCGACCATCGCCAACGACGGCGTGGCCGTCGAGACCCACTACGTCGAGAAGGTCATCGGGCCCGACGGCGAAGAGGTGCTGCCGAAGCGAGAGCTCGCCAGCGGCGAGGCGATGGACTCCGGCGTCGCCCGCGACCTGCAGTGGGTCGGCTCCGAGATCGACGGCGGTTCGAGCGCGCCCAGTCTCGACCGGGACTTCTTCGGCAAGACCGGAACGTGGGAGGCCTCCGGCAAGGACAAGGACGGGAACGACTACCCGTCCTCGTACAACGCACACGCCTGGTACGTCGGCGCCATTCCGCAGATCTCGATCGCCGCGTGGGTCGGCAACGTGACCTCCGAGTCGGCTCCCATCTCCGATCCGTACGGCAACTACGACAGCGTCTACGGCGGCAACACCAGTTATCCGGTCTGGTACAACGCGATCAACAAGGTCCTGGAGACCAAGGACGGCAGCGAGGGCTGGGAGCCGCGCGAGTGGAAGGAGAAGGTCGTCGTCGGCGCCCCCATCACCACCGACATCGAGACCGTCGACAACCAGTACTGCGGCAAGAACCCCGAGGACCCACGCTGCAAGGAGCTCGAGGAAGAGGAAGAAGACGAGGGCGACACCTGCGAAGGGCCGGGCAACGGCAACAACCAGGAGTGCGACGGCGAAGGCGGCGGTGAGGACGGCGGCGGTGACGGCGGCGGCGACACCACCGACCCGATCGATCCCGGCGACGGCGACGAGGAATGCGGCGGATGGCTGCAACCGCCGTGCACCGAGGAACCGCCCGACGAGGAGACCAGTCCCTCCGATCCGACGACCAGTCCAACCGGCGACACGACGCCACCCGGTCAGAGAGACTAGCCGCGACCGACCGTAACGATCGCTGACGACGGCATGGGACATACTGTGTCCCATGCCGTCGTCGCGTTCTCAAGACTCAGCGCCAGCAGCGCCCTCCCACCAGGATCGCCTCGTGCGCTTCACCTCGGGGTTCATCGGCGGACCGCTCGGCGGACACGCCGTCAACCCGCCGCGCCGGCGGTTCTGGAGCCCGCTGCGGGTCATCCTCTTCACCGGCCTGGTCTTCTTCGCCATCTCCTGGCTGCAGAAGTACCCTTGCGCCGGCGGCGGCTGGACGGACTGGACCCAGTACACGAACGCCTGCTACACCGACATCCGCGCGCTGTGGGGCGCCGAACGCCTCCACGAAGGGGCGATCCCCTACCGCGACCACCCGGTCGAATACCCGGTGCTCACCGGCTGGTTCATGGGAGTGCTCGGCCAGATCGCCTACCGCGTCGGCAACATCACCGGCGCCGACGGCGGCACGATCTTCTACCACCTCAACGCGGTCACCCTCTTCGCCTGCGGCATCGCCGCCATCGCCGTGCTGTACGCGATCCGCGACAAGGGCACCCGCACCGACCTGCGCGGCCTCGACCCGGCCCTCGCCGAATCCGCCTCCACGCGACCGCGACGGCCCTGGGACGCGATGATGCTCGCCGCCGCCCCGATCGTCCTGGTGACCGCGACGGTCAACTGGGACCTGTTCGCCGTCGCCCTGGCGATGCCGTTCTTCCTCTACTGGCAGCGGGACCGGCCGGTCATGGCCGGACTCTTCCTCGGCCTGGCCGTCGCCGCGAAGTTCTACGCCCTCCTGTTCGCCGGACCCCTGCTCGTCCTCGCCCTGCGTCAACGCCGATTGATGCCGGCCATCGCATCGGTCGCCACCGCCGCGGTCACCTGGGCGGTCATCAACGCGCCGGTCGCTGCGCTGTGGCCCCAGTCGTGGCTGCGGTTCTTCGAGCTCAACTCCGAGCGGCCCGTCGACTGGGGAACCGGCTGGTACGTCGTGCGCGGCCTCACCGGCTGGGACCGGCTCTGGGACCACGAATTCGTCAACGACGCCTACCTGGTGCTGTTCGCACTGTCCTGCGTGGGCATCGCCGCCGTCGGCTACTTCGCGCACCGGAACGCCCCCGAAGGCGAGGACGTGGTGCCGCGGCTGGCGCAGCTGTGCTTCCTGGTGGTCGCGGCGTTCCTGCTGTTCGGGAAGGTCTGGTCGCAGCAGTACGTGCTGTGGCTGGTGCCGCTGGCGGTCCTCGCCCGCCCCAAGTGGGGCATGTTCCTCGTCTGGCAGATCGCCGAGATCGGCTACTTCCTCGCGTTCTACGGGAAGATGCTGCAGGTCTCGGCCGAAGACGGGCGCGGCATTCCCGAATGGCTGTTCCTCACCGCCGCGTCCGCACGGTGGCTCGCCGTCGCGGGCATGTGCGCGCTGGTCGTCTTCGAGATCTTCAATCCCCGTCAGGACGTGGTGAGATCCCTTCGGAGCGCGCCCACGCCAACAGTTCGACCTCGGCCTCCTCACGAGACAGCGGACCCCGCTCCAGCCTCAGCTCCTTGAGGTGCTTCCAGGCCCGCCCGACCTCGGGGCCCGGCGGCAGACCGAGCAGCTCCATGATCGCGTTGCCGTCCAAGTCCGGTCGGACCGCCCGCAGGTCCTCCTCGGCCCGAATGCGGGCGATGCGGGACTCGAACTCGTCGTAGTCGCGCTGCAGCCGCTCGGCCTTGCGACGGTTGCGGGTCGTGCAGTCGCTGCGGACGAGCTTGTGGAGGCGCTCGAGCTCGGGCCCGGCATCGGTGACGTAGCGGCGCACCGCCGAATCGGTCCAGCCCGCGTCGCCGTAGCCGTAGAAGCGCAGATGCAGTGAGATCAGCAGCGAGACCGCCTGCACGTCGGTCTTGGCGAACCGCAGCCGCCGCATGCGCTGACGCGCGAGCCGGGCGCCGACCACGTCGTGGTGATGGAAGGTCACGTTGCCGGTGTCGGTGACGCCCTTGGTCTCGGGCTTGCCGATGTCGTGCAGCAGCGCCGCCAGGCGGAGGATCAGGTCAGGGCCGTCCTCCTCGTGCGAGATCGCATTGCGCAGCACCTGGAGCGAATGCTCATAGACGTCCTTGTGCTGGGCGTGCTCGTCGATCTCCATGCGCAGCGCCCCTACCTCCGGCAGGAACTGCTCTGCCAGGCCCGTGTCGACCAGTACCCGGATGCCGACGACCGGGTCCGGGGCGGCCATGAGCTTGACGAACTCGTCGCGGATCCGCTCGGCGGTGATCCGCGACAGCTCCGGGGCCATGTCCTTCATGGCCGCCAGCGCGCCGGGAGCGATCGCGAAGTCCAGCTGCGCGGCGAAGCGGGCGGCGCGGAGCATCCGCAGCGGGTCGTCGGCGAAGGACGACTCGGGGCTCGCCGGAGTCCGCACCGTCCGCTGTGCCAGGTCGCCTATGCCGCCGAACGGGTCGCAGAACTCGTGCCCCGGCAGGCTCACGGCCATCGCGTTGATGGTGAAGTCGCGGCGTTCGAGGTCGTCGACGAGATTGTCGCCGTAGCGAACGATGGGGTTGCGACTCACCCGGTCGTAGGCGTCGGCGCGGAAGGTCGTGACTTCGACCTGGACGCCCTTGAACATCCCGCCGATGGTCCCGAAGTCGGCCCCGGTGGTCCACACCGTCGAGCACACGCCGCGCAGCAGCCGCTCGGTGTCCTCCGGGCGCGCGTCGGTCGTGAAGTCGAGGTCGTTGGTCTGCCGGCGCAGGATCGCGTCCCGCACCGAACCGCCGACCAGATGCAGCTCGAAACCGGCGTCGGCGAAGACCCGACCCAAGTCGTCGGCTACGGGCGGGACTGTGATTTGGTTACCGCTACTGTTGTCTGACATCGCCGGGCAAGCTTAGCGGAGAGAGCAGGAATGGCCGAAAGTAGCGCGCGACCGGGTCGCGGTCCGCAGGCCTCGCCGTCCACCGGCAACGGCTTCGACCACAGCGGCCGGGCCTCCGATCACGGCACTGAATACGGTCAATCCTACGGGCCGCCCCCGGCGGCCCCGAACGGCACGAGACCCGGCGGCGCGAACCGCGGCGTGGCCCGCTCCAGCCTCCTCATGGCCACCGGCTCGCTCGTCAGCCGCGTCACCGGATTCGGCCGCACCGTCGTCATCAGCGCCGCCATCGGCGCGGGGCTGCTGGGCAACTCGTACACGACCGCGCAGTACTTCCCGCAGATGATCTACGAACTCGTCCTCGGCGGCGTGTTCGCGAGCATCATCCTGCCGCTGTTCGTCAAGGCCCACAAGAACGACCCCGACGGCGGCGACGCGTTCGCCCACCGGCTGCTCACCCTCGCGACGCTCGTCCTCGGCGGCGCCGCGCTCGTCGTCACCCTCGCCGCCCCGCTCATCGCCCGGGCGATGGCCGAACCGGTCCAGTACGACCTGGTCACGCAGCTGTCGTATCTGATGCTGCCGGCGCTGATGTTCTACGGACTGTTCGCGGTCCTGTCGGGAGTGCTCAATTCGCGGGAGCGGTTCGGCGCGCCGATGTGGGTGCCGATCATCAACAACCTGGTGGTCATCGGAGTCGGCGCGGCCTTCTACTTCGTCTACACCCGCGACGCCGCACCCGATGCCGACGGCCGGCTGTTCATGAACGCCGACCAGGTCACCACCGGGATGCTGCTGCTGCTCGGCGGCGGCACCACCGCCGGCGTGGTCATCCAGGTCGCTTCGCTCTGGCCGGCGCTGCGCCGGGCCGGGTTCGCCTGGCGGTTCCGCTTCGACTTCAAGGCACTGCCGCTGCGGGATATCCGCCGCATGGCCTCGTGGACGCTCCTGTTCGTCGCGGCCAACCAGATCGCGGTCATGGCCGTGATCAAGATCGCCAACGCCGCCTCCGGCAGGGCCCCCGACGGCGGACCGTTCGTTCCCGGCACGACCGTCTACAACAACGCCTACCTCATGATGATGATGGCGCACGGCATCGTGGCCGTCTCGGTCATCACCGCGCTCATGCCGCGCATGACGCGCGCCGCCGACGACAAGCGCTGGCCGGACCTGGCCGATCACCTCTCCGGAGGCATCCGCCTCGCTTCGTTCATGCTGGTGCCGATCGCGGCGGCTTTCATCGCCCTCCACGAGCCGTTCGCCCGCGCGATCTTCCAGTGGGGGGCCTACGAGCCCAGGCAGGCCTACGCCACCGGTACGGTCCTGGCCGTGGTCGGGCTCGTGCTGCTGCCGTTCTCGGTCAGCCAGCTGCAGATCTACGCGTTCTTCGCGCAGACCGACACCCGGTCGGTCGCTCTGCTGAACCTGCCGGTCATCGCGATCCGCATCGGCGGGTACCTGCTGGCCTTCGCGCTGCTTCCCTTGCAGTGGGTGGTGGTCGGGCTCTTCGCCGCCAACGGCGTCTCCTACCTGGTCAGTCTGCTGCTGTCGGTGGCGCTGCTGCGCAAGCGCGTCGGCCTGCTCGGCATGAAGAAGGTCGCCTTCGGCCTGATGCGCACCGCCGCGGCGGCCCTGATCGCCGGCGTGGTCGCCTGGCTCGGCTGGCAAGCATGGCCCGACGTCTCCGACGACGGCGGCGCGGCCAAGGCCGGGCAGCTCGCGGCCGCGGCGGTCCTGGGTACGGGCCTGATCGGCGTCTACATCGCCGTCTGCCTGGTCCTGCGAGTCGAGGAGATGCGATCCCTTCGGGAGACGGTGCGCGCAAAGCTGCGGCGGTGAGCCAAGTACCATCCATACGTGTGCCACCCGCCCTGGTCTTGAGCTCCGGCTCGTAGCATGGCGAGGCAATGATCGGCCCTGACCCGGTCGCATTAAGAGGGGAGGACCCCGCACCATGAGTTCTGTCGACGTGCCGTCCGTGGGAGACCTGCTCGCGGAACGGTACCGCCTCGAAGAGCACCTCGGAGGGGCGAACGGCCACCGCCAACTGTGGCGGGGAACCGACGTGCTGCTGCACCGCAGCGTCGCCGTGGTCCTGCGCTCCCCCGGCGGCGACGACGCCGCACCGACCATGACCGCCGCCGTGGCGGCCTCCCGGACGCAGTCCGACTCGATGGTCGACGTCTACGACGCGGTCGACGAAGGGCGCTTCGCCTACGTCGTCCGCGAGTGGGTCAGCGGCTCATCGCTCCGTCACGTGCTGGAACGCCAACCGCTGGCGTCCGCTCACGCCCTCGAACTGGTCGCCTCCGTCGCCGACGCCGTGGCCGCGCTGCACGAAGGCGGGGTCGCGCACGGCGACCTGCAGCCCGGGTCGGTGCTGCTGTCCGAGGACGACCGCGTCATGGTCACCGAACCGCGCAACGAGCCCGGTCAGACTCAGGTCGGCGACGTCCGCGCCCTGGGCGCGACGCTGTACGCGTGCCTCACCGGGACCTGGCCGCAGATCGTCCCGGCCGAGGACGTCGGCCTCCCGGCGGCGCGCGTCGACGACTGGGGCCGCCCCCTCGACGCCGGAGCGGTCGTCCACGGCGTCCCCGAGCCCATCAGCCGGCTCACCAGCGACCTGCTCGACGCCGACCAGACCCCGCCGTCGGCGGCCGAACTCGCCGTCGAACTGCGCCGTCTGGCCGCCACCGGCGGCGCCGTCTCGCTCGACAGCATCGGCGAAGGCTCCGCCGACCAGGCCGACGCGCCGCCTCTGGGCATGAAGCGGATGGCCGTGATCGCCGCCGTGGCCGCCCTCGTGGTGTTCACCGGCGTGGTCACCAGCGCCCTCGTCTGGGGCGGCGGCGACAGCTCCGAGGCGAGCGACGAGACGTCGCTGGGCCTCACCGGCGAGGACGGCGAGCCCGCCGAATCCGACACCACCGAGACCGACACCGAGGTCGCCGCTCCCACGGAGGTCGAGCTCGAACCCGGTGACGTGCGCGTGGTCGATCCCCCGCCCGGCGACCGGACCGAGCTCGAAGGCGTCGAGAACGTCATCGACGGCAACGCCTCGACCGGCTGGTCGACCAACACCTACTACAACCAGTCGAACTTCGGGAACCTCAAATCCGGTATGGGCATCCTCATCGACCTGGGCGAGGAGCAAGAGGTCGCCTCGGTGCGCGTGCAGATGACCAGCGCCGGAGCGACCGTCGGGCTGCTCGCCGGCGACGAGGACCCCGGTGACGGCAGCGACGGCGACGAGCGGATCGTCGAGGACTTCGCGACCCTCGCCGAGCCGGTCGAGGACGCCGACACCAACCTCGAGCTCCAGGCCGGCAACCAGGCCACTCGCTATGTGGTGGTATGGATCACTGAGCTGCCGCCGGTCTCGGACGGCTACAAGATCACCGTCAGCGACATCAAAGTGTTCGTACGGTAGGAACCATGCCCGCCCCGCGCCCGCCCGAACGCGGAACTCAGCCAGCGGCCCACACCGCCCCCGGTGACGGCCCCGCCCTCAGCGACGCCGAACTGCTGTCCCGGCACGTCGCCGGCGACCGCGACGCCTTCGGCGAACTCTTCCGACGCCACCGCGGCCGCCTGTGGGCCGTGGCGGTGCGGACCCTCGCCAATCCCGACGACGCGGCCGAAGCGCTGCAGGACGCCATGATCAAGGCATACCAGGCCGCCGGGTCCTTCAAGGGGAACGCTGCGGTCACCACCTGGCTGCACCGCATCGTCGTCAACGCCTGCCTGGACCGCATCCGCGCGGCCGGGCGGCGCCCCACCGTGCCGCTGCCCGAAGTCGACCGGACGATTTCCCGCGACGGCGACCCCGGCGACTCGGCGCTCAAGCTCAGCGTCAGGCGCGCGCTGGCCGACCTCCCGTTCGACCAGCGCGCCGTGCTGGTCTACGTCGACATGCTCGGCTACCCGGTCGGCGAGGTGGCCGCGATCCTGAAGGTCCGGCCCGGCACCGTCAAATCCCGCGCGTCGCGCGCCCGCAGGCGCCTGGCCGAGCGCCTGCCGGAGTTCGATCCGGCCAGGCCGACCGGTGGGAACCCGGTGAGGCAGCGCGGCGTCGAAGCCGATGGGACACGGGATTCAGGACAGGTGCGAGAGGAGGGGGGTCGCCCATGAGCATGCGACGTGACTTCGAGACCGAAGCCGCCAGGGCTCTGCGCGAGGCTTCGGCCGAATACGGCGACCTCCCGCTCGACGTGGCCGACCGGCTCGACCGCGTCCTCGAACAGCTCCCGACCGCCGACACCCTCCACGCCAGGGCCGAGACCGCGCCGAGCTGGGGCGAGCGGATCCGCAGCAAGCGCGTCAGGTACGCGCTCGTCAGCGCCGCCGCGGCGATCCTGGTGACCATCGGCGGCGTGGGCGTCGCCGTCCAGTACTTCGCCGCCACCGGCGCCGTCGACTCCGCGACGACGGCCCAAGACGGCGCGGGCGACGCGGGCGCGGGACTGGCCGATGACGAGGCCGGTGCGGCCCGGTCCGAGGAGATCCAGTCGACCGACGAGGAGCTTGCCGCGCCGGAGGGCGCCGAGGAGACCACCGGCGTCGAGACGTTCTCCACCGGCGGCGACTACGCGGACGAACCGGATCTGCTCGCGGCGCTGCGCGGGCTCGGCGACGCCAGCGCCGACGGCGAGGTGCCCGAGGAACTCCAGTTCCTCGCCCGCGGCGGTCCGGCGTGGGAGAACTGCCGCGAGGCCATCGCCGAACGCTACGACAGCCTGATGGTCGCGGTCGACTTCGCCTGGTACGACGACGAGCCGGCCGTGGTCGTGCTCCTGGTGTCGGATTCGGGAGAGATCGCCGTGGCGGTGACGGCCGAGTGCGCGCAGGGCCGGATCGTGGAGCTCACCTCCCAGCGCTGAGCCGACCCGAGCCGTGAGATCGGCCACGTCGCGCATCATCGCCTGTCACAAGGCCGCCACAGGCCGGTGGCGCGGAATTTCCTGTCAATAGGATGACGTTGAAGCTGTCAGCCTCGATACGGTCCGACCGCGGCGTCCGCCGCGCCGCGCGCGGCCGCGAGGACCGCCGCAACACCGCATAGGAGCACATTCCGGTGAGCGAAATACGCAACGTCATCATCATCGGCTCGGGTCCGGCCGGATACACGGCCGCGCTCTACACCGCTCGCGCCAACATGCGCCCACTGGTCTTCGAGGGCTCCCAGTTCGGCGGCGCGCTCATGCAGACCACCGATGTCGAGAACTACCCCGGTTTCCCCGACGGCATCATGGGCCCGGACCTCATGGACAACTGGCGCAAGCAGGCCGAGCGCTTCGGCGCCGAACTCGTCGCCGACGACGTCACCAAGGTCGAACTCACCGGCGAGGTCAAGAAGGTGTGGGTCGGCGACCAGGAGTACCGCGCCCGCGCGGTCATCCTCGCGATGGGATCGGCCTACCGCTCCCTGAACATCCCCGGCGAGACCGAGCTGATGGGCCGCGGCGTGTCCGCCTGCGCCACCTGCGACGGGTTCTTCTTCCGCGAGCAGCACATCGCCGTGGTCGGCGGCGGCGACTCCGCGATGGAAGAGGCCACCTTCCTCACCAAGTTCGCCTCGAAGGTCACCATCATCCACCGCCGCGACGCCTTCCGCGCCTCGAAGATCATGGCCGAGCGGGCCCTGAAGAACCCCAAGATCGAGGTCGAGTGGAACACGGTGGTCGACCGGATCGTCGGCACCGACGGGAAGGTCAGCGGCGTCGAGGTCTCCGACGCCGAGACCGGCGACAAGCGCCAGCTGCCGGTCACCGGCCTGTTCATCGCCATCGGCCACGACCCGCGCTCCGAACTGGTCAAGGGCCAGGTCGAACTCGACGACACCGGCTACGTGAAGGTGGCCGCCCCGACCACGCGGACGAGCCTCGAGGGCGTCTTCGCCGCCGGGGACCTCGTCGACCACACCTACCAGCAGGCCGTCACCGCCGCCGGAACCGGCTGCGCCGCCGCGCTCGACGCCGAGCGCTACGTGACCGGCCTGAGCGACTAGCGCTTCCGCACCACGCAACATCAGACAAACAGGAGGATGCCCATGGGCGCCATCAAAGCAGTCAGCGACGCCGACTTCCAGACCGAGGTGCTCGAGTCGGACAAGCCGGTCCTGGTCGACTTCTGGGCCGAATGGTGCGGTCCTTGCAAGAAGGTCGCCCCGGTCCTGGAGGAGATCGCCACCGAGTCCGACGCGGTCGAGATCCGCAAGCTCGACACCGACGCGAACCCGGAGACGACCCGCAAGTTCCAGGTGATGAGCGTTCCGACCATGATCCTGTTCAAGAACGGTCAACCGGCCGACCAGCTCATCGGCGCCCAGCCCAAGGCCGCCATCCGGAAGTTCCTGGAGAAGTAGCCCGCGAGGATACGAGCGAGGGGCCGAGCAGATGCTCGGCCCCTCGCTCATGTCCTGGCTAGTAGCGGCGGCGGACGCCGTGCCGCTCATCGGTCCGGGGCCGGACGATGCTGGGCTCGTCGAGCCCCGGCCCGTCCAGGAACTGCTCCAGCTCCAGGTCGTCGAGCCCGAACCACTCCACCGTCTCGGGCGGTTCGACCGACTCGGCCGACTCCGGCTCGCGCCGCGACGGCGCCCGCCGCTCGAGACGCAGCCGCGGGTAGCGCGGATCGGAGCGGACCGTCTTGAACCCGACCGACCGGTAGAAGTCCGCCGGCACCAGGCAGGCTCCCGGCTCGCCGCGGACGTCGCCGAACGCCTCGATGGCGTACACCCCGCGCCGCGTCACGTCGGAGGCGACCGCCTGCACCAACTGGCGGCCCAGTCCCGTCCCGGCGTACTGCGGCTTGACGAACACGGTCATCAGCAGGGCCGCGTCCGGGGACACCGGCCCGGACGGGAACTCCACCGAGCGCGGCACGAACTTGGGCGACGCGTACGTCACGTACCCGGCCACTATCTCGCCGTCGTAGGCGATGCGCCCGCACCCGCCCCACTCCAGGAGCGTCTGCGACAGCCAGGCCTCCTTCTCGAGTGCGGGGTCGCCGAGATCCCCGGCGGCCTCCGAGCACAGCGGGGACAGCTCCCAGAAGACGCAGGTGCGACACCGCCTCGGTAGAGCATCCAGGGTGTCGAGCGTGAGGTTGACCAGACGCCGATGCACCTCATCAGGTTACGTCGTGCGGGTGTTCAGATGATGGAAAACACGCATCAGGGGTGGTCAATGTGCTAGTAGGGTGGGCCGATGGGCGTCGCGCACCCGTAAGCTGGTGTCCGGTGCGCCGGCGACGCCGACAGCGGGCTCGCGGGCCCCACCGGACCGGGAGTGTCGGCACAGCGCCCGGCCCCCCGTACAACTCGATCCATGAGAAACTCAGGCTCCAAGCTCCGCGGCCTCTGACGCGAGCAGTGCAGACCCTTGAAGGAGGTCTCCGCGTGTCCGGTACAACACTCGACGATTACACCGGTCGGTACGCATCCCGGGTTCACGGGATGGCACAGTCGGAGATCCGGGCACTGTTCTCGGTCGCCTCGCGCCCCGAAGTCGTCTCCCTCGCCGGAGGCAATCCCTACACCGCCGCGCTCCCGATGGACGAGCTCGGCGAGATGTTCACCCGACTGCTCGCTCAATCCGGCGCCCAAGCGCTCGGCTACTGCCCCGGCCAGGGCAGCACCGCCCTGCGGGAGGCCCTGTGCGGCGTCATGGAGCTGTCGGGCATCACCGCCTCGGCCGACGACCTCGTCCTCACCAACGGCGCCCAGCAGGGACTCGACCTGCTCGCCCGCACCTTCCTCGATCCCGGCGACATCGTCCTGGCCGAAGGACCCACCTATGTCGGCGCGCTCGGCGTCTTCCAGGCCGCCCAAGCCGACGTCCGCCACCTCCCCATGGACGACGACGGACTCGTGCCCGCCGGACTCGAGGAGTCCCTGGCCTCCCTCGAGCGCGAAGGCCGCAGCGCCAAGTTCCTCTACACCGTGCCGACCTACCAGAACCCGGCCGGCGTCACCCTCACCGACGAGCGCCGCGAGGAGATCCTGTCGATCGCCGAGCGGCACGGTCTGCTCATCATCGAGGACGACCCGTACAGCATGATCTCGTTCGAAGGGGCGCCGCCGGCGCCGCTGCGCTCGCGCGTGGAGCGCGGCGTCATCTATCTCGGCACGGTCTCCAAGATCTTCGCCGCCGGGCTCCGGCTCGGTTGGGTGCTCGCGCCGCCTGCCGTCCGCGACAAGCTGCTGCTGGCCGTTGAGGCCTCGATCCTGTGCCCCTCCTCGCTGATCCAGGAGGCCGCGCTGCGGTTCTTCACCGAGATGGAGTGGCGCCAGCAGGTCAAGGTCTTCGTGACCCTCTACCGCGACCGCCGTGACGCGCTCATGGCCGCGCTGACCGACTACATGCCCGACGACATGAGCTGGACTCGACCGGGCGGGGGCCTGTTCGTGTGGGCGACGCTGCCGGAGGGCCTCGACTCCAAGGCGATGCTGCCGCGCGCGCTCCAGGAGCGGGTCGCCTACGTGCCTGGCACCGGCTTCTACGCCGACGGCAACGGCAGGCGCCAGATGCGGTTGAACTTCTCGACCCAATCGTCGGAGACGATCCGCGAAGGGGTGCGGCGCCTCGGCGGCGTCGTCGCGGCCGATATCGAGCTGCGCGACACCTTCCGTCCGACGGGCGGTGGTGCAGCGTGAAGGAGAGTGCCGCAACCGCCGACGTCCGCGTGTTGATCCTGGCCGGAGGCATGTCCTACGAGCACGAGATCTCCCTGAAGTCCGGGCGCCGGGCCGCCGCGGCCCTGCAGCGGCAGGGCATGGTCTGCGAGATCCGCGATCTCGACGGCCGACTGCTGCCGAACCTCCAGGAGTTCCCGCCGGACGTCGTGCTGCCGCTGGTGCACGGCGCGCCCGGTGAGGACGGCTCGCTGCGCGGCGTCCTGGAGCTGGCGAACATTCCGTTCGTGGGCACCGACGCCGTGGGCGCCCGCCGCGCCTGGAACAAGGCCACGGCCAAGGACCTGCTGCGGTCGGCTGGCCTGCCCACCGCGGACTGGACCGTCATGCCCCGGCAGGCGTTCTCGGACTTCGGGGCCGGGAAGCTCCTCGACCGGATCGCCGCGAAGATGGGCCTGCCGCTGGTCGTCAAGCCCAACTCGGGAGGCTCCGGGCTGGGCGTGCACGCCGTCCGCAAGGAGGACGACTTCCCGTCGGCGATGATGGGCTGCTTCTCCTACAGCGACGAGGCGCTGGTCGAGACCTTCGTGGAGGGCCGCGACATCGCCGTGGGCGTCGTCGACCTCGGTGACGGTCCTCGGGCGCTGCCGCCGGTGGAGATCACGCCGCTGCACGGCGACTACGACTACGCCGCCCGCTACAACCCGGGGGCGACCCGCTGGACGGTGCCGGCCGATGTCGACGAGGTAACCGCCGAGCGCGTCTCCGAGATCGCGGTCGCCGTCCACGAGGCATTGGGGCTGCGCGACATGTCCCGCGTCGACCTGATGGTCGACGACGCCGGGAGCGTCCAGGTGCTCGAGGCGAACGTGGCGCCCGGGACCACCGAGACCTCGCTCATGCCGATGGCGATCGAGGCCGCCGGCATGGACTTCGGGGAGACGCTCGCCGACATGGTGCGCCTGGCGCTGCGGCGCTTATCCTCGCCCACGACGCACAGCGGCCGCCGATGTTTCACGTGAAACATCGGCGGCCGCGTCGCTTTCAGTCGTCGCCGAGCCAGGCGATGATGTACTCGAGGTTCATCTTCCACTCGTGCTCGTCGACGGGTGGGAGGATCTCGTCCCACATCGTCATGAACGGCCCGCGCAGCTGAAGGTAGCCGTGGGGCCTGGCGAGGAACCACATCTGCAGATGCGCGGTGCCGTCGCCCCAGCGGTTCACGTGAACCTGCGCCACCGTCTCCAGCGACCGGATCGCCCGCTCGAGCCGCACCGTGAGGACCCCGAGCTCGGCTGCGTGCATCGTCGACAGGTCGCCGAGATCGAGATGGGCGCGCGGCTCCAGGATCACCACCACCGGCAGCCCGCTCGGGGCCGGCGGACTCTTGAGCCGCCAACGCTCGTCGGTCCACAGATACGCGCTGTCGGGTGTATGGCAGGCCGTGCACTGCTCCTGGCGGTCGCCTCTTCGGGGCGGCTCGGTGGCCACCGGTTCTTGGACGGGCTTAAGGCGCATGGCGCCTTCGAACGGAAAGGCGGGCCAATTCACGAAGGCGGGCAGTGACGACCCCGCTCCACCGGCGCGCTGAGGTCTCGGCTGTCGATGCTGATTCGCTTGACTCGGATGGGGACTCTGGCCGGGGGTACTCGCTGATGCCACCCCCGAAAGGTACCGTATCGCCGCGAGCCTGGAAAGCACCGGAATCCACCTCTTTGAAGACGCTTGCGAAGCCTGCCCGGACCGCGAATCGCCCGCATAGTCGTCAAGCGGTGTGTTTGCTGCTCAGACCGGGCGATAGCCGTCCGATAGTGACGTGCGCCCATATGGCGGGAAGGCACTGTCGGAGCAAGGCGGTCATGGTGCAAGCTGGTAGGCGTGCATGCAACAGTGACTGACAATTCCCCGCCAGAGGCGTCGCCGGTGAACGGCGACCACATCTCGGTATTGGTGGATCCGCCGGTCACCGCCGCGCTCGTCGATGAACTCAGCCACCTCTGGGTACGGGTTACGAACGCCGGCGGTTCCGTCGGGTTCGTCCCGCCGGTCAACCTCAACGAGGTCCGTCCTCACACCGTTTCCATTCTCGCGCGAGTGATCGACCAGACTGACACGCTGGTCGCTCTAAAGGAAGGAGCCGCCATTGTCGCTTGGTGTGTTCTCACATCAAACGACAGCCCGCCGAGGCAGGGATGGCGCACCATCCGCCACGTCCAGGTCGATCCGGAACGCCAAGGCAGCGGCCTCGGCGGGAGGCTTCTCGCCGCGGTCGACCAAGTGGCACGCGAGGAGCTGAAGCTGGAAGCCCTGAGCCTCAAGGTCCGCTCGGGCACCGGCGCCGACGCCTTCTACCGCCGCCACGGCTTCACCGAAGTCGGGCGGCTGCCGCGCGCCGTGCGCGTGGCCGATGACGACTACCGCGACGACATCATCATGTGGCGCGAACTGTCATAGCGAGTCAGGCCAGACCGATACAGCGATCGGGGCGATGTTTCACGTGAAACATCGCCCCGATCGCTTTTCACTGCGTGAGGGGCGGGCCCGGTCGGCCGGGCCCGCCCCTGCGACTATTCGACGCCGATCTGCTCGACGATCCGGTCGAGGTCGGCCAGGGAGCCGAACTCGATGACGATCTTGCCCTTCTTCTTGCCCCACGAGACGTTCACTTTCGTCTCGAAGTGATCGGACAGGCGCTCCCGCAGCTCCTCGAGTCCGGGCGCCTTGATGCGGTCCTTGGTGGCCGTTCGCGACGGGCTCGCCTTCGGATCGTCGAGTTCGGGAGTCTCCTCCTGGCGGCAGGCGGAGACGAGCTCCTCGGTGCTGCGCACCGAGAGCCCTTCGCTGATGATCCGCTGAGCAATGTGCTCTTGCGTGTCGGCGTTGTCGAGACCCAGCAGCGCCCGCGCGTGGCCGGCCGTCAGCACTCCGGCGGCCACCTTCGTCTGCACAGTCGGCGGGAGGCTCAGCAGCCGCATCGTGTTCGAGATCTGCGGGCGGCTGCGACCGATCCGCTTGGCGAGCTCCTCCTGCGTCACGTTGAACTCCTCGAGAAGCTGCTGGTACGCCGCACCCTCCTCGAGCGGGTTCAACTCGACGCGGTGGATGTTCTCCAGCAGCGCTTCCCGGAGCAGCTCCTCATCGGAGGTCCGCCGGATGATCGCCGGCACGGACTCCCAGCCGAGTGCCATGGCCGCGCGCAGGCGTCGCTCGCCCATGACGAGTTCGTACCGCTTGCCGTCGGACTCCTCGCCGAGTTCGCCATCGGCCTTCTCGCGAACGGCGATCGGCTGCAGCATCCCGACTTCGGTGAGCGAGACCTGGAGTTCGCCGAGGTGCTCCTCGTCGAAGATGTGACGCGGCTGCTTCGGGTTGGTGGCGATCTCTGCCACGGGGATCAACCGGAAGCTCGCTCCGGGGACCGGCACCAGCTCCGGCAGCTCCGGTGCCTCGACGTCCGGTTCCTCAGGCGCGGCTGTTTCACGTGAAACATCGACCGGCGCCACCGCGACCGCCGTTTCACGTGAAACATCGCGATCGCTGGGCACCGCCTGGCGCGGGGCGCCGTTCGCCTTGGGCGTCTCGTCGTCGACTTCCTCGACTTCAGTGGTCGTGCTCTCGGCCAGACCGGTCGGGATCAACGCCCCGAGCCCGCGACCGAGCCCTCCACGTTTCGTCGCTGCCATCGACTAGTTCCCGCCCTTCTCGCTCTGGTGACTCTGCCGTTTCGAACTCGTCTTCGCGCCCCGCAAGGCGATCTCCTCGGCCGCCTCGAAGTAACTCGCCGCGCCGCGCGAACCGGGATCGTACGTCATGATCGACTGCCCGTAGCCGGGAGCCTCGGAGACGCGGACGCTGCGCGGCACCACCGCGTCGAGCACGATCTCGGCGAAGTGTCCGCGCACCTCCTGCTCCACCTGATCGGCGAGCTTGGTCCGCTTGTCGTACATCGTCAGCAGGATCGTGGAGACGCGCAGCCGAGAATTCAGGTGCGCCTTCACCAGCTCGATGTTCCGCAGCAGCTGGCCCAGTCCCTCGAGCGCGTAGTACTCGCACTGAATCGGGATCAGCACCTCCTCGGCGGCGACGAGCGCGTTCACGGTCAGCAGGCCGAGCGAGGGCGGGCAGTCGATGAGGATGTAGTCGAGCTCGTCCCCGTAGGCGGCGATGCTCTTCTCCAGCCGTGCTTCACGTGCAACGACATTGACCAGCTCGACCTCGGCCCCGGCGAGGTCGATGGTCGCCGGAATGCAGGAGAGCCCCGGAATGCCGTCGACGCGCTGTGCGATCTCCTCCAGCGGCATGCTGTCGACGAGCGCCTCGTAGACGCTCGGCGTGCCGGCGCCGTGCTCGACGCCGAGACCGGTCGAGGCGTTCCCCTGCGGGTCGAGGTCGACGACCATCACGCGATTGCCGTGCAGCGCGAGCGCGACCGCCAAGTTGACCGCGCTCGTGGTCTTGCCGACGCCGCCTTTCTGATTGGCCACCGCGATGACCCGCCGGCGCGGCGGCCGCGGCATCAAGACCGAGCCCGCGGGATTCAGAATCCGAACCGCGCGCTGCGCCTCTCGGGCCAGTGGTAGATCGTCCTCGATCGGATTCGTCTGCTGCGGGACCTCCCCGCGCTCGTCGAGCGCGGTGGACTCCTCGCCGCCGTCGTATCCGGCCGAAGCGGCACCAGGTTCCGCTGCGAACACGGGGGTTCCCGCCGCTTCGGCTACCGGGTCGGCGGCGGCCGAGCTCAGTCCCGCGCCGGAGGCGGCCGCCTCCGGCGCGGTGTGACGTCCGGACCTGCTTCGTTTCGATGTGGACCTGCGCATCCCGTCCCGTTCCCCGCCGTCGTTCGACAGATCGTTTTGGCTGCGGAAGACCGGATCGGTATCGCCGGTCTTCCTAGAGACCGATTCTGAACCAACTGTCCCGTACGGCAGGGCTTCGCCACCCGGCGACTGTGAAGTTTCTCGGTAGCGATACCGCCGGGGGGTCGCCTGCTCTTCGCTCACAGCGGCGTCGAGGACGTCCTTGATACGGCGCTCAGCCGGAGTGTCGCCGCCGAGAGAGGTCTGGTGTTCACGATCTTCTGGAGGAAGGGGGTCGCGCACATTCACCGCCACAGATTACGGGCCGGATGTTTCACGTGAAACATCGACCCCGTTCTTGGAGAAGCTTACGAGCCATACACTAGCCCAAGACACCGAACAACGTCGCCGTCACGATTCAGGATTCCGTTCGATACACATCGGCTTGCTTATGCCCCAAGGAAGTCGGTCGTTCAGACAGTTTGACACCGGCGACCGCACAGCGAGATGCCGTCCGCGCGTGGGGTGTTCTCGGGAGTGGGCAGCGTCCGTCGGATCGCGCGGCGAGGCTATCGGACTCGGGGAACGCGCACTACCGTTGTGGGGACGGTGAAGACCGGATCGGCGAGCTTCGAGGCGCCGCACACCTCGACCGTCGCGCCACCACCGCCTGCGGTCGCGATCTGCCGGTCGTCGCGCTCGATTTCCTCGGCGGCGCTCTGTCCCTTGATCGCCAGCATCAGCCCGCCGGGCCGCGCCAGCGGCAGGCACCATCGGGCCAGTTTCCCGAGCGGCGCAACGGCTCTCGAGACCACGGTGTCGGCGCGTCCCCGCGGCGACACCTCCTCGGCCCTGGCGCGCAGCACTTCGACGTTGTCGAGGCCGAGCGCATCGACGACCTCCTCGAGGAAGTGCACCCGGCGCTGCATCGGCTCGACGAGCGTCACCCACAGATCGGGTCTGGCCAGCGCCAACGGGATGCCTGGCAGGCCCGCACCCGAGCCGACGTCGACCACATCGGCGTCGGCGTCGATGAGCTCGCCGATCACCGCGCTGTTGAGCACGTGGCGGCCCCAGAGTCGCGGCACCTCCCGCGGTCCGATGAGACCGCGCTCGATGCCCACGGTCCGCAGCAGGCCGACGTAATCGCGGGCCTGCTGGATCCGGTCTGCGTCGTCACCGAAAACAGAGGCCAATGTTTCACGTGAAACATTGGCCTCCAGGTCTTCAGAGCTCAGTGGCTCCCGACTCATGCGCTTCCTCTTGGCGACGTCGGCGAGTCATCGATCTGCACGGCGCTACTCCGGCTTGACCACGACCCGACGGCGCGGCTCGGCGCCCTCGGACTCGCTCTCGACGCCGGCGGTGGCGTTGATGACGTCGTGGACGCACTTGCGTTCGAAGGCGCTCATCGGGTCGAGCTTGACCACTTCGCCGGTCTCGATGACCTTCTTCGCCGTACGCTCGGCCAGATCGGCCAGCTTCTTCCGGCGACCCGCGCGGTAACCGCCGATGTCGAGCATCAGCCGGGAATGGTCACCGGTCTTGCGGTACACCGCCAGTCGGCACAGCTCCTGCAGCGCCTCGAGGGTCTGCCCCTTCGCCCCCACCAGGTCGCCGAGGTCGGCCCCGACGATCTCGACCTGCGGGCGATCGCCGACCACGAGCTCGTCGATGTCACCATCGAGGTCGAGGATGTCCAACAGGCCTTCCATGTAGTCGGCCGCCACTTCGCTCTGCTCGAACAGTTCGTCTTCGGAGGCCACCTCGTCCTCCCGCACCGTTGCTCCCATAATCGTTAACTATGTCCCATCACTAGTTGCAAGCCTAGTTTGCCCCATCGCGGCTGGCCCGCACCCGCTTATGCGGCGCGCGAGCCGCCCCCCTTGCCTTTTTTCTTCTTCCCAGCCTGCTGAGCGCCGCTGACCTTCTTGGCCCTGGCGATGCGCTCGGAGCGGGAGAGGTTCTTGCCCGAACCGGGCCCGGTCGGCTTGCCGTTCGGTTTGCCCGAGTCACCGGTCTTGTTCTGCGGACCGTGGTTCGGCGACTTGGACTGCTTCGGCTTCTGCCCCGGCTTGGGAGCCAGGGACTTGCGGCGCTGTTCGGCCTCGCGCTCTTCCTGGAGCATCTTCTCGTGCGCCTTCGAGCCGGGCTTCGGCGGCTTGGTCGCGGAGTTCTGCTGCGGCGGCGGGTACTTGCGCAGCACGTACTGCTGCTGTCCCAGCGAGAAGAGGTTGTTCACGGTCCAGTAGATGACCACGCCGATGGAGAAGATGGCGCCCGAGAAGACGAGGATCGCCGGGATGCCGTACAGCATGACCTTCTGGATCATCCGCTGGTTCGGGTCCTCGGACCAACCGGTCTTGAGGATCATCTGACGCGTGGTCAGGAATGTGGTGACGATCATGGCGGCGATGAGCACGACCGCCACGATCCGCACGACGAGCGGATCGGCGCCGACCGCTTCGATCTCGCTGCCGGAGGTGCCCAGCGACGACCAGAAGGGCGCGCCGAACAGCTTCGCCTCGATGTAGGTGTTCCAGTGCGAGTCCGGACCATCGTTGTAGCCGGACCAGCCGTAGAGGTCGGTGTTGAGCGTCTGCTCAGGATCGGGACGGCGCAGCACCCAGAACAGTCCCAGGAAGACCGGAGCCTGGAGCAGGATCGGAAGGCAGCCCATGAGCGGGTTGGCCTTCTCCTTGCGGTAGAGCTCCATCATCTCCCGCTGGAGCGTCTCCCGGTCGCCCTTGTAGCGCTCCTGCAGCGCCTTGATCTCGGGAGCCAGTTTCTGCATCGCCCGTTGGGACCGGATCTGCTTCACGAACAGCGGGAACATCACCACGCGGAGCGTGATGACCAGGCACACGATCGCCAGGACCCACGCCCAGTCGGTGGCCAGCGCCTCGGCGCCGTTGAACAGGCTGCTCCAAAGGTCGTGCCACCGCAGCAGCAGCCACGATACGCCGATGTAGATCCAGTGCAAGCTCACTGACGGACTCCAGTCGTCTCAATACCAACAGGCGGCTCGTCCGCGGGTCGCGGGCTTCGCCGCGGAGGAGGCACCGGGTCGTAGCCTCCCGGGTGGAAGGGGTGGCACCGTCCCAGTCGCCGCAGGCTCAACCATATGCCACGGACCGGGCCGTGACGGGACAGCGCCTCAAGGGTATATGCGCTGCAACTGGGGTAGAAGCGGCACCGGTTGGGTATCGCCGGGCTTACCCACCGACGGTACGCGACAATCGGCAGACTCAGCGCTCGGGTGGTGATGCCCGAGGCCCGGGCGATCATGATCCGCCCCGGTGGGAACCGGTATCGGGCGCCTTCGCGCCGGAGCCTCGGCTCCGCTTCGCCTTGCCCCGCCGGGCCGATGACACCGCGTCGGCCAGATCGGCGTTCAGTTGCGAGAAGTCGCGCTCGGCGGCCTTCGGCGTGGCCCGCACCACCACGTCCGTTCCCGGCGGCCAAGAGCGCATCTGGTCGGCGACCGCGTGTCGCAGCCGACGCTTCACCCGGTTGCGGACCACGGCGTTGCCGACGGCCTTGGAGACGACAAAACCCGCCCGTGCCGAGGATGGTTCGGCATCGGACGGTGTCGTCTGCTCCGCGTCGGCGTCCGGGCCGGGGGCCCAGTGGACGACGACGCCGCCTCGGGCGGCTCGGCGGCCCCGCCTCAGCACCGTGCTGAAGTCCCGGCTGCGGCGAATGCGCGCCTCGGCTGGCAGCAACTGGATCACGTCACTTTCGGCGAAGCTAGCCGTGGACCTGCCGAGCGTCGAGCGCTCGGCGAGCGCTCGACCGCTCAGACCGTCAGGCTCTTGCGGCCCTTGCGGCGGCGGGCGTTGATGATGGCGCGCCCGGCACGGGTGCGCATGCGCAGCCGGAAGCCGTGGGTGCGCTTGCGCCGGCGGTTGTTCGGCTGGTAGGTGCGCTTGCTCACGTCGGAACACTCCCAATACGTCTCTGATTGCGATTGCGTCGCCACCGCGCTGGACGCGGGCCACGCGATTCGCGGCATCCGGGACGCAACGTTCAGCCTAGCAGGGCTTTCACGTGACGCCGCGGTCGCGGACAGCGGGTGTGGCACGCCCCTCTGCTCAGGAGGGCAACTCGATCATGTTACTCGCGGCCGGGCGGGTCGCTCCGGCGGATGGCCTCGAGGTGACCGGGCCTGTGCACAGGCACTTTCCACAGCCGTGAACAGCTCGATCACCAGCCTGTGGATAACTTCCCCCGATCGGTGGACGCGATCGGCGCTCCCGCAATGCGATCACTCGTCAGAGCATGCAAAACAGCAGCTCAAAGCCATGTTCGAAGCGGGTTCGTCACACGCGGCCGACATGCACAGGCCAGGTGCGTGCCTGTGGATAACCTGTGGAAAACTGCTAAGACGCACTGCGGGTGACCGCGTGAACGAAGTGTGGATCGACGGCCTCGTGGACACCGGGTTCGGGCCGATTGAGTTCAGAAGTCTATCGCACGTCGCGTCGACGCATGCGGGGACGACGACGAGCAGAGTGAGGGATCGCGAAGGTGACCGACCAAGATCTGTCGGCAGTCTGGTCGGCGGTGACGGCCGAGCTGACGGAGGCGTCGGTGCTGACCCGCCAGCAGCAGGCGTGGATGCGGCTGACGTTGCCGGTGGTGGCGGTGAACGGCACGTTCATCATCGCCGCGCCGAACAAGTTCGCACGGGCCGCCTACGAGTCCAAGCTCCGCGACCCCATCAGCGAGTCGCTCTCCCGCCGACTCGGCCAGCCGACGCAGATCGCCGTCACGATGCAGGACAACAGCGGGGACGCGCCGTCCGAGCCCGAGCCGGAGCCGACCCGCCCGCAGCCGTCCGACGACACGCTCATCTTCCACATGCCGAAGACCGACCCGGTCGCCCAGCCGGGCCACGGAGACGAGGGCGACGGGCCCGGCCCGCCGAGCCTGTTCGACACCGACGCCTTCCGCGCCGGGGAGCACACGCCGCAGCAGCGGCGGCGCCCCGCGGAAGCACCGGCCGACGCCGAGTCGCCGACCGAGCGCCGCGAAACGGCCCCGCGCCCTCGCGCCGAGGAGACCTCCGGGAACGAGACGCCGTCCATTCCGCAGCAGCAGCCGCACCACGAGGAGACCGAGGCTCACGCGCAGGCCCGGGCGGCCGAGTCGAACACCGCCGGACCGCCGGTGGCCCCGCCGCCCAACGCCGATCCCGACCCCGAGCGCCGCGGCGGCGTATCGAAGACCTCGAAGGCCGCCCCGTCGGCCGATCCGGTGGACGGCATCGGCCGGCTCAATCCGCGCTACAACTTCGACACCTTCGTGATCGGCTCCTCCAACCGGTTCGCGCACGCGGCCGCCTTCGCCGTGGCCGAGGCGCCCGCGAAGGCCTACAACCCGCTGTTCATCTACGGCGGCTCCGGGCTGGGCAAGACCCACCTGCTCCACGCGGTCGGCCACTACGCGCACGACTTGGGCACCGCCTCCTCGGTGCGCTACGTGACCACCGAGGAGTTCACCAACGACTTCATCAACTCGCTGTCGGACCGTCGCCAGCAGGCCTTCCAACGCCGGTACCGGGACGTCGACATCCTGCTCATCGACGACATCCAGTTCCTGATGGACCGCGAACGCACGCAGGAGGAGTTCTTCCACACCTTCAACGCGCTGCACAACGCCAACAAGCAGCTGGTGATCTCCTCGGACCGCTCGCCCAAGCAGCTCCAGACCCTCGAGGACCGGCTGCGCACCCGCTTCGAGTGGGGACTGCTGGCCGACATCCAGCCGCCGGACCTCGAGACGCGCATCGCGATCCTCCGCAAGAAGGCCGTTCAGGACGGGCTCAACGTGCCCACCGACGCGGTGGAGTTCATCGCCTCGCAGATCCACCACTCGATCCGCGAGCTCGAGGGCGCGCTGATCCGGGTGACCGCCTACGCGAGCCTCAACCGCAAGCCGGTCGACCTCGGGCTGGCCGAGGAGGTCCTGCACGATTTCATCCCCGAGGGCGGCCAGACCCCGGAGGTCACCGTCGACCAGATCATGCAGGCCACCGCGGACTACTTCGGCGTCCAGGCGGCCGACCTCAAGGGCAACTCGCGCTCGCGGGTGCTCGTCAACGCCCGGCAGGTCGCGATGTACCTGTGCCGGGAGCTGACCGACCTGTCGCTGCCGCGGATCGGGCAGGCATTCGGCGGCCGGGACCACACCACGGTGATGCACGCCAATAAGAAGATCCGCAAGCAGATGGCCGAGCGCAGGGCCCTCTACAACCAGATCGCCGAATTGACCAATCGTTTGAAACACACCGACGAATGAACGCCCCTGTGGACAAAGTTGTGGAAAAGCTGTGGAAAAACTCGATTTTCTGTGGACAAGCTGTGGACGACATGTGGAAAGCGCCGCGTAATGCAAAATGAGCTCGCGTTTTCCCTGTGTACAACCCTGTGGAGAACCTGTGGAAAAGCTGTGGAAACGGCTGTGGACGAGATGTGGAAAACTCCCCGGTTCTCCGAACCTGTGGATAAACTGCCGATTCGTCCACAGGTTCTCCACAGCTCGTCCACAGGCCCATATCGATGTCTAGCAGGGAAAAGCCGGGTTTTCCACAGTATCCACAGCACCGACGACTACGACGACAGTTATATCTATAGAGAGTTCATTAGTAATAGCGCTGTGAACAACCAGGCATCAGCCAGATGAGGAGCGAGATCGCCATGAAGTTCCAAGTTGATCGAGACACCTTCGCCGACGCGGTCTCCTGGACCGCCAAGAGCCTCCCGGCCCGGCCGTCCGTCCCCGTGCTCGCCGGCGCCCGTCTGTCGGTCGACGATGGCAAGCTGACCATCTCCGGTTTCGACTACGAGATCTCCACCCGCGTCAGCGTCGAGGTCACCGGAGAGTCCCCCGGCACCGCCCTGGTCTCGGGCAAGCTCCTCGCCGAGATCGTCAAAGCCTTGCCGCACAAGCCGGTCGACTTCACCGTCGACGGCCCCCACGCCGAACTCACCTGCGGCTCGGCGCGATTCACGCTGCCGACCATGCCGCTGGAGGACTACCCGAGCCTGCCGCAGATGCCCGAGGCCATCGGCACCATCGACGCCGAGCAGTTCGCCCGGGCCGTCTCGCAGACCGCCATCGCCGCGGGCAAGGACGAGACCCTCCCGACCATGACCGGCGTCCAGATCGAGATGACCGGCGGCGGCATCGGCTTCCTCGCCACCGACCGCTACCGCATGGCGATCCGCGACTCCGCCTGGGAGCCGGGCCGAACCGACCTCGACGTCACCGTCCTGGTCCCGGCCAAGGCCCTCGCCGACACCGCCCGCACCTTCGGTTCCATGTCGGGACCGGTCACCATCGCGGTCCCGACGGGAACCGACGGCGCGCCCGGCATGGTCGGCTTCACCGCCGGAGGCCGCCACACCACCTCCCGCGTCCTCGACGGCCAACTGCCGCCTCTGCGCAGCCTCCTGGCGACCTCGTACACCACCACGCTGCGGGTCAAGACCTCCGACCTGATCGAGGTCGCCCGCCGCGTCGCACTCGTCGGCGACCGCAACTCCCCGATCCGGCTCTCGTTCGACGAGGACGGCCTCATCGTCGAAGCCGGCGGCGCCGAGGACGCCAAGGCCAGCGAGGCGATGGACTGCACCTTCACCGGCGAGTCCGGCAAGATCGCCTTCAACCCCGCCTACCTGCTCGACGGGCTCTCGGTCGTCGACGCGCCCTACACGGCGTTCAAGATGAACGAACTCGGCAAGCCGGTCGTGATGACCGGGGAGCCCGCGCCCGAAGATGAGGAATCTGACACAAACTACGACGGTTACCTCTACATGCTGCAACCATTGCGTTGGGACGCCTAAGGGGCACAGCACCGAAGCGGAGCCGCGGGCTCCGCCGAGGACGACGCGCTCCAATGTGGCGCTCTGACGACGCTGAGCATGTGGAAGGGGGCACGACGTGCAACTGGGCATGATCGGGCTCGGCAGGATGGGCGGCAACATGAAGTCGCGGCTCGAAGAAGTCGGGCACCAGGTCGTCGGCTACGACCGCGACCCCGGCAAAACCGACGTCGGCTCGCCGGCCGAACTCGTCGAGGCGCTCGACGCGCCCCGTGCGATCTGGGTCATGGTCCCCGCCGGCGAGCCCACCCGCTCCACCATCGCCGAACTCGCCGGACTGCTCACCAGCGGCGACGTCGTCGTCGACGGCGGCAACTCCCGGTTCACCGACGACGCCGAGCACGCCCGGCTCCTCTCCGAGCACGGCATCGGCTACGTCGACGTCGGCGTCTCCGGCGGCGTCTGGGGCTTCACCGAGGGCTACGCCCTCATGGTCGGCGGATCCAAAGCCGACGTCCAGCACCTGACGCCGATCTTCGAAGCGCTCAAACCCGAAGGCGAGTACGGCCTCGTCCACGCCGGCGGCGTCGGCGCCGGCCACTACGCCAAGATGGTCCACAACGGCATCGAGTACGCGATGATGGAGGCCTACGCCGAGGGCTACGAACTGCTCGAGGCCTCCGAACACGTCGACGACGTGCCAGCCGTGATCAAATCCTGGCGCTCGGGCACCGTCATCCGCTCCTGGCTGCTCGACCTGCTCGACCGCGCCCTCGACGAGGACCCCGAGCTCGCCGACATCCGCGGCTGGGTCGAGGACTCCGGCGAAGGACGCTGGACGGTCGAAGAGGCCATCCGCCTCCGGGTGCCGCTCCCGGCCATCGCCGACTCCCTGTTCGCCCGCTACGCCTCCCGGCAGGACGACTCCCCGGCCATGAAGGCCGTCGCGGCCCTCCGCAACCAGTTCGGCGGCCACGCCGTCCGGCCCGAATAGCGACCCGCGAACGTGCGGAGCCCGACCGAGTCGAGGCCACCGCGACCGTGCGAGGCGGCGAGGCGGCACAATAGGGGCGTGCGTGTACGACAGCTGCAACTCAACGACTTCAGGTCCTACGCGCACGCCCAGATCGCGCTCGACGAGGGCCCATCGATCCTGGTGGGCCCCAACGGCCACGGCAAGACCAACCTCGTCGAGGCCCTGATCTACCTCGCCAACCTCCGCTCGCACCGCGTCTCCAGCGACGCCCCGCTGGTGCGCTCCGGCGCCGAGCAGGCCGTCATCCGCGCCGAGATCGTCGCCGACTCCCGCCGACTGGTCGCCGAACTGGCGATCGTGCCCGGCAGATCCAACCGGGCGCGGCTCAACAAGAGCCCGCTGACCCGGCCGCGCGACCTCATCGGCGCCCTCAAGGCCGTCGCCTTCGCCCCCGAGGACCTCGCGCTCGTGCGCGGCGAACCGTCGGTGCGGCGGCGGTACCTCGACGAGCTGCTGTGCTCCCGCTACCCGCGATTCGCCGGCGTCCGCGCCGACTACGAGCGCGTCCTCAAACAGCGCAACACCCTCCTGCGCACCGCCTACCTCGCCAAGAAGACCGGAGGCCGCGGACCCGGCTCGGCCGAACTGGCGACCCTCGACGCCTGGGACGCGCACCTGTCCGAACACGGCGCCGAACTCCTGGCCGGACGGCTCGCGCTGCTGGCCGACCTCGTCGAACCGGTCGCCAAGGCCCATACCCGCATCGCCGACGGCCGCTCCGAAGTCACACTCGAATACACCTCCGAGCTCGGCGACGACCTCACCGCCGACCGGGAGGTCCTCACCGCGCGGCTCTCGGCCGCGCTGGCCGGGGCCCGGGCCAAGGAGGTCGAGCGGGGCACCACCCTCGTCGGCCCGCACCGCGACGACATCGAGTTGACCCTCGGGTCCCTGCCGGTCAAGGGCTACGCCTCGCACGGCGAGACCTGGTCGGTGGCGCTGGCGATGCGCCTGGGCGCGTTCGAGCTCCTGCGGGGCGACGGCGCGGCGCCCATCCTGATCCTCGACGACGTGTTCGCCGAACTCGACACCACCCGCCGCGAACGCCTGGCCGAGTACGCCGAGGCCGCCGAGCAGACCGTCATCACCTGCGCGGTCGCCGACGACGTTCCCGAACGCCTCACCGGCGCGCGCTTCGACGTGTGGGAAGGGGAGATCCGACGTGTCCTTTGACTCAAGGCCCAGGCCCCGCAGGGGCCGCTCCGACAACCCCCGGTTTCGCAAGGAGTGGTCGGGGCCGGGACCGGACAAGCGCGACCCCGAGTCGATCGGCGCGCTCCTCGGGCAGGTCGTCCGCAAGCGTGGCTGGACCGGGAAGGTGTCGAACGCCTCGGTGTTCGGCCGCTGGAGCGAGATCGTCGGTCCCGACATCGCCGCCCACTGCCGTCCCGAGCAGCTGGTCGACGGGGAGCTGCTGGTGGTGGCCGAATCGACCGCCTGGGCCACGCAGCTGCGCCTGCTCTCGCGGCAGATCTACGGCAAGATCACCGCCGCGCTCGGTCCGGGCGTGGTCAAGCGCTTGAAGATCGTAGGGCCCAAACAGCCGACTCGTTCCTATGGACCCAGGCGAGTACGGTTTAATGGCTCCCGTGACACGTTCTGAAGCCGGACGCCCCTAGGTCCGTAGGGGGGTTCATGTCCTCGCCTCTCGATGCGACTGTGACGACATCACGCCGCAGAGGAGGCGGTTTCGGGGCCCGGGCGCAGTAGACTTGACGGGTGATGCCAGGCCCGTTCACGAGCTGTGCGGGCCTCGATGCGGGCGGTCGGTGCGGACAGTGCGCGCGGGCCGCCCCCTTGGTGAGAACGGGCCGGAACGCACGCACAGGGTCATAGAACGGCCATACGGCTGAAAGTGTCACACCCGTGGACTACCTTTCTCACCGACCGTGAACGACGACAGAAGGAGTTGCCGGTGGCGGCGAAGAAGAAGGACGAGTACAGCGCCAGTTCGCTGACAGTCCTCGAAGGCCTCGAGGCGGTCAGGAAGCGCCCGGGCATGTACATCGGCTCGACCGGTGAGCGGGGCCTGCACCACCTCCTGCAAGAGGTCGTCGACAACTCCGTCGATGAAGCGCTCGCCGGGTACTGCACCGACATCGACGTCACCCTCCTCTCCGACGGCGGGATCCGCGTCACCGACAACGGCCGCGGCTTCCCGGTCGACCTTCACCCGAAGCTCAAGAAGCCGGGCGTCGAGGTCGCGCTGACCGTCCTCCACGCCGGCGGCAAGTTCGACTCCCAGACCTACGCCGTCTCCGGCGGTCTCCACGGCGTCGGCGTCTCGGTGGTCAACGCCCTCTCCACTCGTCTCTCGGTCGAGATCCGCCGCGACGGCCACGTGTGGCGCCAGGAGTACAAGAACGCGCAGCCGGGGCCGCTGGAGAAGGGAGAGCCGACCGACGCGACCGGGACCATCGTCTGCTTCTGGCCCGACGGCGACATCTTCGAGACCCTCGAGTTCGACTACAAGACGATCTACCGTCGCCTCCAGGAGATGGCCTTCCTCAACAAGGGCCTGGCGATCACCTTCCGCGACGAGCGCCCCGACCACACCGACGAAGAGGGCCGGATCAAGGAGGTCCGCTTCAAGTACGACGAGGGCATCGCCGACTTCGTGCGGCACCTGAACGTCTCGAAGAACGCGATCCACCCGACCGTCGTGTCCTTCTCCGCCGAGGAGGACCAGCAGTCCCTCGAAGTGGCCATGCAGTGGAACGAGTCGTACGGCGAATCGGTCTACACCTTCGCCAACACGATCAACACCCACGAGGGCGGCACCCACGAGGAGGGCTTCCGGGCGGCGCTGACGAACGCGGTCAACAAGTACGGCCTGGAGAAGAAGATCCTCAAGAGCGAGAAGGACCGGCTCTCCGGCGACGACATCCGCGAAGGACTGGCCGCGATCATCTCGGTCAAGCTCCGCGAGCCGCAGTTCGAGGGCCAGACCAAGACCAAACTCGGCAACACCGAGATCCGCGGCTTCGTGCAGCGGATCTGCAACGAGTGGCTTCCCGACTGGCTCGACCGCCACCCCAAGGAGGCCAAGCAGATCGTCCAGAAGGCCTCCAGCGCGGCCCAGGCTCGCAAGGCCGCCGCGCAGGCCCGCAAGCTCGCGCGGCGCAAGAGCCTGCTGGAGACCTCCTCGATGCCCGGCAAACTGGCCGACTGCCAGTCGACCAACCCCGAAGAGTGCGAGATGTTCGTCGTCGAGGGCGACTCGGCCGGCGGCTCGGCCAAGCAGGGACGCAACCCGCGCACCCAGGCGATCATGCCCATCCGCGGCAAGATCCTCAACGTGGAGAAGGCCCGCCTCGACAAGATCCTCAAGAACAACGAGGTCCAGGGCATGATCACCGCGCTGGGCACCGGCATCCACGAGGAGTTCGACATCGAGCGGCTCAGGTACCACAAGATCATCCTGATGTCCGACGCCGACGTCGACGGCCACCACATCAACACGCTGCTGCTGACGCTCCTGTTCCGCTTCATGCGCCCGCTCATCGAGCTCGGCCACGTCTACATGAGCCAGCCGCCGCTGTACAAGATCAAGTGGAACAAGAAGGGCGACCTGGTCTCCTACGCCTACTCCGACGCCGAACGCAACCGGATCATCGAAGAGGGCGTCGCCCAGGGCAAGCCCGATCCGCGCCGGTCCGACGGCGTGCAGCGCTACAAGGGTCTGGGCGAGATGAACTACACCGAGCTGTGGGAGACGACGATGGACCCCGTCCGCCGCAACCTGCTGCAGGTTCAGCTCGACGACGCGGCAACCGCGGACGAGCTGTTCAGCGTCCTGATGGGTGAGGACGTGGAGAGTCGCCGCCGCTTCATCCAGGAGAACGCCAAGGACGTCCGCTTCTTGGACATCTAGCCGTGGGGCCCGACATCAGCGGGCGGAGCCCGCACACGATCCGTCTTACAGAGCGAGGAAGCACTGGTGCCTGAGAACAACCAAGACCTGGAGCAACTGGAGAGCCACGGCCGCATCGACCCGGTCGGCATCGAGGTGGAGATGCAGCGCTCCTACCTCGACTACGCCATGAGCGTCATCGTGGGCCGGGCGCTGCCGGACGTGCGCGACGGCCTCAAGCCCGTCCACCGCAAGATCCTCTACGGGATGTACGACGGCGGGTACCGGGCCGACCGGGGCTACGTCAAGTGCTCCCGCGTCATCGGCGACGTCATGGGCCAGTACCACCCCCACGGCGACTCGGCGATCTACGACTCGCTGGTCCGCATGGCCCAGCACTGGAGCCTGCGGTACCCGCTCATCGACGGCCAGGGCAACTTCGGCTCCCCGGGCAACGACCCGGCCGCCGCGATGCGGTACACCGAGTGCCGGCTCGATCCGCTCGCGATGGAGATGCTGCGCGACATCGACGAGGAGTCGGTGGACTTCGAGCCGAACTACGACGGCAAGACCACCGAGCCGACGATCCTGCCCTCCCGCATCCCGAACCTCCTCATCAACGGCTCCGAGGGCATCGCGGTCGGCATGGCCACCAAGATCCCGCCGCACAACCTGCGCGAGGTCGCCGAGGCCGTCAACTGGTGCCTGGACCACCCGGAGTCGACCGAGGAGGAGGCTCTGGAGGCGCTGCTCGGCATCGTCACCGGCCCGGACTTCCCGACCGGCGCCACGATCCTGGGCCGCGCGGCCATCGAGGACGCCTACCGGACCGGGCGCGGTTCGATCAAGATGCGCGCCGTCGTCGAGGTCGAGGAGGACAACAAGGGGCGCGCCTGCCTGGTCGTCACCGAGATGCCGTACCAGGTCAACCCCGACAACCTGGCCGAGAGGATCGCGGAGCTGGTCAAGGACGGCAAGCTCGTCGGCATCGCCGACATCCGCGACGAGTCCTCGGGCCGCACCGGCATGCGACTGGTCATCATCCTCAAGCGCGACGCGGTCCCGAAGGTCGTGCTCAACAACCTGTACAAGCACACGCAGCTGCAGGAGACCTTCGGCGCGAACATGCTGGCCCTGGTCGACGGGGTGCCGCGCACGCTGAACCTGGCGCAGATGGTGCGCTACTACGTGGCCCACCAGATCGACGTCATCGTCCGCCGCACCCAGTACCGGCTGCGCAAGGCCGAGGAGCGGGCCCACATCCTGCGCGGTCTGGCCAAGGCGCTCGACCTGCTCGACGAGACGATCGCGCTCATCCGCCGCTCGCCGTCGGCCGAGGAGTCGAAGGCGGGCCTGATGGACCTGCTCGACGTCGACGAGATCCAGGCGACGGCGATCCTCGACATGCAGCTGCGGCGCCTGGCCGCCCTGGAGCGGCAGCGCATCGTCGACGAACTCGGTGAGATCGAGACGAAGATCGCCGACTTCAACGACATCCTGGCCCGGCCCGAGCGGCAGCGCTCGATCGTCAGGGACGAGCTGTCCGCGGTGGTGCAGCGCTGGGGCGACGAGCGGCGCACGCAGATCCTCCCCGACGCCGGCGAGGTGTCGATGGAAGACCTCATCGCCCGCGAAGACATTGTGGTGACCATCACACACGGTGGCTACGTCAAGCGCACCAAGACCGACTCCTTCCGCTCGCAGAAGCGCGGCGGCAAGGGCGTCCAGGGCGCGCAGCTCAAGCAGGACGACATCGTCAGCCACTTCTTCGTGTGCACCACGCACGACTGGATCCTGTTCTTCACCAACAAGGGCCGCGTCTACCGGGCCAAGGCGTACGAGCTGCCCGAGGCCAGCCGCACCGCGCGCGGCCAGCACGTGGCGAACGTCCTGGCCTTCCAGCCCGACGAGACCATCGCCCAGGTCATCCAGCTCCAGTCCTACGAGCAGACCCCGTACCTCGTGCTCGCCACGCGGGACGGCCTGGTCAAGAAGAGCCGCCTCTCCGACTTCGACTCCCCGCGCACCGGCGGCATCGTCGGCATCAACCTGCGCGACGGCGACGAACTGGTCGGCGCGGCGCTCATCGACTCCAGCGACGACCTGCTGCTCGTCTCGCGCAAGGCGCAGTCGATCCGCTTCATCGCCTCCGACGAATCCCTGCGACCCATGGGCCGCGCCACCAGCGGTGTTATAGGGATGCGATTCGTTGGTGATGACGAATTGCTCACCATGATCGTGCTGCGCGATAATATGGACATCCTCGTGGCGACCAGCCGCGGATACGCGAAGAGGACTCCGGTCGAGGCGTACCCGCAGCAGGGCCGCGGTGGAAAGGGCGTTTTGACAGCGAAGATCACGGAACGACGCGGCGATCTGGTAGGTGCGCTGTCGGTGACGCCGGACGACGAGCTGTTCGCGATCACCTCGGAAGGAGGCGTCATCAGGACACCGGCGAAGCCGGTCCGCCGAACCACGGACCGGAACACCATGGGAGTCAAACTGATCGACCTGCCGGACGAGGTCTCGCTGCTCGCAATCACCAAGAGCGCCGAAGAACCCGATGATGGGCAGGACGAGTAGATGACGGAAGCGAAGGCCACCGCTGCGGAGACCGAACGCGAGGACGTCGAGGAGACGCCCGATCCGGTCGAGCAGTCGAAGACGGACGACGGCGACGACGCCGTCGAGGCGTCTTCGGACTCGTCCGCGGCCGACGAGGACAAAACGCTGACCATCCGACGCCCGCCGGGAATGCTGCCGCCGCCGGTGACACCCGACGAGGTCCCCGAAGTCGATCCGCCGCCCGCGCCGGCCGCGAACGTCACCAGTTCCACGCGCGTCGCCGACGCGGTCCGAGCGGCCAGGGCCGCCGTGTCGCAGGCCGCCTCCCGCGGCCCGCGCCGCGCCCGGCTCCGACTCAAGCGCATCGACCCGTGGTCGGTCATGAAGTTCTCCTTCGCCGTCTCCATCGTGCTGTTCATCGTCATGGTCGTGGCCACCACGGTCCTCTACATCGCGCTCGACGCGATGGGCGTGTTCGACACGGTCAACGACATGCTCGCCATGCTCATGGGCACCAACGGCGAAAGCGGCGTCGCCGCCGAGAACATCCGCATCACCGCCAAGGGCGTCATAGGAGCGGCCGCGCTCCTGGGCGTGGTGAACATGGTCCTGTTCACGGCGCTGGCGACGCTCGGCTCCTTCATCTACAACGTGTGCGCCGACCTCGTCGGCGGCATCGAGGTGACCCTCTCCGAACGCGACTAGGCCCAGCGGGCGACGGCCCGGGGAGCCCTTCGAAGGGGCCCCCGGGCCGTCGCCGTTCCGAAGGGGAGCCGCCGATGCGCGTCTCCGTGACGGCCGTCGCTGCGAGGGGGCCGGGTTCGCCTCCGCTCCCCTGGTGGGGTAACCTTTCTCAGCGTTGCCGATGAGGCGGCGCCGATCGCAGGAGAGTCGAGACTCCCCGCAGCATCCTGAAAAACCCGGGGCTATAGCTCAGGTGGTTAGAGCGCAGAGCTGATAACTCTGAGGTCGATGGTTCGAGTCCATCTAGCCCCACCACACGAATCCCAGTCCAGGCCTGGTGCCGGACTGGGTTTCTTTCATTCGGGGCCGAACGCGGCCGGATCGAGGCTAGGCCCCCAGCGCGTCCGCCAAATCATCCAGTCCTTCAAACCGCAGGTCGAAGCGGTCGGTGCTCGTCGGCGGATCCCCGGCGGGCCGCCGGACGTAAGCCGTCCGCATGCCGCACGCCCGAGCTCCGCGGAGGTCCCAGGCGTGGGCGGCCACCATCAGGATCCGCTCGGGCGGGCGACCGGCGGTGTCGACGGCGTACCGGTAGATCTCCGGCGCCGGCTTGTAGGCCGTGACGGTCTCACCCGACAGGGCTCGATGCCAGCGGAGCCCGGCGTGCGCGCCCAGTCCATGCAAAGCGGTACGGCCGGCGTTGGAGAGCCCGAACACGGTGAACCGTTGTGCGAGCCGCTCGAGAGCGCCGGCGGAGTCGGCCCATGGCGGCAGTCGCTGCGCCGCCGTGGCGAGCCTGGTGATGGCCGCGGAGTCGGTCAGTCCGGCACGGTCGGCGACCCGATCGGCGGCCTCGCCGTCGAGGACCTCGGTACTGACGTAGGCGCGCCGCCCCACCCCGATGCGACGCTGCTCGAGCTCCACATGCCGTTGCCACAGGGCGAGCAGCTCCTCGATCGCCGCGTCGCCAGCCGCCGGTACCGCTTCGCGGATCGCCTCCCGGAGGCCGCGGGGTTCGTCGACCAGGGTGCCGAGGACGTCGAAGACGATCACCTCGACGTCGCCGATCTCGGCCATGTGCGCACCCGCCCGTTCGCTCGTCACTGGTTGAAACGGTGACGATCTTGCCATAGAGAGCGTCACCTGTCAAGATGGTGACGTGGCATTCGCGTTCGTGAGCGGCAACTCGGCGCTCGATCTGACCGGCACCGTCGAGTCCCGGCGGGACGAACCGGTCGACCTCTTGACCGGCCCGGCGGACCTCGAGCGGTGGATCGACGCCTGCGACGAACTCCCCGACCGCGTCTTCGTCGACGCCGCCGGCTTCGCGTCCGCGTTGGCCCTGCGGGAGGCGACCTATCGGCTCGCGCTCGATCGGCTGCTCGACAGGCCCTTCGATCCGCGCGGCCTCGAGGTGATCAACGACGCGGCCGCCGGGCCGGTGCCGAGGATCGAACTCGGTGACGCGGGCCTGCGCGTGTCGGGAGACCTCCCTGCGGTGCTCGCCCAGATGGCCAGGAGCGGCATCGCGGTGCTCGCCGACCCCCGAGCCCGACTCAAAGAGTGCGGTCGCCCCGGCTGCACTCGCCTCTATCTCGACCGCTCCCGCGGCGCACGCCGTACCTGGTGCGGAATGGACGCGTGCGGGAACCGCGTCAAGGCCGCGACCTACCGGGCGCGCAAGCGAGCCGCGAACCCCCACGGGCCGGGCGGCGCGCCTGAAGAAAGCACCGGAACCGCGACCGAACCTGCGTAGGAACCCCGGTGCTGCCGGCGGTCTCCTCGTACACGTGGCGACTGCCGAGTCGGACACGCCTGCCGGACGGTCGGACAGGAGCCGGTTCGCTATGCTGTGTCGCATCGTGCAATGTCGAACCGGACGTTGCTCTACGCGGCTAGCTCTGGTATTAGGGGGCCTGGGTTCATGTGGAAGAAAGTGTTGATCGTCGCCGGCGTCGCGACCGTCGCCGTGGTGGTCGCCAAGAAGGTCAAGTCCATCAACGACGAGCGCACCCTGTGGCACGAGGCCACCACCTCCGCCGAGGACGTGCGCTGAGGCGAGGCGTTAGCCAACTCACTGCGGTCCGGGTATCCTCGCTGGAGCGATGAGCTCGGCGGGGATACTCGAACGGATCGCAGGACCCCCGAGGGGGGTACGGGGCTATAGCTCAATTGGCAGAGCACCTGCTTTGCAAGCAGGAGGTTAGGGGTTCGATTCCCCTTGGCTCCACAGACGGACATTGAGAACATTAGCGGTCATCGTTTCGATGGCCGCTCATGCTGTTCTCGACATGCCGATGCTCCGACTCCGGACCCGCCAGGAGCGCTTCGGCAGTGACAGTGCCGCTCATCTGCGCGACCGGCCCTTCGTAGAGGACCCGGCCGCCGTGCCTGCCCGGCCCCGGGCCGAGGTCGACGATCCAGTCCGCTCGTCGGATCACGTCGAGGTTGTGCTCGATGACCATGACGGTGTGCCCGCGATCGACCAGCTGATCGAGGACCTGGACCAGGGTGTCGATGTCGCGCAGGTGCAGCCCGGTGGTGGGCTCGTCGAGGACGTAGAGGGTCGGTTCGGCGGCCTCGCGCAGCGCCTTGGCGATCTTGACGCGCTGGCATTCCCCGCCCGAGAGCGTCGTGAGCGGCTGGCCGAGGCGGAGATAGCCGAGCCCGACCCGCTCCAGGTGGTGCAGTGACTCGCGGATCGCCTTGTCCGGCAACAGGTCCATGGCATCGGCGACGGTGAGGTCGTCGACGTCGGCGATAGACAGGCCGTTGACGCGATGGCGGAGCATCTCACTGGTGAAGCGCCTCCCGCCGCAGGTCTCGCAGACGGATTCGTGACCGTCCATGAAGGCCAGGTCGGTATAGATGACGCCGAGGCCCTTGCACATGGGGCAACCGCCGTCGGAGTTGGCGCTGAAGCGTTCGGCGGGCAGCCCGGTCCGCCTGGCGAAGAGCCTGCGGATGGCGGCGGCGATGCCGGTGTAGGTGATCGGCGTGGATCGGCGGTTGGTGCCGACGGGCTTCTGGTCGATGACGACCGCGTCGTGCTGGTCGACCAGTTCCCCGGCGAGGCTGGACTTGCCCGAGCCCGCGACGCCGGTGAGGACGGTGAGGACTCCAGTGGGGATGTCGACGGTCAGGTTCTGAAGATTGTTGCGGGAAGCCTCTTTCACCGTGATCGTGCCCGACGGCGCTCTCGGTTCGGTCGTGAGCGGCGCCCGCTCGGCAAGCGCCGTCGACGTCAGGGTGTGCGCCGTCCGCAGTGCTTCGAAGGTGCCTTGGAAGACCAGTCTCCCTCCGTCGGCCCCGGCATCGGGGCCGATCTCGACGATCTGGTCGGCGATGGCCATGACGGCGGGGTCGTGCTCTACAACGAGGACGGTGTTGCCCTTGTCGCGCAGTTTCCGCAGCAGCGTGGTCATGGCGTCGATGTCGTGCCGGTGGAGGCCGACGGTGGGCTCGTCGAAGATGTACAGCATCTCGACCATGCTGCTGCCGAGGTGTCTGACGGTCTTGATCCGCTGCGACTCACCGCCGGAGAGGCTGGTGGTGGCGCGTCCGAGATGCAGGTAGCCGAGTCCGATCGTGATCATGGCCCGAAGCCGGTCCACGAGTGCGTCCGTGACAGGTGCGACAGTCGGGTCGTTCAGGCGCGACACGAATTCGGCCAGCTCGGTCGCCTCCATGAGGGCCATTTCCCCGATCGTCCGACCGAGGACGGTGGCGCTGCGAGCCTTCTCGTTGAGGCGGTCGCCGCGACAGTCGGGGCAGGTCTCAGAGCGGGTGAACCGGGCGATGGTCTCCCGCTTGCGGTCGGACAGGTTGTCGGCGGTGCGCAGGTAGATCCGCTCGAACCGCTCCACCACGCCCTCGTAATCCTCCGGTGGCCTGGTCCCGAGGCGGGCGGCGTGCTCGCCACCGTAGAGCAGGGCGCGCCGCTCGCTCTCGGTCCACTCGCGGAGCGGAGTGTCGGCCTCGAAGCCGCCGATGTCGGCGTACCGGGAATACCAGTAGCCGCCGCTGCCGAAGCCCGGCACCAGGATGGCGCCTTGGGAGAGTGACCGGTCCAGGTCCAGGACGCGGTCGACGGCGGTCGTCACGATGTCGCCGAGTCCGGAGCAGGTCGGACACATGCCTTCGGGGTCGTTGAACGAGAATCGGTTCGACTCGCCCACATGGGGTGTGCCGATCCGCGAGAACAGCAGCCGCAGGTAGGTCCAGGTATCGGTGATCGTGCCGACCGTGGACCGGGCGTTCCCGCCGATCCGGCGCTGATCGATCAGCACCACCGGGGACAGCCCCTCGATCTCGTCGGCTTCGGGCCGCTTCCATTTGGGGAGCCGGTTGCGAGCGAACGGCGGGAACGTCTCGTTCAGCTGATGGCCGGCCTCGGCGGCGATCGTGTCGAACACGAGCGACGACTTGCCCGAGCCCGACACGCCGACGAACACGACCAGGCTGCCGCGCGGGATGTCCACGTCCACGGACTTCAAGTTGTTGGTCCGAGCGCCTCGGACACGGATTCGCTTCGTCATGACATCGACGCTACGACCAGATGTGGCCGGTACCTGTCCGCAATTTGCGCGATCATGATGGCATGGCCGACGTCACTCAGCGCACACTCGCCCTGCTGACCACGCTCCAGACCGGGCGGTCGTTCAGCGGCGAGGAGCTCGCCGCACGACTCGGTGTCAGCCCGCGAACGGTGCGGCGCGACGTTGATCGTCTCCGCGGTTACGGATACCCGGTGGCGACCCGGCCCGGTCCGGGCGGCCACTACCGGCTCACCGCTGGAGCCGTCCTGCCGCCGCTCATGCTCGGCGACGACGAGGCGATCGCGACCCTCCTCGGCCTGGCCGCCCTCGCCGCCACCGGCAGCGCGGCCGAAGGCAGTCTGGACGACGCGGCCACCCGGGCCTACGGCAAGATCGAGCAGTATCTGCCGAAGCGCTCGCGATATCAGGCGGCGCGGCTGCGGGCGAGCTTGGAGACCGTCCCAGCCCCGGCCCCGAGCGCCACCGCAGGGGTCCTGGGCGACCTGGCCGACGCGATCGAGCATCGGCAGGTCGTCGGTTTCCGCTACGAACGCAAGGACGGCGAGGTCACTTCACGGCGCGTCGAACCGTACCGGCAGATGCACCTCAACCTGCGCTGGTACCTGCTCGCCTGGGACCGCGACAGGCGCGACTGGAGGGTCTATCGCATCGACCGGATCACCGCCCTGCGAACCTCGACGGACGTCTTCGCGCCGAGGCCGCTGCCCGCCGGCACCGCGATCGACTACCTCAAGGAAGGGCTCCATCAGCGCCGCGAGCGCGTCGTCCTCACGGTGGAGGCGCCGGTGGCCGCCGTGGCCGACGCATTCCGATACCAGGAGGCCGAGCTCGAGTCCTTGGGCGAACGACGGACCAAGGCGGTGCTGTGGCTCGACACCTGGGAGTGGCTCCTGCTGAGCCTGGCCTTCCTCGACGTCGACTTCACCGTCGACGAACCGCCCGCCTTCCGGGCCGCCCTGGCGGATTTCGGGGCGCGCCTGCGCAGCTGCGGATGAGAGCGCTCGGAGGCGAAAGGAGCACAACGGCCGGGCAAAAGCCCGGCCGTTGCACATTCAATGCACACGTCTTGAGCCGGCCGGGACCTAGCTCGAGTGTTCGGCGAGCCAGTCGGCGGCGATGACCGATGCCGGCAGCTCTTCTTCGACACTGCGGACGTTCAAGGCGACGAGGTCCTCGGTGTCCATGCTCGCGCTGATGTCGTTGACGATCGCCGCGGCTTCCTCGTCGACGTTGTCGCTGGCGAGCGGCACCACGTTCGAGGCGAGGAAGAGCCCTTCGGTGTCCTCGAGCGTCACCAGATCGCCGGTGGTGAGCGACGGTGAGGCGGTGTAGATCACGGCCAGCTGGATGTCGCCGTCCTGGAGGGCCTTCACGGTGAGCGGTCCGCCGCCGTCTTCGATCGGCGTGAAACCGATTTCGATGCCGTAGGTCTCCATCATGCCCTCGGGACCGAACGCGCGGTTCTCGGCCTCGGAGTTCGCGCCGAGCACCAGGGGCACGGTGACATCGGCGAGGTCGCCGATCTCGGTGAGGTCCCATTCCTCGGCGAACTCCCGCGTGACCGTGTAGGAGTCCTGGTCGTTCGCCGCGGACTGGTCGAGCACCCGCAAACCGTCCGGAACCGTCTCGGACAGTTCGGCGTACACCTCGTCGGCCTTGGTCGCCTCGGTGTCGGGGTTCCAGTACTGGAGCAGCGGGCCGGTGTACTCGGGGAACAGGTCGATCCGGCCCTCCTCGATCTCCGGCAGGTACGCCTCGCGCTGCCCGATGCGGAACTGGCGGTCCACGGTGTATCCCGCCTCTTCGAGGGCCTGGGCGTATATCTCGGCGATGATCTCGTTGGAGTAGTAGTCCTGGGAGCCGATGACGATGGTCTCGCCGTCGCCCCCGTCGGATCCCGAGGAGAGCGGATCGTCGCTGGAGCAGGCGGCGAGCGCGGACGTTCCGGCGAATGCGAGCACCGCGGCGAATACGCGTCGTTTCATGAGGTCGGGCCTTTCTGGACTGACTGGTCGTGGTCGGATTCGGAGGTGGCGACCGAGCGGGCGGGGTCCGCCAACCGGGTCGCGGCGTAGCGTTGCGCGGCGGCGAATGCGATCTCCAGCAGCAGGGCCAGGCCCGCGACGAGAAGGGCTCCTGCCAGCATCTGCGGGTAGTCCCGGGACTTCAGGCCGGTGAACAGGTATCGGCCCAGGCCGTAGTCGGCGATGTAGGCGGCCAGCGTCGCGGTGGCGACCACTTGGAGGGTCGCCGCTCGGACGCCGCCGAGGATGACCGGCGAGGCGAGCGGGAGCTCCACTCGGAGGATCACCTGGTGCGGTCGCATCCCGACGGCCTTGGCCGCCGACACCGTGGCGGGGTCGACGGTCTGGACGCCGGCGTAGGCGCCGGCCAGCACCGATGGGACGGCCAGGATGACGAGCGCGGCCAGCGACGCCTGCAGTCCGATGCCGTAGGCCAGCGCGAACAGGGTCAGCAGCCCGAGTGTCGGGATGGCGCGGGCCGCGCCGGTCAGGGCCCCGATGAGTCCCGCGCCGCGCCTGCCGTGTCCGATGAGGACGCCGGTGGGGAGCGCGACGGCCACGGCGGCGCCGACGGCGCCGGCGGTGATCGCCAGGTGCTGCAGGGTCCGGGTCGGTATGCCGTTGTCGCCCGACCAGTTCGCCGGGTCGCCCAGCCATGCCGCGGCGTCCATGAGCAGGCTCATCGTTCGCCTCCCGCGATCCGCGGACGCCGGCGGTGCGAGCGGGTCCACGGAGTGAGGGTCCGACCGGCCGCCAGCAGCAGACCGTCGAGCGCCAAGGCCACGACGATCGTCGCGATGACGCCGACGGCGACCTCTTCGGTGATGCCGCGCTGGAACCCGTCGGTGAGCAGCGATCCGAGGCCGGGCACGCCGATGAGCGCGCCGATCGTCACCAGGCTCACCGTGCTGACGGCGACCACGCGCGCTCCGGAGAGCAGCACCGGGACCGCCAGCGGCAGGTCGACGCGCCAGAACACGCTGCGGGGCGAGTGGCCGACGGCGAGCGCGGCGGAGCGTACCTCGGCGTCGACCGACGCGAAGGCGTCGGCGGCGGTGCGGACCAGCAGCGCGGTCCCGTACACCGTGAGCGCGGTGATGACGGTGGCCGCCGAGCGCAGGGGGAAGCCGAAGATCGCCGGGATGATGATGAGCAGCGGCAGCGCCGGGATCGCGTACATGAGGCTCGCTGCGCCGAGCACGAGCCCGCCGACGGCCGGCCGCCGGTTGGCGAGCCGTCCGATGGGGACGGCGATGACGACGCTCAGGACGATCGCGGGGACGCTCAAGAAGAGGTGGTCCCCGGTCAACTCGATCACGTACGGCCAACTGTGCGTCAACCACGTCATGGCCGCAGCACCCCGACCGGTCGGCCCGTGCCGTCGACGGCGACGTCGCGGCCGTCGATCCGTTCGACGGTGAGTCGCCGCTCGGCCCGGTCGGCGCCGATGAAGTCGCGCACGAAGTCGTCGGCGGGGGCGGCGAGGATCTCTGCGGGCGCGCCGCGTTGGGCGATCACGCCGCCGCGGCGCAGGACCACGACCTCGTCGCCGAGCCGCAGGGCCTCCTCGACGTCGTGGGTGACGAACACGATCGTCTTGCCCAGGTCGGCCTGGAGTCGCACGAGCTCGTCTTGGAGTTCGCGGCGCACGATGGGGTCGACCGCGCCGAACGGTTCGTCCATGAGCAGGATGTTCGGGTCGGCCGCGAGCGCGCGGGCGACGCCGACGCGCTGCTGCTGGCCGCCGGAGAGCTGCGAGGGGTATCGCGAGCCGAGCGAGGCGTCGAGGCCGACCCGCTCGAGCAGTTCGGCCGCTTGGGTTCGGGCGCGTCGGCGGGGCGTCCGGTTGAGGACCGGGACGGTGGCGATGTTGTCGAGGACGGTCCGATGCGGCATGAGGCCGCCGTGTTGGAGGACGTAGCCGATGGATCGGCGCAACGCGACCTGGTCGCGGCCGGCGACGTCCTCGCCGTCGATGGCGACGCGCCCGGAGGTCGGCTCGACCATCCGGTTCACCATCTGCAGGAGGGTCGTCTTGCCCGATCCGGAGGACCCGACCAGTACGACGGTGCGGTGGGAGGGCACCACGAGCGAGAAATCCCGGACGGAGACGGTGCCGCCCGGGTAGGTCTTCGAGACCGATTCGAACTCGATCATGTCCGCTCCCGTTCGCGCTCGGGACTGCTCCGATCCCGAACTCTACCGCCCGGGCCCGATGCCGAAACATCGTCGTGTCGATGGGTCCCCCATCCCGGCGCAGCGCTTCGAGCGCATGGGAATCATGCTCCCGCAGACGAATCGCTCAGGTGAGGCGAGAGAACCCGGTCAGGAGGAGGGACGGTCGTCGTTGACCGCCGACCGATCGTAGCCGAGGGCACCGACGACCCGGGCTCGTCGGCGGTGAGCGGTAGCCTCTCGGCGCCGCCGACGGGCCGAGCGGACCGTGTGAGCGCGGGGAACCGACGCCGGTAGCGGTGTCCTCGCGGACGTAGTGTGGGAAGCTCCGATATTCGGGCTTCCGGGAGGCCGATATGCCGCAGGTCGAGGTGCGCCGGACCGTGGAGGCGCCGATCGATGTCTCTTCGGCGGCGGGTGGCGCTTCACCGAAGCCGGCCCCGGCCGCACCGAGGCGACGTGGAAGTACACCTTCTCCTGCCGCCCGGGACTCCTGCGGCCGCTCACCGAACCGATCGGGCATCTGATGCTGCGCCGGGACATCGAGCGCCGGATCGACGCCTTCGCCACGGCGTGCTCCGATCCGCAGATCACCGCCGCGGCTCTCGAGGAGTGAACCGCGACGACCGATGCCGCACCGGCCCCGGCGCCGAACCGGCCGCTTCCCAGTACATTCGAGTCGTGCCACGAACCACCGCCGGAGATTCGCGCCGCATGCTCGGCGCGATCTCCGGCACCGCGCTGCTGGCCGTCTCCGCCGGCGGCGCCATCGGAGCGGTCGCCCGCTACGGCCTGACCGTCGCCTTCCCCGCGCCCCCGGGTTCGTTCGGCATCGCCACGTTCGCCGCCAACACCATCGGCGGATGCCTCATCGGCGTCCTCATGGTGCTCGTCACCGAGGTCGCGCCAGGCACCAGACTCGTGCGCCCGTTCCTCGGCGTCGGCGTCCTCGGCGGCTTCACCACCTTCTCGGCCTACATCCTCGACATCGGACGCGCCGCCAACGCCGGAGCGGCCCTGGTCGCGGTCACCTTCGCCTTCGCCACCATGGCCGCCGCGCTCCTCGCCGCGGCCGCCGGCATGTACGCCGCCCGCCGACTGCTCGTCCACCGCCGCCGAACCGAGGGCGAGCGGTGACCCTCCTGCTCGTGGCCGCCGGCGCCGCCGTCGGCGCGCCCCTGCGCTTCGCCACCGACCTCCTCCTCGCCCACTACGCGGGCCGCCGACTGCCGTGGGGCACCCTGGTCGTCAACGTGACCGGCTCGGGCCTGGCCGTGTTCTTCGCCCTCACCGTCGCCGGCCCCGACTGGACCGCGCTGCTCACCATCGGCTTCTGCGGAGCGCTCACCACCTATTCGACCCTGTCCTACGAGACGCTCCGCCTCGTCGAAGACGGACGCTGGCCCCACGCGCTCGCCAACGTCCTCGCCAACCTCGGCGGCGGCCTGGCCGCGGGGACGGCCGCGTTCGGTCTCGCGCACCTGTGGTTCCTCTGAGCGCGACACGCGGCAACGCTCCGGCTCCAATCCGCCGATCGGCCCCGGCCGTGACCGAAGATCGGGTTCCTGTCACTCGCTTCGAGAGGAACCCTCGATGCCGGGCCACCGCGCCATCCCGATCGCCGCCGTACTGCTGCTGCCGCTGCTCGCCGCCGAACCCGCGCGAGCCGACGCGCCCGACCAGGTCTGGCTCGTCGAACTCGAGCCCGGAGCCGACGCCGCGGCGTTCGCATCGGCCGCCGCCGACCACGACATCGACCTTCGCCACGACTTCGAGCGGATCTGGAACGGCGTCTCGGTCGGCGCCGACGCCGCCACCGCCGAACAGCTCGAATCCCTCGACCCCGTCGAACGCGTCTGGGCCGACGCCGAATTCACCGGCCCCGGCCGTCCCGACCGCCAAGCCGAACTCGCGCTGGCCGTCGAGACCACCGGCGCCGTCGACGCGCACCGACGCGGCATCGACGGCGCCGGCGTCAGAGTCGGCGTCATCGACACCGGCATCGACTACACCCACCCCGACCTCGGCGGCTGCTTCGGTCCCGGTTGCCGCGTCGAGGTGGGCACCGACTTCGTCGGCGACGAATACGACTCCTCGGACCCCGAGCGCGAAACCCCCGACCCGGACGACGATCCCGACGACTGCGCCGGACACGGCACCCACGTCGCCGGCATCGTCGGCGCCGACGGCGACGTCACCGGCGCCGCGCCCGGCGTCGAGTTCGGCGCCTACAAGGTCTTCGGCTGCGAGGGATCCACCAGCGCCGAAGTGATCCTGCAGGCCCTCGAAAGGGCGCTGGCCGACGGCATGGACGTGGTCAACCTGTCCATCGGGCAGCCGTTCCAATGGCCCGAATACCCCACCGCCGAAGCCGCCGACGCGCTCGTCGACGAAGGCGTCGTGGTCATCGCCTCGATCGGCAACAGCGGCGAGGCCGGCGTCTTCTCGGCCTCGGCCCCCGGAGTCGGCGTCGACGTCATCGGCGTCGCCTCCACCGACAATCCCGCCCGGCGCATGAACGCCGCCCGCGTCGAAGCCCTCGACCGGAGCGTCGGCTACACCACCGTCGAAGCCACCGCCGCGCCCGAGCCCGGCGAGGAGACCGACCCGCTGGTGTGGCTCGGACGCGCCTGCTCGGGCGACGAATCCGAAGGCGACGTCGCAGGCCGCGCCGCGCTCGTCCTCCGCGGCGGGTGCACCTTCGAAGAGAAGTACGACCGGGCCGTCGACGAGGGCGCCACGAGCGTGGTCGTCTACAACGACCGGCCCGGGCCTTTCAGCGGCGCCGGCGTCGAGGACCGGGGCGCGCCGATGATCGCCGTCACCGGCGCCGACGGCGACGACCTCCGCGATCTGGCCCGGATCGGCGCCCGGCCGACCGTCGAGTTCGAGTCCGGCACCGTCCTGGTCGACCTGCCGCGCGGCGGACTCGCCTCCGAATTCACCTCCTTCGGACCGGCCCCCGACCTGACGCTCAAACCCGACCTCGCCGCTCCCGGCGGCGGCATCTGGTCGACCTGGCCGGTCGACGACGGCGCGCACCGGTCCCTGTCGGGCACGTCGATGTCCGCCCCGCACGTGGTCGGCGCCGCCGCGCTCCTCCTCCAGACCGACCCGAGCCTCGTCCCGGCCTCGGTTCGCAGCCGACTGGTCAACACCGCCCGGCCCGTCCCCTGGGGTGAGAACCCCGGACTCGGCCGGCTCGAGCCGATCCACCGGCAAGGCACCGGCGTCCTCGACATCCCGGCCGCGCTCGAGGCCGGAGGATCCCTGTCCCCCAGCGGCGTCGACACCGGACACGGCACCGGCCCGCGCACCTTCGAGATCCACCTGACCTCGCGAGAACTGCACCCGCGGACCTACCGGCTCGAACACCGTCCGGCGATCGCGACCACCGGCGACATCCGCGACCCCGGATTCCACGTGGCCGAACCGGCAGTGACCGTCGAACCGGCCCAGGTCCGCCTGCGGCGCGGCCAGAGCGCCACCGTCACCGTGACCGTCGAGGCCGGCCCCGACCTGCCGCACGGCAGCGTCTTCGGCGGCCTCGTCGTGGCCGAACCCGACGGCGGCGGCACCGAACTGGCCGCCTCGTACGCCGGTTACCACGGCGACTACCTCGCCATCCCCGTCCTCGAGCACCCCGATTACCCGAAACTCGCCGTCGCGATCGACCAGGACCAGGACACCGGCGAAGCCGACTATCGTGATCTGCGCGAAGGCGAGACCTTCAGCATCGGGGACGACACGCTGCCGACCGCGCTGGTCTACCTCCACCACATGCCGCGGGCCATGGAGGTCGTGGTCGAGAACACCGACACCGGCGAGACCTTCACCTGGGACCGCGAGGAGTTCCTGCCCCGCTCGGCCGGTCCCGACGACACCGCCGCGATCGGCCTCGCCGCGTTCGACGAGGACCGGCCCGGAGTCCTGGAGCCCGGGAGCTGGCGCATGGAGGTCCGAGTCCTCAAAGCCCTCGGCGACGAGACCGACCCCGACCACTGGGAGCAGTGGCGATCTCCGACGATCCGACTCGCCGAATGAGCCGCCTCAGCCCTCCGTGCGGTGCACGATCTGCGCGGCGGCCTGATCGCGCGGCATGATCGACAGCCGGTCGATGTTGACGTGCGCCGGCCGCTTCGCCACCCACGCGATCGACTCGGCGACGTCGGCGGCCGTCAGCGGCGTCATGCCGCGGTAGACCGCCTCGGCCCGCTCCCGGTCGCCTTCGAAGCGGACGAGACTGAACTCGGTCTCGACCATGCCCGGATCGATCTCGCACACGCGCACCGGCTCCCCGAGCAGCTCCAGCCGCAGCACGCGGGTGAGCGCGGCCTCGGCGTGCTTGGCGGCGTTGTAGCCGGCCCCGCCCTTGTACGGCTCGCGGGCGGCGATCGACCCGATCGTGATGACCTGCCCGTCGCCGGAGGCGACCAGTAGCGGCAGCAGCGCCTTGGTCACGCGCACCGTGCCGAGCACGTTCACGTCGTACATCCGCTGCCAGTCGTCCAGATCCGCCTCGGCCACCGAATCGAGCCCGAACGCGCCCCCGGCGTTGTTGACCAGCAGATCGCAGCGGTCGATCCCGGCGGCGAACGACGCCACCGAGGCGTCGTCGGTCACGTCCAGGGCCAGCGCCCGACCGCCGCACTCGGCGGCGACCTCGGCGAGCCGGTCCGTGCGCCGAGCGCCGAGCACCACCGCGAAACCGGCCTCGGCCAAGGCCTTCGCCGAAGCGGCGCCGATACCGCTGCTGGCCCCGGTGATGACGGCCACGGGTCGGTCAGTCATGAATCCTCCCTGGAGGTGCGGGTTCCGACCGCGACGATACCGATCCCGCCCGGGCCGAACCGTGGCGCGGGCCCACATCGGCCTCGGTCGAATGCGGGGGCGGCGATGGCACGCCCGTACCATCGGAGGCGACGCCGGTTCCGAGGCGGCGCCCGCTGTCTCGGCTAAGAGGGAACCTGGTGGGAGTCCAGGACTGCCCCGCAGCGGTGAGCGGGAACGAAAACCGTCACAAGCACTTGGCCGAGGTCCGCGCTCGAAGCGAGCGAGGATGGAAGCCTGGGAAGCGACGGCCGGTAGGCGCCGAGTCCGCACTCGGCGAGCCCGCGAGTCCGAATACCTGCCGACGTACCGCGGGCGCCAGCGCGCGGTCCACGCTGTCCGAGTTCGAGGGAACTGACACATGACCACTGCAAAGAAGACCGTGCACGCCACCGTGCTCGGCTACCCCCGCATCGGCGCGCGACGCGAACTCAAACGCGCCGTCGAAGCCCACTGGTCCGGGAGGATCGACCAGGCCGCGCTCGACGCGGCCGCCGCCGAGATCCGCTCCCAGATGCTCGACGATCTCGCCTCCGCCGGACTCGACTCCGTCCCGACCGGGATCTTCTCGCTCTACGACCACGTACTCGACACGATCGTCGCCGTCGACGCGATCGCCCCCAGGCACCGGCGCGACAGCGAGACGGCCACCTACTTCGCCGCCGCGCGCGGCGACGCCGACGCCGTGCCGCTCGAGATGACCAAGTGGTTCGACACCAACTACCACTACCTGGTCCCCGAGATCGGACCCGACACCGACTTCCGCGCCCGCCCCGAGCAGGCGCTCGGCGAGTTCCTCGAGGCGCGCGAACGCCAACTCCGGGCCCGGCCGGTGCTGCTCGGCCCGGTCACGTTCCTGCTGCTGGCCAAGGCCGCCGACGGCGCCCCGGACGGATTCGAGCCGTTGAGCAAACTCGACGAGCTCGTCGACGTCTACACCGAGATCCTCACCGCGCTGGCCGACGCCGGCGCCGAGCGGATCCAGATCGACGAGCCGGCGCTGTGCGCCGACCGCACCGGCGCCGAACTCGAGGCCGTCCGCTCGGCGTACCAGCGGCTCGCCCCGATCACGGAGCTGCTGGTGACCGGCGGCTACGGTCCCTTCGGCGAGGCGCTGCCGGTGCTGCTCGAAGCCGGCGTCGGCGGCATCGCCCTCGACCTGGTCCGCGGCCGGGACGATGTGGACGTCCTCGAGTCGCTCGACGTTTCACGTGAAACATTCGTGCTCGCCGGGGCGGTCGACGGCCGCAACATCTGGCGCACCGACCTGCTGGCGGCCGCGGCCGAGCTCGAACGGCTCCACCGAGTCACCGACCGGCTCGGCGTCTCGTCCTCCTGCTCGCTGCTGCACGTCCCGGTCGACCTCGAGGCCGAGCACGGACTGCCGAAGTCGCTGATGGAGCGACTGGCGTTCGCCCGCCAGAAGCTCCGCGAAATCGTCAGCCTCGCCAGGCCCGACGCCCCGCGCCTCCAGCGCCCGCCGGCTCCTGCCGAATGGCGCAAGGAGACCGTCCGCTCCCGACTGGCCGCGCTCGGCGAAGACGCCGACCGCCGCGTCCCCTACGACGAGCGCGTCGCCGCCCAGGAGCCTTCGGCGCAACTGCCGCTCCTGCCGACGACCACCATCGGCTCCTTCCCGCAGACCGCCGAGCTGCGCCGCGCCCGCGCCGCCCACCGCCAAGGCCTGATGATCGACGCCGACTACCGCGCCCGCATGAAGGCCGAAGTCGCCGCCGTCGTCGACGAGCAGATCAAACTCGGCCTCGACGTCCTGGTCCACGGCGAGCCCGAGCGCAACGACATGGTGCAGTACTTCGCCGAGCAGCTGACCGGATTCGCCACCACCGCCGCCGGCTGGGTCCAGTCCTACGGCTCCCGGTGCGTGCGCCCGCCGATCCTGTACGCCGACGTCGCCCGGCCCGAACCGATGACCGTCGAGTGGATCTCCTACGCCCAGTCGCTCACCGACAAGCCGGTCAAGGGCATGCTCACCGGTCCGGTGACGATCCTGGCCTGGTCGTTCGTGCGCGACGACCAACCGCTGGCCGAGACCGCCGAACAGGTGGCGCTGGCGCTGCGCGACGAGGTCGCCGACCTCGAGGCCGCCGGGACCTCGATCATCCAGGTCGACGAGCCGGCCCTGCGCGAGTTGCTGCCGCTGCGCCGGTCGGGCCGGGCGGCCTACCGCGAGTGGGCCACGCGCGCGTTCCGCATCGCCACCTCCGCGGTGCGTCCGAGCACGCAGATCCACACCCACCTGTGCTACTCGGAGTTCGGCGACGTCATCGACGCGATCGCCGACCTGGACGCCGACGTGACCTCGATCGAGGCCTCCCGCTCGAAGATGGAGGTCCTCGAGGACCTCAACCGGGCCGAGTACCGGCGCGGCGTCGGCCCCGGGGTGTGGGACATCCACTCCCCGAGGGTGCCGTCGGTCGAGGAGATGGCCGCTTCGCTGCGGCTGGCCGTGCGCGCCGTCGAGCCCGAACGGGTCTGGGTCAACCCCGACTGCGGGCTGAAGACGCGCCGATACGAAGAGGTGCGGCCGTCGCTGGCGAACCTCGTCGAAGCCGCCCGGATCGTCCGCGCCGAGCTCGAGTAGGCCTCGTTCGCCCGGTCGGCGGCGTCCGCGCAGCGGTGCGTCGCCGCCGCCGATCGGGCACGTAATCTTGAGGCGTGGCGATTGACAACTACCGCATCGTGTCTGAGCCCGTTTCGGGGGACATGTCGGGTCTGGCCAGGGCTTACATGGATTGGCGGCGCCTGGCGCACAACGTTGAGGCGCTGGCCGCGCTCACCGAGGCGCCGCAGATGGCGATGGTGAAGGCCGACGCCTACGGGCACGGCACGGTCCCGGCTTCGCGCGTGGCCGTCGAGGCCGGGGTCGCGCGATTGGGGGTGGCGACGCTCCGGGAGGCGTGGCGGCTGCGGCGCCTTCCCGACCTGGCCGACGTGCCGGTGCTGGCGTTCCTGTACGGCCCCGAGCAGCCGGGCCTGGCCGAGACGATCGAGGCCGGCGCCGAGATCGGGATCTCGTCGCTGCCGCAGCTCGACGCGGTCGCCGCGGCCGCCGAACGGGTCGGCCGGACCGCGCGCGTCCACCTCAAGGGCGACACCGGGATCTCGCGCGGCGGGGTCGCCGAGTCGGAGTGGGAGGCGTACTGCGAGTCGGCCGCCAAGCACCAGGCCGCCGGGGCGATCGCGGTCGTCGGCGCCTGGAGCCATCTGGCGTGCGCCGACGAGGTCGACCATCCCTCCAACGGGATGCAGAAGGCCGCTTTCGAGCGGTTCCTCGCGGCCGTGGCCGCGGCCGGCATCGAGCCGGAGGTGCGGCACCTGGCCAACTCGGCGGCGCTCATCGCCGATCCCGAGACGCACTACGACCTGGTCCGGCCGGGCATCGCGCTCTACGGCTACAACCCGGTGCCGCACCTCGAGGTCGACCTGCGGCCGGTGATGGAGCTGCGCAGCCAGGTCATGACCGTCAAGCGGCTGCCGGCCGGGACGGGGATCTCGTACGGGCACACCCACCGCCTCGAGCGGGACTCGAACGTGGCGCTGGTGCCGCTGGGCTACGCCGACGGCGTCCCGCGCCGCGCCTCGGGCCGCGCCGAGGTGTACCTCGCCGGGCGCCGGAGACCGGTCCTCGGAAGGATCTGCATGGACCAGTTCGTGGTCGACCTCGGCGACGACGTCGTGAGCCCGGGCGAGCCGGTCGTCCTCATCGGCGCCGGAGCACACCATCCCGACGCCGACGACTGGTCGGGGTGGGCCGAGACCATCCCCAACGAGATCCTCACCGGCATCGGCGCCCGCGTGCCGCGGTTCTGGAACAGGGGGACCGCATGAGCAGCCGGGCCGCCCTGCGCCGCTGGGCCTTCGCCGGCGGCGTCGTCGCCGGGGCGGCGGTCGCGGTGGGCATGCCGCGGTACCTGGCCCGCCGCGCCCGCGCCCGCGCCTCGGCGGCCGACCCCTACGCCTCCGAACCGTTCGAGCTGCCGCCGACCGACGCGGTGCGCACCGTCATCAGCCACGACAAGGTGCCGGTGCACGTGGAGACGGTCGGGCCTGAGGACGCGGACCTGACGGTGGTGTTCGCCCACGGCTACCTGCACGACTCGACCACGTTCTACTTCCAGCGCAAGGCGATCGCCGAGGCGCAGACCGAGGGGTACACGCTGCGGGCGGTGTTCTACGACCAGCCGGGCCACGGGCGTTCGGGTCCGCTGCCGCGCACCGAGTACTCGATCGACGACCTCGCCGCGACGATGCACGACGTCATCGCCGCCACGGCTCCCCGGGGGCCGCTGGTGCTGGTGGGGCACTCCCTGGGCGGCATGACGATCCAGGCGTTCGCCCGGCACTACCCCGACCTGTTCGACCGGCGCGTGCAAGGGGTCGCGTTCCTGTCGACCAGTCCGGCCGGGCTCGACACCGTCGAGACCAAGCCGATGCGGGCGCTGCGCCGGATGCGCCGCACCGTCCTGCCGATGCTGCAGCAGATGACCGGCTGGACGCCGCAGTTGATCGACCGGGCCCGGCTGCTGTCGGGCGACATCGGGTGGCTGGTCGCGCGCCGCTCGGCCTTCGCCAGGAGCGACCCGCCGGATTCGCTGGTGAGCCTCATCGAACGAATGAACCGTCACACCCCTTTGCAGACCGTGGTCGGGTATGTGCGCGCTATCCTCGAGCACGACGAGACGGTCGGGCTCAGCCGGTTCGACGGGATTCCGGTGCTGGTGACGGTCGGGGACAGCGACATTCTGACGCCGCCGCAGCATTCGCGGCGGCTGGCCGACGCGATCAAGGGGTCCCGTTTCGTGCTCATAGCCGAGGCGGCGCACTCGCCGCACCTTGAGTATGCTGGTGAGATCTCACAACTATTGTTGGAGATGATCGACAAAGTCGCGGTCGGGATCGACACGGGCGCCACCGCCACGGCGGATGGAGACACCGCCGGCGCCACGCCGCGGCCCGGTCGATGGTCACCGTTCTCGCGCCCGGAGGGGCGCGAGACTCAGACGCGAACAGAGGGAGTGACATCGTGAGGCTGACTCTGCCGACAGCCGTCGACACGCACGAATTCGGGAAACGCCTCGCCGCGGTGCTGCGCGAGGGCGACCTCGTGATCCTGACCGGACCGCTCGGCGCCGGCAAGACCGCGCTCACCCAGGGCATCGGGGCGGGCCTCGACGTCGGCGGGCGCATCACCAGCCCCACCTTCGTCATCGCCCGCACCCACCGCGCCGGCAAGGCGGGCCTGCCGCTGGTGCACGTCGACGCCTACCGGCTCGAAAGCCTCGACGAGCTCGACGACCTCGACCTCGACACCGACGTGGCCCACTCGGTCACCGTCGTCGAATGGGGCGCCGGCCTCGCCGAGCGCCTGGCCGAGTCCCATCTGGAGATCGCCATCGAGCGCGAGGCCGACGAGACCCGCAGGGTGAGTCTCCACGGCCGCGGCGGCGACTGGGACGAGCGGCTCGAGCAGCTCGAAGCCCCGGTGGGCGCGGCCGCATGATCCTGGTCGTCGACACCTCCACCAGCGCCGTCCAGGCCGCGCTCGTGCAGCTCGACGGCGGGGAGCTGTTCCTCGAGGCCTTCCGCCGCGAGATCGACAGCCGCGGCCACGTCGAGCGGATCGCGCCGTTCATCGACGCGTGCCTGAACGAGACCGGCCGCGACCGCACCGCCGTCGAGGCCGTGGTCGCCGGCACCGGTCCCGGCCCGTACACCGGGCTGCGAGTCGGCATGGTCACCGCCGCGGCCTTCGCCGACGGACTCGGCATCCCCGTCTACGGGGTGTGCTCGCTCGACGGCATCGGCGGCAACGCGCGCGGACGGGCCCTGGTGGCGACCGACGCGCGCCGCAAGGAGATCTACTGGGCCGTCTACGAGAACGGGGCGCGGATGGGCGAGCCGCAGGTCGGCAAGCCCGCCGAACTGCCGGACCTCGACGCGGACTACGCGATCGGGGAGGGCGCGGCCAAGTACGCCGACCAGCTGCCGATCCCGGCCGAGGAGCGGGCGGTCTACCCGGACCCGGTGAAGCTCGCCGAGCTGGCCGTGCCGAGGATCCGCTCGGGCGCGCCGTCGGAGCAGCTGACGCCGCTGTACCTTCGTCGGCCGGACGCGAAGCCGGTCGGCGCGTGAGGCTCGTAGAGTCGTAGCCGTGGACGGGCATTTGCACTTGGGGCGGCTGCGCTGGTGGCATCTGCCGGCGGTCGCCCGGATGGAAGCGGAGATCTTCGGCCCGGAGGCCTGGAGTCAGGGTCTGCTGTGGACCGAACTGGCCGCCGGCCACGACTACCGCGCCGTGTTCGCCGGCGACCGCGTCGTCGGCTACGCGGGCATGGCCCTGGCCGGCAACGAGGCCTGGATCAACAACATCGCCGTGGACCCCGCCGAGCGGCGCCGCGGCATCGCGACGATGCTGATGGACGACCTCGTCGCCCGGTCGCGCGCCGCCGGCGCGAAGGCGATGTTCCTGGAGGTCGCGGTCGACAACGCCCCGGCGCAACTGCTGTACGAGCGCTACGGTTTCTACGGCATCGGCGTGCGCAAGAACTACTACCAGTACACCGGTACCGACGCCGCGGTAATGAGGATGGATCTGTAAATGAGCGAACCTTTGGTGATGGGCATCGAGACCTCGTGTGACGAGACGGGGGTCGGCATCGTCCGCGGCACGGAGCTGCTGGCCGACGCCATAGCCTCGTCGGTCGATGAGCAGGCCCGGTTCGGCGGCGTCGTGCCCGAGGTCGCTTCGCGGGCGCACCTGGAGGCCATGGTTCCCACCGTCCAGCGCGCCCTCGACGACGCCGGCGTGACCCTGGCCGACCTCGACGGCATCGCCGTCACCGCGGGACCGGGTCTCGCGGGGGCCCTCATGGTCGGCGTCGGCGCGGCCAAGGCGTATTCGCTGGCCACCGGCGTGCCGCTCTACGGTGTCAACCACCTCAGCGCGCACATCGCCGTCGACACCCTCGAGAACGGACCGATCCCCGAGCCGGCGATCGGACTGCTGGTCTCCGGCGGCCACTCGACGATCATGATGGTCGAGGACCTGGCCGGGAAGGTGGGCCAGCTCGGTGCGAGCATCGACGACGCCGCCGGCGAGGCATTCGACAAGGTCGCGCGGCTGCTCGGCCTGCCGTTCCCGGGCGGGCCGTACATCGACAAGGCCGCCCGCGAGGGCGACCGGGCGTTCGTGGAGTTCCCGCGCGGGCTCACCGCCGCCAAGGACATGGAGCGGCACCGCTACGACTTCTCCTTCTCAGGGCTGAAGACCGCGGTGGCCCGCTGGATCGAGGCGCAACAGGCCGAAGGCCGGGACATCCCGGTGAACGACGTGGCGGCGGCCTTCCAGGAGGCGGTCTGCGACGTGCTGACCCGCAAGGCGATCCTGGCGGCCAAGGAACACGGCGTGGAGACCCTGCTGCTGGGCGGCGGCGTCGCCGCGAACTCGCGGCTGCGCGCCATGGCGACCGAGCGGGCCGAACAGGCCGGCCTGACGCTGCGGTATCCGAGGCCGAAACTGTGCACCGACAACGGCGCCATGGTCGCGGCCCTCGGATCGCACCTGGTCGCGGCCAAGGTCGCCCCGTCCGAGATGAACTTCCCGGCGAACTCCTCGATGGACGTGACGATCGTCAGCCTCGCCGACCGGCTCTCCTGAACGCCGTCGTGCGCCGCGGCTGAAGACCCGGCAAATCGTATATTATATAGGATATATCCTATATGGTTCCTTTTTCGACACCGATAAGCTGGCGGGCATGGAACGAACCCCCGACGGCCCCATTTATCGCCGGTCCGCCCGAGTGCTCATCGTCGATCAGGAGGACAGGGCCCTGCTGTTCTTCGGGGGCGGGCTGGTCCGCCAGGACGCCGACTACTACTTCACCGTCGGCGGCGAGGTCGACGAGGGCGAGACCCTCGCCGAGGCCGCCGTCCGCGAAGTCCGCGAGGAGACCGGCCTGCGGGTGGCCGCCGGCGACCTCGGCCCGCCGGTGGCCCACACCGAAGGAGTCTGGACCACCTCCGACGGGGTCCGCTACTACTCCGACGACAACTTCTTCTTCCTGCGCGTCCCGCACTTCGAGGTCAGCCTCGACGGCCTGGACGACGGCGAGGACAAGGAGATCAGCCACTTCGAGTGGCTCTCCCTCGACGACCTGAGGACCACCGACGCGATCGTCCTCCCCATCGGCCTCGCGGGAGTCTTCAAACGCCTCCTCGACGGCGAGACCGTCACCGCCCCGATCGAACTGCCGTGGATCGACCTCAGCGCGGGCGAACCCGCCGTGGAATAACGGCGGTGGCGCTGCCGTTCCACCATGTGGATACTCGAACGGTGAACGCTCCAACCGAGCCCGCCCTCGTCCGGCGGCGCTGCGCTCGAATACTCGTGGTCGACGAGCGGGACCGACTCCTGCTCTTCTACAGCCGCGACTTCGTCGCACCCGGCGTCGAGTACTACGTGACCGTCGGCGGCGGCATCGAGCCCGGCGAGTCGCCGGCCGAAGCCGCCGGCCGCGAGCTGTTCGAAGAGACCGGTCTGCGCGTCGCTCCGGCCGATCTCGGTCCGATGGTGGCCCGGGCCGAAGGCCGGTGGTCCGACGGACCGGACGTCGTCGTCCACTCCGAAGACCACTACTTCTTCTACCGCGCGCCGCACTTCGACGCCGTCCGCGACGGCCTCGAACCGGTCGAGCTCGAGGAGTTCACCGAGTCGCGTTGGCTGACGGTCGCCGAAGTCGAGGCCGTCGATCCGATCGTGTTCCCCGCGCGCGTCGCGACCCTGCTCAAAGGACTCATCGCCGGTGCCACTCCCCAAGCGCCGGTGCGACTTCAATGGAGTGCATGGTGTTGGGACACGGAAAGAGACTGGACTGCCACGGAGCGTCCCACGATACTTGAACGGTGAACGCATTGGACGATACAGCCCAAATTGACAGGCGCGGTGCCCGCGCCATCGTCGTCGATGAGCACGACCATGTCCTGTTCATCGGCCGCCCCGCATCCGCCGAGCGACCCGCCGGCTGGATCCTCCCCGGCGGCGGCATCAACGACGGCGAGACCATGCTCGAGGCCGCCCTGCGCGAACTCCACGAGGAGACCGGGCTGCGCGTCCCGGCCAGCGCCCTCATCGGCCCGGTCGCCCGCCAGAACTACCAACGGCGCAGGAACGACGGCGGCCCCTTCATCCAGCAGAACCACTTCTTCTACGTCCGCGTCGAGCGCTTCGAACCGCGCGTGTGCGGCGGTGAGGCCTACGAGCAGGACCTCCAGTTCAAATGGCTCGCGGTCGACGACTTCACCTCGACCGAGGGCGTCCACCGCATCGAGCCCGTCCTCGGGCTGGTCAAGCGGCTCCTCGGCGGCGACATCCCCACCGAACCGGTCCAGCTGGAGCCGACCGGCCGTCCGTACTGAACTACGAGCGCCGCTCCTGCTCGCCGCGGCCATAGAGCCGCAGGAACAGGCGCACGCCCTCCGTGACCGTCTCGGCGGTCTCGGCATGGTCGACGGGCAGTGCCCCGAAGAACGTTCGCTCGGCTATCGGCGTGAAAGTCAAGAGCGTGAAATGCCCCGCGGCCTTGTCGGCGTCGTCGAAGACGAGCAGGCCCCGATCGGCCATCGCCCGGAAATGCTCGGCGATGTCGCGCTGCGAGCGCAGCGGGCCGGCGTCGAGCCAGGCGTCCACGACTTCCTTCGGCAGGTGCGTCACCTCGGCCCGGATGGTCCTGGCGATCGCGGCGTGCTCATCGGGCGCGGCCAGCACGGCCTTGGCACGGTCGACGCCGAAGTCGGCGAGGTCGGTCTCCAAGTCCAAGATCTTGCGCAGATGCCGGTCGGCCAGGTCGGTGAGCGTGTCCGATAGCTCCCGAGTCGACTCCAGTGCGGCCGTGAGGAACAGCGACTCCTTCCCCTCGAAGTGGTTGTAGATGGTCTTCTTCGAGACTCCGGCCTCGCGGGCGATGGCGTCGACCGTCGCCCGCGAGTACCCGTCCCGACCGAACACTCGGTTCGCCGCGCGCACGATGGCATGCCGCTTGTCAGGCCTGCCGGTCCAGACGATGTCGGTCCCCATCCCGCCCCTCCGTTGGGTTCATGCGGACCACAGTCTATTGGCAGGTGGCGCTGGGCCGGCTCTGCCGGTCGGTGACCTCAGCCGAGGAACGACCGGACTTCGTCGAGGAACCGGGCGGGCTGCTCGGCGAAACTGATGTGACCGCTGTCGAACTCGACGTACTTGCTTCGCGGGATGCGGTCGGCGAGTTCGGAGGTCAGCTCGACCGGCACGGTCCCGTCCTTGCTGTTGCCGATCACCAGAGTCGGCGCGGCGACGTGCGCCAACTGATCGCGGATGTCGAGGCGCAGATCCAGGTCGATGTGGCGCAGGGTGCCCTCGTCGGGGACCATCCCGCTGTTCATGGCCGCCAAGGTCGCCTCGTCGAGGCCGCCGAGGAACTCGGAGCTGAACGCGGACAAGGTGGCATACGTGCCGAAGCGCTCCGGGTCGTGGGCGAGCGAGCGCCAGAGTTCGAAGCCCTGCCGCAGCGCCGGGTGGTCGGCGTGGGCGAATCCGGCGATGCTGACGACGCGGCCGACCAGGTCGGGACGGCGAGCGGCCGCGGCCGCGACCAGTGTGCCGCCCAGCGAGAAGCCGACCAGATCGGCCGGACCGCCTCCGGAGTCCTCGATGACGGCGAGGATCTGATCGGCGAGCCGTTCCACGGTGAGCTCGCCGCCCTCGTCGGTGGTGTTGACCGTGCCGGACAGGTCGGGAAGGACGACCGTGCGGTCCCGGGAGAACTGTTCGAGCAGTTCTCCCCAGACGAACCGTCCGCCGCCCGAACCGGTTCCGTGGACGAGCACGGTCTTCGGTCCGGTCCCGCTTACTTCGTAGTGGACCTTGGCGTTGTCGATGGTGACGGTGGGCATGAGCTTCTCCGTTCCTAGAGGAAACCGTTCGGTTTCCTCTACGGTACACTCATCGGTTCCCAGGAGAAACCGAGTAGTGTAAATGCGGCGAGCGTCACCATGCGAAACGGCGGGACCGCCTGGATCCCCAGGCGGCCCCGCCGTTCGGTGTGCGGCCAGGCTTACAGCTCGGTCTCGCTGCGGTCGGCCGACCACTCGGTGTGGAAGACGCCGTCGCGATCGACCCGCTTGTAGGTGTGCGCGCCGAAGAAGTCGCGCTGGCCCTGGATCAGGGCCGCCGGGAGGCGCTTGGAGCGCAGCCCGTCGTAGTAGGCCAGCGCCGAGGAGAACCCGGGCGTCGGGATGCCGGCCTGCACCGCGGTGGCGACGACGCGCCGCCATGCCTCCTGGGCGTCGGTGACGATCTTGGTGAACTCCGGGGCGGCCAGCAGCGTCGGCAGGCCCGGGTTCTCGCGCCAGGCGGCGGTGATCTTGTCGAGGAACCGGGCCCGGATGATGCAGCCGGCGCGCCACAGCGCCGCGCAGGAGCCGAGGTCGATGTCCCATTCGTATTCGGCGCTGGCGGCGGTGATCTGGTCGAAGCCCTGGGCGTAGGCGACGATCTTCGAGGCGTACAGGGCCTGGCGGACGTCCTCGACGAAGGTCTCGGGCAGCTCGGGATCCCCGTCGGGGCCGGCCAGGACGCCGACGGCGCCTTCGCGCTGCCGAGTGCCGCTCGACAGGGCGCGCGCGAACGTGGCCTCGGCGATGCCGGTGACCGGGACGCCCAGGTCGAGGGCGTTCTGGACGGTCCAGCGGCCGGTGCCCTTCTGGCCGGCCTGGTCGAGGATGACGTCGACGAACGGCTTGCCGGTGGCCGCGTCGGTGTGGCCGAGGACTTCGGCGGTGATCTCGATCAGGTAGGAGTCGAGGTCGCCGGCGTTCCATTCGGAGAAGATCTTGGCCAGCTCGGACGGCTCGATGCCGGCGCCGCGGCGCAGCAGGTCGTAGGCCTCGCCGATGAGCTGCATGTCGGAGTACTCGATGCCGTTGTGCACCATCTTGACGAAGTGGCCGGCGCCGTCGGGGCCGAGGCGGGTGCAGCACGGGGTGCCGTCGGGGGCCTTGGCGGCGATGGCCTCGAGGATCGGGCCGAGGCTCTCGTAGGACTCCTCGGATCCGCCGGGCATGATGGCCGGTCCGTTGAGCGCGCCCTCTTCGCCGCCTGAGACGCCGGTGCCGACGAAGTGGATGCCCTGCTCGCGCAGGGCCGCTTCGCGCCGGCGGGTGTTCTCGAAGTGGGCGTTGCCCCCGTCGATGATCATGTCGCCGGGTTCCATCAGCTCGGCGAGTTGATTGATGACCGCGTCGGTGGCGTTCCCGGCCTGCACCATGATCATGGCCTTTCGGGGGCGCTTCAGGGAGGCCACGAAGTCCGCGAGCTCCTGGGAGGCGACGAAGTCGCCGTCGGCGCCGTGGTCGGCGATGAGCTCCTCGGTCTTGGCGTAGGTGCGGTTGTAGACCGCGACGGTGAAGCCGTGGCGGGCGAAGTTCCGGGCCAGGTTCGAGCCCATGACGGCCAGCCCGACCACTCCGATGTCGGCGGTGCTCATAAACCAGTCTCCCTGCTGTCTCGGGTGAGTAGCGTGTGTGTGCGATTCTCGCGGATTCGCCTCGCGGCGAGGTCACCACGGGCAATCGTATCCACGCTGCGGGATCGTCCGGCCACGCCGGTGACACGGGTCGGGACTGCTTCGCTTGCACGTCAAGGCGGCATAGGCTGTGAGGGTGCAGTATTACGAGTCGGTTCTCGAGCTCATCGGAGACACCCCGCTGGTGAAGCTCAACTCGGTCACCGACGGGGTGGCCGCCACGGTGCTCGCCAAGATCGAGTACTTCAATCCGGGCGGTTCGGTCAAGGACCGCATCGCCAAGCGCATGATCGACGAGGCCGAGGACTCCGGCGCGCTGCGCCCGGGCGGGACGATCGTGGAGCCCACCAGCGGCAACACCGGCGTCGGTCTGGCGATGGTGGCCCAGCAGCGCGGCTACAAGTGCGTGTTCGTGTGCCCCGACAAGGTCTCCGAGGACAAGCGCAACGTGCTCAAGGCATACGGGGCCGAGGTCGTGGTGTGCCCCACGGCGGTCGACCCGGAGGACCCGCGCTCCTACTACAAGGTCTCCGACCGCCTGCTGACCGAGATCGAGGGCTCCTGGAAGCCCGACCAGTACTCGAATCCGGCGAATCCGGCCTCGCATTACGCCCAGACCGGTCCGGAGCTGTGGGAGCAGACCGGTGGGAAGCTCACCCATTTCGTGGCCGGGATCGGCACCGGCGGCACGATCACCGGCACCGGAAAGTACCTCAAGGAGGTCTCCGGCGGCCGGGTCAGGATCGTGGGCGCCGACCCGGAGGGCTCGGTCTATTCGGGAGGCTCGGGGAGGCCGTACCTGGTCGAAGGCGTCGGCGAGGACTTCTGGCCGGAGAACTATGACGCGGGCCTGCCCGACGAGATCGTGGAGGTCACCGACGCCGAGTCGTTCGAGATGACCCGCCGCCTGGCGCGGGAGGAGGGCCTGCTCGTCGGCGGCTCGTCCGGCATGGCGGTCGTCGGCGCGTTGGAGGTGGCGCGCGCGGCCGGCCCCGAGGACGTGGTCGTGGTGCTGCTGCCCGACGGCGGGCGCGGCTATCTCTCCAAGCTGTTCAACGACGGGTGGATGACCGAGTTCGGGTTCATGGCCGCCGGAACCGGGGACACGACGGTCGCCGAGGTCCTGTCCGGCAAGGGCGGCGAGCTGCCGGAGCTGGTCCACGTGCACCCCAACGACACCGTGCGCGAGGCGATCGACATCATGCGCCAGTACGGGGTGAGCCAGATGCCGGTGCTGAAGGCCGAGCCGCCGGTGATGAGCGGCGAGGTCGCCGGCGCGGTGGCCGAGCGGGACCTGATGGACGCGCTGTTCAAGGGGAAGGCGACGCTGCACGACCCGATCGAGCGGCACATCGGCGAGGGGCTGCCGACGATCGGCTCGGGCGAGCTCGTCGAGCGGGCGGTGGAGGCCCTGGAGGACCGCGACGCGCTCATGGTGTTCACCGAGGGCAAGCCGATCGGGGTGCTCACCAGGCAGGACCTGCTCAGCTACGTGGAGCGATGACAGCGGTTGACACGCGGTGCCGACCGCGCCCGCCCCGCGTGGGAGCGATAGGCAAATCGGACGAGCGGCACTTTTCCGCGCTCTAGGTATTGACAGGCGCTTGTGTATCGACAACCATGATTGTAATTTCTGTTAGGAATATTTACTTATCATGGAGGGCTCCTTGAGACGCACCCGAGCAGCGGCGCTGATCGCCGCCTCCACTCTGATGGCGGGAGCCGCGGCGGCCGTGCCGATCGCCTTCGCCGCCACCGCTTCGGCGGCCGAATGCGCCGCGCCGCAGTGGGACCCGAACGCCGTCTACTGGGGCGACGACCGCGTCAGCCACGACGACGACGAATACCGCGCCAAGTGGTGGACCCGCGGCCAGGAACCCGGCACCACCGGCGAATGGGGCGTGTGGGAGCACCTCGGTCCCTGCGACGGCGCCGGCGAAGACCCCACCGACGACCCGACCAGCGATGAACCCACGGACGACCCCACCAGCGACGAGCCGACCGACGACCCCACCACCGATCCGCCCGTCGGCGACGGCGACGCCACCCTCACCGGCTACTGGCACAACTTCGACAACGGCTCCACCGTCCTGCGGCTGTCGGAAGTGCCCGACGAGTACGACATCGTCGCCGTGGCCTTCGCCGAAGCCGTCGCCGGCACGACCGGCGCGGTCGACTTCGCCCTCGACTCCAGCCTCACCGGAACCGGCTACACCGAAGCCCAGTTCAAGGCCGACATCGCCGCGATCCAGGCCGAAGGCCGGGAGGTCATCGTCTCCGTCGGCGGAGAGAAGGGCAACGTCACCATCAACGACGACGCCAGCGCGACCGCCTTCGCCGACTCCGTCCTGGCCCTGATGGACGAGTACGGCTTCGACGGCGTCGACATCGACCTCGAGCACGGCATCGACGCCGGGGCGATCGAGACGGCCATGCGCCGCATCCACGCCTCCGCCGGATCGGACCTGGTCTACACGATGGCCCCGCAGACGATCGACTTCCAGTACGAGAGCGCCGGCTACTACCAGCTGGCGGTCAACACCAAGGACATCCTGACCATCGTCAACATGCAGTACTACAACTCCGGGTCCATGCTCGGCTGCGACGACCAGGTCTACTCGCAGGGCGATGTCGACTTCCTGACCGCGCAGGCCTGCATCCAGCTCGAGGCGGGGCTCGCGCCGAGCCAGGTGGGACTGGGCCTGCCGGCCGTCCCGAGTGCCGCCGGGAGCGGCTACGTGGACCCGTCGATGGTGAACGACGCCCTCGACTGCCTCACCCGCCTGGTCAACTGCGGCGACTTCACGCCCAGCCGCGCCTACCCGGGCATCGGCGGCGCGATGACGTGGTCGGTCAACTGGGACGCGACCAACGGCTACCGCTTCGCGAACACGGTGGACGGTCACTTCGCCACCCTGCCGTAAGCCCTGATCCGCTTCGCGTCCGCAGGCGCGAAGCACCAAGGCGGGCCCGGCGCCGCTCACAAGGCGGCAGGGCCCGCCTTCTGCCGTTCTGCCGCTCGCCCCGCCGGCCCGTTGCACCGTGCCGGTGCTCAGAAACCGAGATTTACGCCACAATACGACACACGGGCGGAAATACGAGAGCTCGTGCTTTATTCCGCTTGATCTCGCGTCATGCCGAAATCGCCTCATGAGGCCTTGCACCATCTCTTCCGTGACGATCCGGACCTGTTCCGCCGAGCCTGAAGGAGTGCCTGGGCGAGGATTTTCCCGTCTTCCGCGACGTGGCGGTCATCGACTCGGACTTGACCGAGATCATGCCCGTCGTCAGCGAGGTCGACACGGCCTTGAAGATCGAGACCGACGCCGGCGCCGAGATCCTCATCATCGAACCGCAGTCGAAGCCGCCGACGCGGGCGAAGCGACGGGCTTGGCACTGGTATCTGTCCTATTTCGAGGCGCAGTTCGACATCCCCGCGACGCTGACCATCCTCACGGCCGATCGGTCACCGCGGCCGCCTGCCGAAGGCCCGTGACACTCGCGCTGACCTCCGAGGAGCGCGACCGCGTGCTCGGCTGCGACGACGAGCGGGCGTTCCTCGAATGGCTGCAGCGGGCGGCCACGGCCGACACCGCCGCCGACGTGTTCGAACCGGCCGACGACTGAGCCGCCCGGCGCCGGTCCGGGTCAGCCGCCGACGGTGATCTTCGGTTTGCGGCCGACCGACAGGACCGGCTTGCGGGTGTCCTCGAAGAAGTCGTTGCCCTTGTCGTCGACGACGATGAAGGCGGGGAAGTCCTCGACCTCGATCTTCCAGACCGCCTCCATGCCCAGCTCGGGGTACTCCAGGACCTCCATCGACTTGATGTTCTCCTCGGCGAGCTTGGCGGCCGGGCCGCCGATCGAGCCGAGGTAGAAGCCGCCGTGCCGCCTGCAGGCGTCGGTGACCTTCTGCGAACGGTTCCCCTTGGCGAGCATGACGTACGACCCGCCCGCCTCCTGGAATCGGTCCACGTAGGAGTCCATGCGGCCGGCGGTGGTCGGTCCGAACGATCCCGAGGCGTATCCCTCAGGGGTCTTGGCCGGGCCGGCGTAGTAGACCGCGTGGTCCTTCATGTAGTCGGGCATCGGCTCGCCGGCGTCGAGTCGCTCCTTGATCTTGGCGTGGGCGATGTCGCGCGCCACCACCAAGGGCCCGGTCAGCGACAGGCGGGTCTTGACCGGGTACTTCGAGAGCTCCTCGCGGATCTCGGACATCGGGCGGTTGAGGTCGATGCGCACCACTTCGCCGTCGAGGTCGTCCTCGGTGGTGTCCGGCGTGTACTTCGACGGGTCGGTCTCCAGCTGCTCGAGGAACACGCCCTCGGCGGTGATCTTCGCCTTCGCCTGCCGGTCGGCCGAGCAGGAGACGGCCAGCGCCACCGGCAGCGAGGCGCCGTGGCGGGGCAGCCGGATCACGCGCACGTCGTGGCAGAAGTACTTGCCGCCGAACTGCGCGCCGATGCCGAAGTCGCGGGTCAGCTCCAGCACCTGCTGCTCGAGTTCGACGTCGCGGAATCCGTGGCCGCTCGGCGAGCCCTCGTCTGGCATGGCGTCGAGGTACTTCGCGGAGGCGTACTTCGCGGTCTTGAGCGCGTACTCGGCGCTGGTGCCGCCGATGACGATCGCCAGGTGGTACGGCGGGCACGCGGCGGTGCCGATCTGGCAAAGCTTCTCGTCGAGGAAGGCCATCATCGCGTCGGGGTTGAGGATGGCCTTGGTCTCCTGGAACAGGAACGACTTGTTGGCGCTGCCGCCGCCCTTGGCCATGAACAGGAGCTTGTACTCGTCCTCGCCCTCGGCGTACAGCTCGATCTGCGCCGGGAGGTTGGAGCCGGTGTTGCGTTCGTCCCACATCGTCAGCGGCGCCATCTGGCTGTAGCGCAGGTTCAGGTCGCGGTAGGCCCGCCAGACGCCGTGCGAGAGGTGTTCGGCGTCGCGGGCGTCGGTGAGGACGTTCTGGCCGCGCTTGCCCATGACGATCGCGGTGCCGGTGTCCTGGCACATCGGCAGGACCCCGCCGGAGGCGATGTTGGCGTTCTTGAGCAGGTCCATCGCGACGAAGCGGTCGTTGCCGCTGGCCTCGGGGTCGTCGAGGATCGAGCGGAGCTGCGCGAGGTGCGCCGGCCGCAGGTAGTGGGAGATGTCGTGGATCGCCTCGGCGGCCAGGTCGGCCAGCACGTGGGGTTCGACGGTGAGGAACCGCCTGCCGGCGGCTTCGACCGTGTTCACCCCGTCCTTGGTGAGCAACCGGTACTCGGTCGTGTCGGGTCCGGTGGGGAGCAGGTCGGTGTATTGGAACTCAGCCGTCACGGTTCCAACTTAGCGCGGGAGCGCCTGGACGAATGGACCGGTTGGCGTCGGTTCGCGCACATCGCCGCGCCGGGCGGCTCGGCCGTGCGTGTCGGTGGCGATTGGTAGCGTCACACGGGCGCGGTGCGGTCGATCCGGACCGCGTATACGCAGGTACGATTGCCAGGTTGCCCGCCGGAGCGCGGGCGACGAGCAAGTCATCCTCCTGCCACGGAAGGACCGTGGCCGCTGAGACCAGAGGAGGTGGAGCGATCTTGCGGCATTACGAACTCATGGTGATCTTCGAACCGAATCTCGAAGAGAACCAGGTCAGCCCGACGCTGGAGAAGTTCCTCAAAGGCGTCAAGGACGCCGGGGGCTCGATCGACAAGATCGATGTCTGGGGACGGCGTCGTCTCGCCTATGAGATCGAGAAGAACAGCGAAGGCATCTACGCCGTCGTGGACCTGCAGTCCGAGCCCGCTCCCGTGGCGGAGTTGGACCGGCAGTTGCGGCTCAGCGAGTCGGTGCTGCGGACCAAGGTGCTGCGGCCGGAGCTTCGGTAACCCGACATTGCAACTGCGAGACCTTAGGGAGAAGAGGTCATGGCAGGAGAGACAGTCATCACGGTTATCGGCAACCTCGTCGACGACCCGGAACTGCGTTACACGCCGTCCGGTGCAGCCGTCGCGAAGTTCCGGATCGCCTCCACCCCGCGCACCTTCGACCGGGAGTCCGGTCAGTGGCGCGACGGTGAGGCGTTGTTCCTGAGCTGCAACGTGTGGCGTCAGTACGCCGAGAACGTGGCCGAGTCCCTGTCCCGGGGCACCCGCGTGATCGTGCAGGGCAGGCTCAAGCAGCGCAGCTACGAGACCCGTGAGGGCGAGAAGCGCACGGTGTACGAGCTGGAGGTCGACGAAGTCGGCCCGGCTCTGCGGTTCGCCACGGCGAAGATCAACAAGACCGGCGGCGGAGGCGGAGGCGGTCGTTCCCAGTTCGGGGGCGGCGGCGGAGGCACCGCGCCGGAAGACCCTTGGGCATCCGCGGCCCCCGCCTCCAGTCCCGCTGGCGGCCAGGGCTTCGACGAAGACCCGCCGTTCTAACCGGGCCCGACCCGGATCGATCTCGAGTAAGGCAAGAAGAAGGACATGGCCAACCCGAAGTCGGCTCCCCTGCGGAAGCCGAAGAAGAAACCGAACCCTCTGGAGAAGGAGGGTGTCGCCTACGTCGACTACAAGGACACGGCGCTGCTGCGGAAGTTCATTTCCGACCGCGGCAAGATCCGTGCCCGTCGCGTCACCGGGGTGACTTCCCAGCAGCAGCGACAGATCGCCGCGGCCGTGAAGAACGCCCGCGAGATGGCGCTGCTCCCGTACACCAGCCAGACCCGTTAGGAAGGAGTGACTTATGAAGATCATCCTGACTCATGAGGTCCCCAACCTCGGGTCGGCCGGCGACGTCGTCGAGGTCAAGCCCGGCTACGGCCGCAACTACCTGCTGCCGCAGGGCCTGGCGATCGCCTGGACCAAGGGCGGTCAGAAAGAGGTCGACGCGATCCAGCGCGCCCGCAAGTCGCGCGAGATCGGCGACCTCGAGCAGGCCCGCGCCTACGCCGAGCGGTTGAAGCAGACCGACGCCCACATCGTCGCCCGGGTGGGCGACGCCGGGCGCCTGTTCGGCTCCATCACCGCCGCCGACGTGGTGAAGGCCGTCGACGAGGCCGGAGGTCCGAAGATCGACCGCCGCCGCGTCGAGCTGCCGGGGACGATCAAGTCGATCGGCACCTACGACATCCAGGTGAAGCTGCACCCGGAGGTGACCGCGAAGTTCAAGCTTCAGGTCACCCCGGCGAAGCGTCGCAAGAAGTAGCGTCGCCCGAGGCGGGGTCGTCCCCGCCGAGGACACCGCGGCAGGGCCCGCGACCGGAGACGGTCGCGGGCCCTGCTTCGTGCCGCCCTAGTTCGTCCAGCCGGCGGTGCGGAGGATGACCGTCACCAGGCCCGAGCCGAGGATCGCCGCCGCCGTCCCCGCCACCCCGGCCCTCCAACCGGCCCGCGGCAGCCGCAGCAGCACCGCCACCAGCAGGCTCGCGGTCAGCGAGGAGGCGAGCCAGGCCCAGCCGCCCTGGATCGTCGTCGATATCCGGGCGGCGGCCGAGCATCCGGTGTCGGCGCAGTTGGCCTCCACCGCCGGCTGCGAGGCCACCCACACCAGGTACACCAGCGCCGGCACCACGTACCAGGCGAGCGTGACGAGCAACGTCGGGGTGAACGCCCGCTCTCCGGGCCGGTCGTCGCCGTCGGGGTCCAGGCGCGGTCGGCGCTCGGGGCGCTGGTTCGACGTCATCGCGAGCCTTCCTCGACAAGGGGCGCATCAGGTGCGTGACTCACCCTACCGTGAAGGTTGGCACGAAGAAATTCTCGTCCACAGCCGGTGGACAACGTCCTAGCAGGTCAGAGCCCGAAAGTGAGGACGATTCCTGTCTTTGTCCACAGGTCGTCCACAGGCCGGTCCCCAGTTATCCACAGGTTGTCCACAGGCTTGTCCACAGGGGCGTTTGCGTCTTGACCGCTGACCGCATAGCGTCGTTGGGGCCGTCCGGCGTCGTACCCGGACGGTAGATTCTCTGTGAACGCACGGTGACCGAGGGGGTGGGCGTGATGACCGACGTGTCCACGGAAGGGGCCTACTCGCGCGGCCAGAACGGCGCCCGCGGCCCCTCCTATTTCGACGCACCCGCGCACGAGGACCCCTACGGCGGCGGCGCCCGGACCTTCGAGCGCACCCCGCCGCAGGACCTGGCGGCCGAGCAGTCGGTGCTCGGCGGCATGCTCATGAGCAAGGACGCCATCGCCGACGTCGTCGAGACGCTGAAGTCGAGCGACTTCTACCGGCCCAGCCACGGCATCATCTTCGACGTCGTGTGCGACAAGTTCGCCAACGGGGAGCCGGCCGACGCGGTCACCGTCGCCGCCGCGCTCGCCGACTCCGGGGACCTCGCCAAGGTCGGCGGCGGCCCCTATCTCCACGACCTGCTCGACGCCGTCCCCACCGCCGCCAACGCCGGCTACTACGCCCGGATCGTCAAGGACAAGGCGATCCTGCGCCGCCTCATCGAGGCCGGCACCAAGGTCGTCCAGCTCGGATACGGCTCCGGCCAAGGCGGTCGCGACATCGACGACCTGGTCGACCTCGCACAGCAGGCGGTCTACGACGTCACCGAGAAACGCCAGAGCGAAGACTTCTCGATCCTGTCCGACCTGCTGCAGCCGGCGATGGACGAGATCGAGGCGATCGGCGCCAACCAGGGCGTGCTCACCGGCGTGCCGACCGGATTCGCCGACCTCGACCGGCTCCTGTCGGGACTGCAGCCCGGCCAGCTCATCATCGTCGCCGGCCGTCCCGGCCTCGGCAAGTCGACCGCCGCCATGGACTTCATGAGGCACGCCTCGCTCCATCACCGGCACCCGGCGGCGCTGTTCAGCCTCGAGATGAGCAAACTCGAGATCGTCATGCGACTGCTCAGCGCCGAGACGCGCGTCCCCATGCACGTCCTGCGCTCGGGCGACCTGTCCGACGACGACTGGACGCGCCTGGCCAAGCGCATGGGCGACATCTCCGAGGCGCCGCTGTTCGTCGACGACACCGCGTCGATGACGATGATGGAGATCCGCGCCAAGGCCCGCCGCCTCAAGCAGCGCCACGACCTCAAGCTCATGGTCGTCGACTACCTGCAGCTGATGACCTCGCCGAAGAAGACCGAGTCGCGCCAGCAGGAGGTCTCCGAGATCAGCCGCGGTCTCAAACTGCTGGCCAAGGAGATCGAGTGCCCGGTCATCGCGGTCGCGCAGCTCAACCGCGGCCCCGAGCAGCGCACCGACAAGCGCCCGCAGCTGAGCGACCTGCGCGAGTCCGGCTCGCTCGAACAGGACGCCGACGTGGTCATCCTGCTGCACCGCGACGACTACTACGACAAGGAGTCGCCGCGTGCCGGCGAGGCCGACTTCATCGTCGCCAAGCACCGCAACGGCGCCACCGACACCATCACCGTCGCGGCCCAGCTCCACCTGTCCCGCTTCGTCGACATGGCCGTCTGACCTCCGGCCGATGTCGGCGCCGGCCGCCGAGCCGGTGGGAGAGGGATTCGACACCTTCGGCGACTTCATCGACGACGTATTGTGGCGATTGCGACCGATATATCCGGTACTTCGGTGACCTGCGCATCATAGTGAGCGTGATCACATTAACGTTCGGTCGGTTCGAACTGTCCGAGCGGATGATGCGGCGCTCGTTGCTCGGGCGGACGGACTGGGCGTCATGCGGCGGACGAAGCGGACGAGCCGGACCACTGGTCGATATAGCGTCGCTGCCGGGCAGTTGGGAAAGGCGGTGCGAGCATGAGACGAAGCGCTCCCATGGCAAGGGCTACCGCTCAGTAATCAGCCTTGACCTGCATCTATTCTCCTCTAGAGTGGTCTTGTGCAGCGTTGCGAGTACTACGGGAGCGCGTCCACCTCCGGGCACGGTCCCCGAGTCCGGCGCCGCGCGGCACAGGCGAGAGCGTCGGCCAACGCCCTGCGGGAGCGGCCGTTGCTCGACCCATGTCGCAGAGCAACGACATCACTGACGGAACGTAGCGGAAAACGAGCGCGACCCGTGCGCTCAGGCAAAGTGGAAAATGATCCAGCCAACGAAGGGCGACTTCTCTTTCCGTTGTGGCAGAACCGGTATCGGGGATGAAGGCCAGTGGGGACACAGCAACGGTAAGGCCGGATCTCAATAATACAAAACAGGGGTGCGAAATGATGCCCTTGCAACGCAAGGACATCGGAGAGCACGCAATCGCGGATGACGCAGCCGCGCCCTCAAGGCGACGCTACCGGCCGACTGGGTAGCGGTGGTGTGGCAGGTTCGCACAGGCGGGTTCAATTCCCGCCCACGCCACAGGCCAACCGGTTCCACCGGCAACGGGAACAGGTGCGCCACCAGTCCGAATATGCCGTCTGCGCCGATACAGGGCCCCCTCGGAAGCCCGGCGAAGGGCCCCGCCTGCGGCGGGGCCTCGAGTCAGTCGTCGAAGAGCTCCGAGAACAGGGAGCGCTTCTTCTTTTTCTTGTAGTACCGATCGTCGCCCCGGCGGCGGTCGTCATAGTGCCGCTGCTCGTAGCGGCGCTCCTCGCGGTACTGGGGCGGCGGGGGAGCCGCCTGGTTGAACTGCGCGTCCGCCTCAATCAGGTGCTCCAGCTCACCGCGATCGAGGAAGATCCCGCGGCACTCGGTGCACTGGTCGACGGTGACGCCGTTGCGTTCGTACTGGCGCATCATCGCGCCGCATTTCGGACAGGTGAGACCCATGCCCTCACGGTACTCGCAATCACCGACGGTCCCCACCTCCGGTGCGGAGGCGTCCAATCGAAGCCCAACCGCGCCAAGGCGTTCGCTCAACGCCACCACTCGACCAGAAGCGACGGCCCCGGGCTCGGGCTCTCGATCTCGCCGAGACGCTCGGGGGCGGTCGCCGCGGCGTCGCGCAGCGGCAGCCACCACCCCAGGAGGATCACCGGGTAGAGGACGTAGCCGAAACGGGTCGAAGGCATCAACAGGAACGCCGCCGACAGTCCCGCGGCCGACCACATGGCCGCCGATGCGGCCGTGACCGGCGGCCGATGCCACAGCAGCCCGGCGATCACCAACGCCGCCAGCCCGAGCAGCGCCGGCGCGAGGAGGTCCCCGCCTGGCAGGTGGCGCGCCACCAGGAAGCCCGGCAGCGGCGACTGCGCGGGTGACTCCACCGCACCGTGGCCCAGACCGAAGGCGATCACATTGTCGGCGAAGCCGCGGAAGTCCACCACCAGCACCGGGAGCATCGTCACCGCGACCGGTGCGGCGAACCCGATCCCATAGCGGCGCAAGGCGGCCCGAGCCGAAGCGGGCGAGGCCCCCGAGGCCGCGCAACGCCAGGCGAGGAATCCCAGCACCACCGCGATCGGCCAGGCGAACAGCTTCAACGCCCCGGCCGCCCCGATCGCGAGCCCGGCCTCGAGCCAGCGTTCCCGCGCCGACAGCGCCAGCGCCAGCACCGCCAGGGCCACCACCGGCATGTCGTCGCCGCCGGTGACGAACGTCAAGGCGCACACCGGGAACAGGAAGCTCGCCTGGAAGGCCCGCAGCAGCGTGCCCTTGCCGGCCCGGTCCCGCAGCAGCCGGAACGCCGCCGCCAGGCAGACCGCGGCCGCCAGCAGGAAATAGATCCGCGCATCGGTCCACCAATGCTCGCCCGCCAGCGCCGACGGCACGCCGAACAGCGCCATGCCCGGCTGGTACGGGTTGTAGCCCAGCAGCGGATCGGGAAGGGCCGCGATCGCTTCGGCGTGCAGGTAGGGGCTGCCGGTGTCCAGCAGGCGCTGCGCGGAGGCCTCGACGACCAGGACCTCTTCCTGGGCCCGGTCGGCCGCGCCGGCGGCGCGTTCGGCCGTCTGCACCGCCAGCGGGATCGCGACGACCGCGATCGCGGTCGCGCCGGCCACCAGTGCCCGCTTGGTCCAGGTCAGACCCGGCTGCATGAGCAGGAAGCCCATCACCAGCGCCGCCGGGGCGTAACCGCCGATCGCGATCGCGCCCCAGGAGGCGTGCGGCGGCAACGTCGTCCACAGGGCCGTGGCGCCGGCGAACAGCGCGGCGGAACCGTACAGGGACAGATCGATGAGGAGCGGACGATTCGACACGGGCTCAGCGTACGGGGACGCGCGCCCACACCTCTTGCGTGCCGTCGCCGTGCGACCTGCATCCCCAGCCGCTGGAGAGCTTCGACACGATGAACATGCCGCGGCCGTGCGCCGAGTCGAGGTCGATGCGGCGCACGTGCGGGTAGGTCGTCGAGCCGCCGTCGATGACGCGGACCTCGACATCGCCCGAGCCGATCGCGAAGCTGACGCACAGCTCCCCGTTCGAAAGCGGGCGGGCGTGCCGCACGGCGTTGGAGACCAGCTCGGTCGCGCACACCAGCAGGTCGTCGCGGCTCTCGTCGGGGAGGTCGGGGAGCTGTGCGCGCAGCCAGCGGCGGACGAGGGTCGGTGCGCCGGCCTGATGCGGGACCCGCAGCCGCTCGGGCGCCGGTATCGCACCTGGCATGGCGACTCCCTCCCACCTGGTTGCGCCGTAGAAAGCTATAGAGGAACCTACCCGTTGCCGCCCGTCGACGCCAGCATTACGGACGGACCCCGAGTGCGTCATCTAGGCCTTCGCGGCCAGCGCCTCCCGCATCGCGGCCGGGCGGTCGGTGAAGAAGAGGTCGACTCCGAGCTCGGCCATGCGGTGCGCCGTCCCCGGATCGTTGACAGTCCAGACGTACGCCTCGTAGCCCTGATGATGGGCCTGTTCGACCCACGACGGGGTCGATTCGACGTATTCGACCTTCGAGCTGAGCGCCTGGACCCCCTCGGGCGGGCGGCGGAAGGGGTATTCGAAGATCCACACCAGCGGCGTCGACGAGTCCAACTCCCGCCAGGTCCGCAGCGCGGCCCGCGAGAACGACATGACGGTCACGTCCAGCTTCGGCCAGCGCCGCACCGACTCCCACAGCCGCCGCTCCAGGCGCGAGCCGAACTTCGAGGGGTGCTTGGCCTCCACCAGAAGCTTGATGTCCTTGCCCGAGTCGGTCACCAGCGCGCACAGGTCCTCGAAGGTGGGGATGCGCGCGGCCTCGGGGTCGGAGCCGCAGTCGGGGTACCGGGCCGCGAAGTTCAACTCGCGCAGCTGCGCGAGGGTCAGCTCGGCGACCGCCCCCTTGCCGTTGGAGGTGCGTTTGACGGTGCGGTCGTGGTGGAGCACCAGGTGGTCGTCGGCGGTGAGCCTGACGTCGAACTCGAAACCGTCGGCGCCTTCGACGATCGCCTGCCTGAACGCGGCCAGGGAGTGCTCTGGGAGGAATTCGTTGGCGCCCCGGTGGGCGGCGATCAGCGGTTGCGACACACCATGACGATAACCGGTGATCACGTGTAACCGCCTCGGAGCGGGACCCGGCTCGGGTGGTGCCGGCGGTCGGGAGGGTGACAAGATCGTGGCGTGCAGACAGGCGACAACGGCTTCACCGACCTCGGCTGGGCGAAGATCGACACCGACCGGCCGGCCCGGACCGGCACCGCCGAGGCGGTGTACGCGGCGGGCAAGACCCCGCAGCAGGTCATCAGCGCGCTCGGGGCGCTGCGAACGGCGCATCCCGGAAGAGTGGCGCTGGCGACGAAGTGCGATGAACCATGCGTCGCGGCGATCGCGGAGGCATTCGGCGAGGAGGCGTTGTGCGAGGCCGGGATCGCGGCCGTCGGAGCGTTTCCGGTGCCCGAGGCGGGACCGGTCGCGGTGGTGTGCGCGGGGACCTCCGATCTGCCGGTGGCCAAGGAGGCCGAACTGGTGGCCCGCGCGAACGGGCTCGACGCGGCCCTCATCGCCGACGTGGGCGTGGCGGGCCTGCACCGGCTGCTGGACACGGTCCCGGTGCTGCGCGAGGCGGCGTGCGTGATCGTGGTGGCCGGCATGGACGGGGCGCTGCCGAGCGTCGTGGCGGGCCTGGTGAGCGCGCCGGTCATCGCGGTGCCGACCTCGGTCGGGTACGGGGCGGCCTTCGGCGGCCTCGCGCCGCTGCTGACGATGCTGAACTCCTGCTCGCCGGGGGTGACGGTGGTGAACATCGACAACGGGTTCGGTGCGGCCGTGGCCGCGACGCGGATCCTGAACGTGAAGGTGGAGCGGTGACGGTCGCGTGGATCGACTGCTCGGCGGGCGCGAGCGGCGACATGTTCCTGGGGGCCCTGGCGGACGCGGGCGTCGAGCTGGCGCTCATGCAGGAGGCCGTGGACGCCCTCGGTGTGGAGCGCCTCCGCCTGGAGGCGAGGACGGCGCAGCGCCATGGCCTGGCCGGGACCAAGGTCGACGTGCACGCGCCAGAAGTGCGCGTGGACCGGCGCTGGCGCGCGATCCGCGCCTTGATCGAGCGGGCCGCTCTGGCAGAGGAAGTGAAGGCCGGGGCCTTGGACGCGTTCGCTCGCTTGGCGGCGGCCGAATCAGCCGCGCACGGCATCGACGTCGACGAGGTGCACTTCCATGAAGTCGGGGCGCTCGACTCGATCGCCGACATCGTCGGGGCCGCCGCCGGCATGGCCGCGCTGGGCGCCGAGCGGGTGACCGCTTCGACGGTGACCGTCGGCGGCGGGACCACTCGCGGTTCGCACGGCTCGATCCCGCTGCCGGCTCCGGCGGTGCTGCGGATCCTCGCGCGCGCCGGGGCCCCGGTGGTGGGCGCGGTGCCGTACGAGGCGTGCACGCCCACGGGAGCGGCGATCATCGCCGCGACCGCCTCGGGTTTCGGCGAGATGCCCGAGATGGTCGTCGAGCGGATAGGCGTCGGCGCGGGCGGGCGCGACCCGGCCGAGCGGGCGAACCTGCTGCGGATCGTGGCCGGCCGCGGCGACGAGGCGGCCGCGCCGAAACCGGTCGTCATCGAGACGAACGTCGACGATCTGGATCCGCGGCTGTGGCCGGCCGCGCTGGCCGCGCTGCTGGAGGCGGGGGCCTCGGACGCGTGGCTGACGCCGATCCTGATGAAGAAGGGCCGGCCGGCGCATACGGTGCACGTGCTGTGCCGGGCCGATGCGGTCGAGTGGGTGCGGTCGGCGCTGGTGCGCCACACCACGACCATCGGCATGCGGTCGTACCGGGTCGACAAGTACGCGCTGGAGCGCCGTTACACGGCGGTGGCCGTCGACGGCCACCGGATCGGCGTCAAGGTGGCGCTGGAGGGCGGCGAGGTCGTCAACGTCTCGGTCGAATACGAGGACGCGGTGGCGGCCGCCGCGGCGCTGGGCCGCCCGGTGAAAGTGGTGATCGCCCAGGCGACCGCCCTGGCCGCCGACCAGTACTGAAGCACCGCCCTCGTTCGGACGATCGCGCGCGAAGGAGTGCGAGCAGGGATCGCTACGCTGCGTTGATGATCGATTTTCAGAACGGTTCCCTCGTCAAGCTGCAGCAGGTCGACCCGGCCGGCATCGTCGGCGAAATCCAGCCGCTGCTGGTGCAGGGCGAGCGGCCGGTGTCAGCCTTCAAAGGCATCCGCGACTACGTGCTCTTCACCGACAAGCGCGTCATCGCCGTCAACGTGCAGGGCATGACCGGCAAGAAGAAGGACTTCACGTCCTTGCCCTACAGCAAGATCCAGGCTTTCTCGGTCGAGACCGCCGGGCGCTTCGACCTCGACGCCGAGCTCGACCTGTGGTTCAGCGGTCTGGGGAAGGTCCGCTTCGAGTTCCGGGGCCAGGTCGACATCCGCATGCTCTCGCAGCTCATCGCCACTTACACCCTCTGAGCGGTGGGCGCTGGAACGGTGCTCGCTCGAGCACCGTTCCAGCGCCCCACAACCTATAGAATATAGGATATAATATCCTATAGGATTCATGCGTGGTCGTGCGCGGCGCCGGAGGCCGGGACCGCGCCGATCTCCTCGCCCTCGCCGAGCACCACGAACTGGCCCATCATCCCCGCGTCCTCGTGCAGCAGGATGTGGCAGTGGTACATGTACGGCAGGTTCGGGTCGGTGTAGTCGGTGAAGCGCATCGCCAGCCGGTACCGCTCCTGCGGGACCAGCTGCACGGTGTCCTTCCAGCCGCGCAGATGCGGCGGCGGGTCGTCGCCGTCGACCGTGAGCACCTGGAACTGCACGTCGTGGACGTGGAAGTTGTGCAGGTAGCCGTCAGCGTTCGACACCTCCCACACTTCGGTGGTGTCGACGCGGGCGCCGAAGTCGATGCGGTCCATGTCCATCTGCTCGCCGTTGATGGAGTTGAATCCCGAGAGCCGGAACGACCGCTCCTGAGCGATCTGGTCGGTGTCGACGTCGGGCGCGGCGCCCATCGCCCGGGGAATCTCCGTCTCGTCGGCCAGTGACGCCGCGGCGCGGAACCGGCAGAGGTCGAACCGGTCGTCGCCGCCGTTGAACCGCGCCAGCGGCCCGGTGTAGCCGAACTCGGCCGGGTAGGAGCGCAGGTCGACCGTCTCGCCCGGTTCGAAGGCCACCACGATTTCGGCCCGCTCGCCCGGGGACAGCTGCAGCCGGTCGGTCTCCCAGGCCTCCGGCAGCAGGCCGCCGTCGGTGGCGATGAGCGAGAACGGCCGGTCGTCGCCGAACCCGAAGTTGTACAGGCGCGAGTTGGAGCCGTTGAGCAGCCGCAGCCGCACCAGCCGGGTCGTCACCTCGACGTACGGCCCCAGGGTCCCGTTGACGAGGATCTGATCGCCCAGGACGCCTTGGCTGCTCATGAACGATGCGGACTCGTCGAACTGGTTGCCGTCGTCGAACTTCCGGTCCTGGACGATGAACGGCAGGTCGTCGACGCCGTACTCGGACGGGAGGTTCAGCTCGTCCGCCTCGTCGTCGTCGACGATGAACATGCCGGCCAGGCCCCGGTAGACGTGCCGGCCGGTCTGTCCGTGCGGGTGCGGGTGGTACCAGAGCGTCGCCGCCGGCTGGTCGACCGTCCACTGCGGCGCCCACACGTCCCCGGGCGCGACGGCCTGGTGCGGCCCGCCGTCCATGACGGCCGGCAGGTGCATGCCGTGCCAGTGGATCGACGTCTCCTCGTCGAGCGAGTTGCGGATCGCGAAGGCCACGGCCTCACCGCGGGCGGCTCGGATCGTCGGTCCGAGGAAGTCGCCGTTGATCCCCCACGTCTCGGTGGCGCGGCCGGCCTTGAACTGGCGCTCTCCGGGCCGGATCTCCAGGTCGAACACGCGTGTTCCGGAGGAGTCGACGGCGGACCGGGCCAGCGGTGGGACGGCCAGCGGCGTGTCGAAGTCGACCTCGCCGACGGTGTCGATCTTGCGGCTGGTGTAGAGGTAGGCGATGGTGCCGCCGCCCCCGAGGACGAGCGCCCCCGCGCCCCCGCCGACACCGATGAGGGTCCACTGCAATGCCTTGCGCCGTTTCATGAGCGCAATACTGGTCGCGCGATGCCGCGGGCGGCATCGGGCGACGGACGTCAATCGGCGTACCACCAGAGGATGAGGCGCGGCCCTCCGGTGCGACGCCGGTAGCGGGCCTCAGGCCTCGGCGAGGTAGCCGCGCAGGTGGGCGGCGTTGACCGCTTCGGCGCGGTTGCCGACCTCGAGCTTGGCCATGGCCCGCGAGAGGTGCACGCTCACGGTCTTCTCGGAGATGTACAGCTCCGAGCCGATCTGCCGGTTCGTCATCCCGGCGGCCACGAGCCGCAGCACTCCCAGCTCGCGCGGGGTCAGCGGGGTGCGCGTCGGTTTGACCACGTCGAGGCGCGCCCGCTCCGAGAGCGCGCACAGCTCGGCCAGCAGTGGTCGCGCGCCGAGCGCGGCGGCGGCGGTCTTGGCCTCGGCGATCTGCGCGGCGGCCTCGATGCGGGCCTCGGGGGTGTTGTGCGCCAGCAGCGCCTCGGCCAGACGCCACTGCGCGCACGCCTGGCGGTACGACTCGCCGTACGAGAACGCCTCGTAGACCCGCCGCCACAGGTCGGCGTCGCCGACGCCGTCCAGGCGCGACAGCTCCGCCTCCAGCTGGGCGACCCACGCCTGCCCCTCGGGGCCGAGCGTGCCCGACAGCGGACGGCCGTGCTCGAGGAAGAACCGGGCCCGGCGGGCCAGGCGCTCACCGGCGGCGACCGCCTCCTTGGCCGCGTCCAGATCGCCGTCGCGGCGGGCGCGCTGGGCCAAGTCGGCGGCGGCGCCGACCCCGGCGACGACCACCGACACTCCGGCCAGGTGGTAGCCGACCATGGTCTCCATCCGGTCGGCGGTGCGTTCGGCGACCTCGACGCCGCGGTCGGCCCGTCCGCGCCAGCGCTCGAGCTCGGTGCCGCAGAGCCCGGCCAGCGCCAGGACCTGGCCGTCGAGCTGCCAGCGGTCCGCGAGATAGGCCAGGCGCCGGTCGGCGACCTCGAAGCGTCCGCGTGCCGAGTCGATCAGCAGCGCGGCCGCGGCGAGCCTGGTCATGACCAGGCCGGGAACGACGCTGGAGGCCATCTCGGCGGCGGCCTCGGCGCGGTCCCAGTCGCCGAGCATGTAGTTGCAGATGACCTGCCGGACGGCGGTCTCGATGCCGAAGGCGCTCCACTTGTAGCCGGTCTCGCGGGCGAGGGCCATGCCGCGGTCGAAGTGCGTCAGCGCCTCGGCGATCCGGGCGTTCTCGACGTAGAACAGGCCGACGGTGAAGTGCGCGCGCAGTTCCACCTCGTGCCAGCCGGAGCCGCGCAACAGACGCAGGGCCTGTTCGAGGCGGGGCAGCGCGGTCTCGAGGTCGCCGCCTTGGCGGAAGGCGGTGGCGCCGGCGGAGATGAGCGCGTCGGCTTTGGCGGCGAGGTGGGGTCCGGCGCCGTCGATCGCGTCGGCGGTGGCGATGGCCTCCTCGGCCCACGTCGCGCCGGAGCCGAAGTCGCGGATTCCCAGGCAGGTGCGGGCCATGATCGCCTGCGTCCAGGCCTTGGTCGGGTGCGGGTCGTCGTCCTTGACCAGCTCCCACGCCTCGCAGGAGACCCGGTGGGCCTCTTCTTCGGTGCCTTCCACGACCAGCAGGTGCTTGGCGTATTTGCGGCGGCAGGCGGCGGCCTGCCGCCGGTCGCCGGACCGGTCGGCCAGCGCGACGGCGGCGCTGGAGTAGGACAGGGCGCGCTTGATCTCGCCGGAGGCCTCGGCCTGGCCGGCGGCCTTCAGCGTCAGGCGCAGTTCGGTGACTCCTTCGGGGCGTTCGGGCTCGGGAACGCGGTCGAACAGCGACAGTGCCCGCTCGAGGTGGAGGAGGGCCTCGGCGGGGGCGGCCAGCTCGTCGGCTTCGGCGGCGGCCTGCACGGAGGCGGCCAGCGCCGTCGGCAGGTCGCCGGACTCGTAGGCGTGGTGGGCCAGTTCGGCGGCCGCGCCCTTGCGGGAGTCCTCGGCGAGGGACTCGGCGATGCGCTGGTGGTAGCGGCTGCGTTCGCCCGGCAGCAGGTCGGTGTAGACGGCCTCGCCGAGCAGCGCGTGGCGGAAGGCGTAGGTGTCGGGGCTCTTCTGCACGATGACGCCGTGGGAGATCGCCGCTCGCAGCGCCTGGTCGAGTTCGCGCTCGGATTTGATGCCGGTCTCGTCGAGCAGTGACCAGACCGCGGAGTTGAGCCGCTGGTAGGTGAACAGCCGGCCCATGACCGAGGCGAGGCGCAGGACCTGCTGGGCGGCCTCGGGCAGGCGCTCGAGGCGGGAGAGGAGGACTTCGGCGAGTTCGAAGGTGACCGTGTGGGTCTCGGCGGCGGCCAGTTCTTCGGCGAGGAACGCGTTGCCTTCGCAGGCGGCGGCGATCTTGGCGATGGTCATCTCGTCGAGGCCGCTGTTGAGCTCGCGCACGAAGTGCATGGTCCGCTGGACGTCGAACGGGGCGAGGTGGAGGCGCTGGACCGCCGGCAGCCGCACCAGTTCGGCCAGGAGCGGGCGCAGGGGGTGGCTGCGGTGCAGCGCGTCCGCCCGGTAGGTGCCGACGATGAGCAGGTGCTGGTCGGTCAGCCGGGAGGAGAGGAAAGCGAGCAGGTCGCGGCTGGAGCGGTCGGACCAGTGGAGGTCTTCGACGGCCAGGACGACCGGCTGCTCGGCGGCGAGGTCGGCCAGCGCCGCGTGGACGGCCTCGAACAGTCCGAGGCGGCCGAGTTCGCCTTCGGCGCCTTCGGGGCGGCCGGGCAGGAGGGGCTGGAGGCCGGGGTGGCGCGAGACCAGTTCGGGGCGGAGCCGCGCGAGCGCGCCGAGGGCTTCGGCGAACGGCAGGTAGGGGAGCGCGGAGTCGGCCGTGTCGAGGCAGTGGCCGGTGACGGTGATGACACCGTCACCGGCGTTGGCGTTGAATTCGTGCAGCAGCCGCGATTTGCCCACGCCGGCGTCGCCGGAGAGGATGACCGCGGCGGGCTGTCCGAGGCGGGCCTGCTGCAAGGCGTCGCGCAGCGTCGCCAGCTCGCCCTCGCGGGCGAAGAGCGGGAGGTCGGAACCGAGGCGCGGCATGTCCCTAATCATGACATGACCTCACGACATTCCCGCGGTCTTTATTTCGCGAGCTGTACTCGCCGGGCGGTGCCGGCAGGTCCTCTTTCCTTGCGGCGCAATACCTTGGCGGCACGCGCCACGATCCCTTCGCGGCGGTGCCCCGCACGGGCCTTGCGGGCCTGGTTGACGCGGCGCTCCTGCTCGGCCTCGGCGATGAGCTCGCGCGAGCGGGAGCGGTGCATGTAGTGGAGTTCGAAGTCGTTCACGATGATTCCCTTGGTGTCGTTCTTCCCTTGCGACACCAAGTCTTCGGCTGAGGCGGCCCCGGCCGCATCAGCACATCGCGTCGAAACGCCCCCTCAGGGCCTTACTTCCCGGCCCGGCGGCCCTCAGGCCCCTTACCCGCCGGCCTGAGGCCTTACCGCTCGCGCGTCGGTTCCACGTCGGTCTGCGCGGGCACGACCCCCACCGGGCACGAGAGCCCGTTGGGCCCGTGGTTGCAGTAGCCGTTCGGGTTGTGGAAGAGATACTGCTGGTGGTAGTCCTCGGCGAGCCAGTAAGGGCCCGCCGGGACGATCGCGGTGGTGATCGGCCCCAGCCCCGCCTCGCGCACGGTCGGCTCGAAGGCATTCTTCGTCGCCTCGGCGGCCTCGCGCTGCTCGGGCGTGGTGGTGAAGATCGCCGAGCGGTACTGCGAGCCGACGTCGTTGCCCTGCCGCATGCCCTGCGTCGGGTCGTGGTTCTCGAAGAACACCTTCAGCAGCGTGTCGTAGCCGACCTGCTCGGGGTCGAACACGACTCTGACGGTCTCGGCGTGCCCGGTCATACCCGTGCAGACCTGCTCGTAGGTCGGGTTCTCGGTGTCCCCGCCCATGTAGCCGACCGAGGTCGTCCACACCCCCGGCGTCTGCCAGAACAACCGCTCGGCGCCCCAGAAGCAGCCCATCGCGAAGTAGGCGATCTCCGAGGAGGCCGGAGCGGGGCCTTCGATGGGATGTTTCAGAACCGGATGCGTCTTAGTGGCCATCGGCCAAGTCTGTCACGTGCCGATAACGTTCGCCCAGTCCCGGCCCGGCACGTTAACGTCTGTGCATGGTCTCCAAGATTCGCCACCTCACGTTCGACTGCCGCGACTCCTACCAACTGTCGAAGTTCTGGGAGCAGGTCACCGGTTTCACCGAGGACGCCGACGACCCGAACGCGCCCGAGCACGACGAGAACCTCATCGCCGCGCCCGACGGCTCGCTCGCGCTGCTGTTCGTCAACGTCCCCGAACCCAAGAGCGTCAAGAACCGGCTCCACCTGGACCTGGGGCCCGACACGACGCGGGACGCGGAGGTCGAGCGGCTCCTCGGGGTCGGCGCCACGCTCGTGGCCGACCACCGCACCGACGACGGCAAAGGCTGGGTCGTCCTGGCCGACCCCGAAGGCAACGAGTTCTGCATCGAGCGCTCCGACGCCGAGCGCGCCCGGGCCTGAAAGCGACGTCGGCGGCCGCGCGCGAAGCGCGGCCGCCGACGGAGTCTGATCGGGGTGGGGGTCTACTGCTTCTCGACCATGGTGTCGAGTTCGCCGTCGCCGGAGGAGTCGACCGCCGCGGCGTCGTACTGGCCGTCGCCGTCGTGGTCCAGCAGGACGTTGTCGATCACGCCGTCGCCGTCCTCATCGACGGCCTTCATGTCGGCGACGCCGTCGTCGTCGATGTCCACGTGGTACTCGACAGAGCCGTCCTCGTTGCGCCGCACGCCGACCGTCTCGTCGTGGCCGTCGCCGGTGATGTCCATCTTATGTACTTCGTCGAAGCCCATGAGGCGATCCCTAAATGAAGAAGGTACGTGTTGACTGCACCATAGCGTGGTGATGCATGGCCACGCCTATCAACGTCGGCTAGCGTATGAGGCATGCACGAGGGCCACGGATTCTCCACACGCGCGATCCACGCCGGCCAGGAGCCGGACCCGACCACCGGCGCGGTCGTCCCGCCGATCTACGCCACCTCCACCTACAAACAGGACGGCGTCGGCGGCCTGCGCGGCGGCTACGAATACTCGCGCTCGGGCAACCCCACCCGCACCGCCCTGGAGACCTGCCTGGCCTCCCTCGAAGGCGGCGCCCACGGCTTCGCCTTCGCCTCCGGACTCGCCGCCGAAGACACCCTCCTGCGCGCCCTCCTCGAACCCGGCGACCACGTCGTCATCCCCAACGACGCCTACGGCGGCACCTTCCGCCTCTTCGACAAGGTCACCTCCCGCTGGGGCCTGCGCTACACCGCCGAAGCCATCACCGACCTCGACGCCATCGGCCGGGCGATGAACGAGCACACCCGCGTCATCTGGGCCGAGACCCCCACCAACCCGCTGCTCAACATCGCCGACATCGCCGCGCTCGCCGAACTCGCCCACGACCACGGCGCGCTCCTGGTCGTCGACAACACCTTCGCCAGCCCCTACCTGCAGCAGCCGCTCGCCCTCGGCGCCGACGCGGTCGTCCACTCCACCACCAAATACCTCGGCGGCCACTCCGACGTCGTCGGCGGCGCGATCGTCGTCGACGACGACACCCTGGCCGACCAGATCGCCTTCCATCACAACTCGATGGGAGCCGTCGCCGGCCCCTTCGACTCCTGGCTCACCCTCCGCGGCGTCAAGACCCTCGCCGCCCGCATGGACCGCCACTGCGACAACGCCGAAGCCGTCGCCGAATACCTCCTCGGACACGACGCAGTCGCCGAAGTCCACTACCCCGGCCTCCCCTCCCACCCCGGACACGACGTCGCCGGCAAGCAGATGCGCCGCTTCGGCGGCATGATCTCCTTCCGCCACAAAGGCGGCGAAGCAGCCGCCGTCGCCGCCTGCGACCGCACCGAGGTCTTCACCCTCGGCGAATCGCTCGGCGGCGTCGAATCACTCATCGAGCACCCCGGCCGCATGACCCACGCCTCGGCCGCCGGCTCCGCACTCGAAGTGCCCGCCGACCTGGTCCGGCTCTCCGTCGGCATCGAAGACCTCGACGACATCCTGGCCGACCTGCGACGGGCCCTCGAAGGATGACCGACCCCGGCAACCGCACCCCACTGCAACGAAAGGACGAGTCGTGAGCTGGTCGGGAACCACCGCGCAGCAGATCGCCAAGGCGGTGCGACGAGGCGACGCCGACGCCGCAGTCGTCGTCGACCACCATCTGCGCCACATCGAAGACCACCGTGAGGCCGACGACGCCCTCACCTGCGTCCGCAAAGTCGAAGCACTCGCCGAAGCCGCCGCCGTCGACCAGATCGACGACCGCTCCGCCCTCCCGGCCGCCGGAGTCCCCGTCGCCGTCTGCGAACAACTCCCGGTCGCCGGGCACGCCCCCCGACTCGGCTCCAACGCGACCGTCCTGCCCATCGCCGAAACCGACCACCGCGCCGTCCAGCGCATCCGCGGCGCCGGAGCGGTCGTGGTCGGCTTCGGCCGCTCCTCCGAACTCGGCCTGTGGCCCGCCACCGACGACGACGGCAACGTCCCGGCCAACCCCTGGCGGCCCGACCGCGGCGTCGGCGGCCCCAGCGGCGGCGCCGCCCTCGCCGTCGCCACCGGCGGGGCCCCCATCGGCATCGGCCTCGACGGCGCGGGCTCTGCCGGCGGCGTCCGCACCGCCGCCGCGGCCTGCGGCATCGTCGCCTACAGCCCCGAACACGTGCCCGCCGACATCAACGGCGACCCCGAACACTGGCTCAACGGCCACGTCGGCGTCCTGGCCACCACCGTCGACGACGCCGCGCTGGCCTACGCCGCCCTCACCCACCGCTCCCCCCGCCCGACCGGCGACCCGGGGCGGCTGCGCATCGCCGCGTCCAACACCGCAGCGCTGCCCGCCCGCGTCGACGACGAGGCCACCAAATCCCTCCTCCAAGCCGTGCGCTGCCTCACCGACCTCGGCCACGACACGCACCGGTCCCGCCCCAAATTCGGCACCCGCCTCACCGCGGCCTCCTCCGGGGCCTGGTCGTGCGCCGCCTACCTGCGCAGCCTCCGATGCGGACCCGACGGCCTCCAGCGCCGCACCCGCCGCCTCGCCGGCGTCGGCGAGAAGACCTACCAGCGCGGCCTCTTCGGCGGCGTCCTCGGCGACGGCAACCGGGTGCGCCGGCACCTCGAAGACTGGTTCGACATGGCCGGCTTCGACCTGCTCATCACCCCCGGCCTGCCCGGACCGCCTCCGGCCGCCGACTCCTGGTCGACCCAGACGCTGCGCTCGAACGTGACCCACCTGGCCTCGGCCGCCGCGTTCACCGCGCCGTTCGGCCTCGCCGGCCTCCCCGCGCTCGTGGTCCCGGTCGGCATGCGCGGCGACGGCGTGCCGGCGACCGTGCAGCTGGTCGGACCGCCCGGATCGACCGGTCGGCTCTTCGACGTCGCGGCCCAACTGGTGGCCAAACTCCGCCCCCGCCGCTACGCGCCCGGCCTGAACTGGGACTGAACCGATTACACCGCCAGCGAAATTCATTGTGGCCCAAGCCGGGCCAGGATAGCGTCGAGCCATGGCGCACGCCCTCTGCAACGGCATCGAGATCGGCTACGACGAAGCCGGCGACGGTCCCGCGGTGATCCTGATCCACGGCGCGCTCGCCGACCGCCGCATGTGGGACGACCAATTCGAAGACCTCGCCGCCGACCACCGAGTCATCCGCTACGACGGCCGCGGCCACGGCGAATCCGGCAGCGGCGAGGGCGCCTACTCGCACCACCGCGACCTGTTGGCGCTCATGGAGGCGCTGGAGGTCGATCAGGCGGTGCTGGTCGGGAACTCGATGGGCGGCGGGCACGCCCTCGACGCCGCGCTGGCCGCTCCGGGCCGCGTCAGCGGCCTGGTGCTGGTGTCCTCCGGCATCGTCGGACACGAGTGGCCGTCCAGTTTCGTCCAACAGGCCCGCGAACGGGTGCACAGCACCGTCCCGCCCGAACGGCTGGCCGAGTACCGCAAGGGCAACGGCACCACCGTCCCCGAGCTCGAACGCGACCTCGACGCCTTCGCCGAGGCCCACATCAGGTGGATGGTCGCCGGTCCGGCACGCACCGAGCACGACCTGCCCGCGTCGGCATGGGAGCGCGCGGTGTCGATGTTCCGCGACCAGTTGCGGCGCACGTGGACCGAACCGCCGAGGCACGAACGCGTACCCGAGATGCCCGCCGAGCGGCTCCTCGGCCGGATCCGGGTCCCGGCGCTCGTGGTCAACGGGCTCGAGGACGTGCCGGAGATCCAGGCGGTCTCCGACCTGCTGAGCGGCAAGGACACCGGGATCCCGGACGCTCGGCGCGTCGACCTTCCCGACACCGGCCACGCAGCGCCGCTGGAGCGTCCGGCCGAGTTCACCGCACTGCTGCGCGAATTTCTAGCGTGAACTCGTAGGCCAGCCAGGCGGCGAAGACCAGCAGGATCGCCCCCGAGAGCCGATCGAACCAGACCCGTCGCTCCCTGGTCAGAAAGCCCCGCATGGTGGCCGCCGCTCCCGCCAGCAGCAGGAACCACAGCCACGAAGCGGTGACCGCTCCGACCGCGAAGACGCCACGGGTCGCGGCGGCCTGCGCGGCGATGGCCGCTCCGAGGACGCCGACGGTGTCCAAAATGGCGTGCGGATTGAGCAGCGACACCGCGGCGGTCCGCCGCAGCACCCGGGCTCTGGACCAGGAGCCGGTCTCATCGTCGATCTCCCCGGGGACGGCCCCCAGCGACCGGATCCCCAAGTAGACCAGGAACACCGCGCCGGCCGCGAGCATCACGGGCCGCAGTCCGGGCACCGAGTGCAGCAGCGCCGACGTCCCGGCCGCTCCCAGCACGATGAGCAGCGTGTCGCAAGCACCGGCGCCGACGACGGCCCAAAGGGCCCGCGGCATGCCGAGGCCGACTCCCTGGCTGAACACGAAGACGTTCTGCGCGCCGATCGGAATGATGAGGGCCAGGCCGAGGGCCAGCCCGGTGAGGAACGCGGCGGTCATCGGCGACCGGGGTCCGCCGGTGTCCACTCCTGCATGCACCCCAGACTATCGGGGCGGTCACTCCGGGAGGAAGTCGAGCAGGACCCGGTTGACGAACCCGGCCTGCTCGGTGGAGATCAAGTGCTTGGCGCCCTCGACGGCGACCACCTCGCCCCGGTCGAGCTCCGAGACGATCGCCTGGGCATCGTCCCCGGTGGTGACCTCGTCCAGAGTCCCGTACAAGGCGAGCGTCTCGGCGTCGATGCCGCCGAGGCGACCGCGCAGGTCGAACCGGGCGAGCGCCTCGCAGCAGACCGCGTATCCCTCCGGGTCGCAGCCGGCGAACCGCTCCCGGAAGTCCGCGACGACGTCGGGCCAGTGGTCGCGGAAATCGGCGGTGAACCACCGCTCCATGGCCCCGTCGGCGATGGCCCCGCAGCCCTCGGCGCGAACCTTCGCGGCCCGCTCATGCCACGACTCGGCGGTTCCCAGCTTCGGCGCCGTGCTCATGAGCACCATCCGCCGCACCCGATCGGGGTGCCGCAGGGCCGTGTTCATCGCGATCGCCCCGCCCAGCGAGATCCCGACCAGGTGCGCCCGCTCGGCCCCGACGAAGTCGAGCAGCTCGGCCACATCGTCGGCGAAGTCGTCGACCGACCACTCCCCGGCCCCGATCGTCGAGCTTCCCCCGTGCCCTCGAGTGTCGAACCGCACCACCCGGAACCGTTGGCTCAACGGCCCGACCTGCGGCTCCCACATGTCGAGCGTGGCCCCCAGCGACCCGATGAGCACCACGGCCCCGCCGGATCCGTCCACCACATGATGAGGAATCACCCATAACCTCCCGTGTTCCGTTCAGCCGCCATCAGGCCCACCGTCCCACAGGATCCCACCGGCGCCCACGGTTTAAACGGCGGCCGTCACGGCCCCCGATCACCCGAAACCCGGGCTCACCGGCGTGACCGGAGTCTCCAGCCCCTGGCTGGGGGGCCGCCGCGAGGCTGTGTAAACTAGTCCCGGTTCGAAGGTATAAAGCCTGAGAGCAAACCTGAGGGGCTTTGGCGCAGTTGGTAGCGCGTTTCCATGGCATGGAAAAGGTCAGGGGTTCGAATCCCCTAAGCTCCACCACAAGGTCTGACCTTGAACTCTGACCCATAGGAAGAACGGCATCGGCCATCAGGCTGGTGCCGTTTCGCTGTTCCTGGTTCCGGAACGCCACCAGCGGCGCGATACTGGCGGTGGTCGCGCCCTGGCTGATCCGGGGCTGCTGGTGGGCGTCGGTGTCGACGTGGAGCCGAGTGAAGCAGATCGCGTTCAACGCCCGCCGGTCCTCGTCATTGAGTGACTCATACAGCCGCCTCGGGTCCGACAAGGGCCAACGTTGCAGCCGCCCGCGCCGGTTTCCTCCATGACCCCATTCAGCCCGGCGGGCCGCGATATTCACACGCTGAAGGGCGGTGCCGCTCCGTCCGCGGCATCGCCTCGCACACATCGATATCCGGTGAATCGTCTCGGGCTCCTTCCCCGTGATCAACGGAAGCGGCTGATGCGGCTACTTCCACGGAACGCGAGTGTCGCTCGAAAACACCGCCGAGTCGAGGCTTGCGCGGCGCAGCCACCCTGACAGTCCTCCACAACGATCGCTGTGCGGGACTGTGCGGGTTTCGCAATGCGCTCCGATCGGCGTCTACCGCTGGAGTGAGAGGGCGGCTTGGTCGGCTCGGTCACGGAGGGTCCGATCGGCGATTTCGTCGACCGGGACCCATACGGTGTCGGTGACTTCTTCGTCTTGGAGGGCAAGGCTGGCTTCGCCGGTGTAGGTGAACGCGTAGCGGAAGTCTGCGTGCCAGTGTTCGGGCTTGCGTTTGGCCGGGAAGTCGGGGATGCGGTGGACGTCGATGTGGAGGGGGCCGTCCCCGCTCGGGGTGAGGTGGTGAGGGTGGAGTCCGGTTTCTTCGGCGACCTCGCGGACGGCCGCTTCGGTCAGGGAAGTGTCGTCGGGTTCGGTGTGACCGCCGGGCAGCAGCAGGCGGTCGAGGGCGCGGTGCCAGATGTGGAGGACTTTGCCGTCTTCATTGAGGACGACGGTGCCGCAGGTGACGTGCCCGGCGAGGCGTGCGCGTGTGGCGATTGGGTCGGGGCCGTCGAGCGCGTCCAAGAGCGGGCCGAGGCCGGGTTTGTCGCCGGGGTGGCGGTTGAGGTAGTCCTCGACGGTCTTGGCGATGTCGTGGTTTTCGATCATGCGTTGCTCCTGTAGTAGTCGAGCCAGATGGCGGCGATCTGCTGGCGGTCGGCGGTGGTCATTTCATGGTGTCCGGCCGGGACCGTCCCGTCGGCAAGGCGCGCGGCGGCGGCGAGGATCTCAGCTTGGACGAGGTGGATGAACGGGCCGACGACCGCGCCGTGAATGAAATTGACGGCGTTACCGCCGTTGTGGAGGTAGAAGTAGTGCCCGATCGTCTCGTACCGGGTGACATGCTCGGCCACGGCCACCTCGCTGTAGAAGTCCGTGAGCCCGGAGAGGTCGAGTTCGTCCTCGGAGCTGGTGACGGTCGCGATGTGGGCGCCGTTGGCGAGCTTTGCGAAGTCATCGAATCCGAGGGCGTGGTTGCCCGTCGCGCACAGCACCAGCCCCGCCCCGGCGATGGCTTCAGCGCCCGAGGCGGCCACGACGTATCCGGCCGCGAGGGCCTGCGCGGCCCGGACGGGGTCGGTGTCGAAGATCCGGACGACCGAGCCTTTCACGTGGAGGGTTGCAGCGGTGGCCCGGCCGAGCTTGCCGTACCCGATCACGGCGACCGGCCGCCCGATCGGCAAGTCACCGACGGCGCGCATGAGCGCTTCGGCGCTGAACGCGCAGGACTGGCCCACGAGGTAGTCCTCGGGCTGCTTCAGTGGTGAACGCGCCACCGAGTACACCGGGCAAGGCGGTTCCTTGAAGGTGAGATAGCGCTGGTGGCCGTTCTCGGTGTCCTCTACGACCCCGACGATCTGCCCGGAGAAGTGCTCGCACAGGTGGCCGAGGACCGGGGCGAAGTAACCGCCGACGTCGAGCAGGACCACCGGGCGGCCCGCGGCCCGCTTCTCCATGTAGGCGAGGGCGGTTTCGGGGTCGGCGAACTGTTCGCGGGTGAGCTGGTCTACCTGGTAGCGGGTGGCGATCTCGCCCAGCGTGGCCTGGTCGAGGCTTTTCGGCTTGGGCAGGAGAGCGGCGAGTTCGCCGAGGCCGGCGATGGCATCGATGAAGGCAGGCCGCTCGGTGAGCAGATGCGTGATCGCGATGACTGCGACCGGTGCCTCGGGGGCGAACGTCTCGGCGATGCGGGTGAAGAAGCTCGATCGGCGCGCGAGCGCGGTGGTCTCGACGGTCATGGCGGTCTCCAGAGGTAGGGAGCGGGGCCGCCGCCCACCCGGCGGCCCCGCTGAAGGGAAACTGGCTTCAGAGGCGGCCGAGGTCGGCCGCGCGGATCAGGATGGCTTCGGCCTCGCGCCTCCATACGCGCCTGCGGTCGTCGGGCGTGCCCCTCCAGCCCGGTCGGACGGCGAGTCCGCAGATGAGGCCGTCCTCGTGAAGAAGGTCGGCCACCGGAGTCAGGCCGCCTTCAACGTTGATGATGCTGAGAATCACATGTTCAGGCGCGGTGGTCGGCTCGACGGCGAACCGGAATCCCCACACATCGAAGGTGCCGATCACGCTCGCCGGAAGCGTCGGAGCGTCAGTGCTCCGCGACTGGTCGGCGTGCCAGGCCGCGATCAGCGCCGCGATGTAGCCCTGCTGCTGGACCTTCCAGGCATCGGTCTGCTCGGCCCACGGCGGCTCCCATGAAACCCGACGGACGACACCGTTCGCATGGAGCGCGCAGCCGATCCGAACCGGTTTTCCATCGTGGCTCAACCAGATCGAGGCATATTCGGTGTTCTCGCGAGCCTTGAGCGAAAGGGAGCTCCCGGTACCGATCTCCCACTCACCCAAAATCTCGAACCCGGCCATGTTGCCCCGACTCGCACTCTGCAGAGTCTCGCTCCCCATCAGATCCGCCTCTCACCTGCCGTGTCGGTTTCCTGATCGGGCGAACGGCGTCTTGCGTCCTCGAGGCGGCGCAGTTATCCACGCACTCCACGGACCAGCGTTTGACGCTGGAGAGGCTGATGCCGTACTTCTGCGCGAGTGTCTTCTGGAGTGCGCCTGCCTGGTACTCGCTCACGATGGCGGCGCGATATGTGCTGGTGAGGCAGCGGCCAAGGGCCCAGGGCCTTCCGTTCGATGACCGGGGTTTGGACTGGAGGGGTGCCGGACAGGGGTCGAGATTTCGGGTGGGGAGGCTGAAAAGGACAGGGAGCTGGATGGTGTGGCCTTTGACCTGGGGTGATGGGTTCAAGTAGACCGTTGCCAGCTCCACCGAAGCGGACATAAGAGATTATCGCGTTGATAATCCCTCTTTTTGCCTTGCAGCGGTATACGAGCATTTAGTGTAGCATTCGACGCAGATAAGGGTTATGCGGGCGTATCTACACAGCTTTCGATCAGGCGCGTTTGTAGGCGCGGGTGGCGAGTGGGGCGAAGAGGAGGACCAGTCCGGCTGACCAGGCGAGGGTCCAGAGGATGTCGCCGGTGACGGTGTGGCCGTTTGGGAGGGCGTCGGGGCCGAGCATGAGGCCGCGCATGGCGTTGGCGACGACGGTGACCGGTTGGTGGGCGGCGAAGGTCTGGAGCCAGTCGGGCATGGTCTCGACGGGGACGAAGACGGCGCTGGTGAACCCGAGTGGGAAGACGAGCATGTAGACGGCGGCTTGGACGGCTTCGGCGGAGCGGATGAGCAGGCCGACGGTGACCATCATCCACGCGATGCTGAAGGCGAAGGCGAGCGCCACGCCGACTGCGGCCAGAACCTTGAGTGCGCTGGTCTGCCAGCGGAAGTCGATGAGGGCGCCGACGCCGAGCATCACCAGGATGGTGAAGACGGCGCGGACGAGGTCGGCGATGGTGCGTCCGGCGGGGACGGCGAGGCGGGCCATGGGAAGGGATCGGAAGCGGTCGACCGAGCCTTTCTGGAGGTCGTCGGCCATGCCGGCGGCGGTGTTGGCGCCGGAGAAGAGAGCGAACTGGGCGATGAGGCCGGGGACGAGCCAGTTGACGTAGGCGTCTTCGGCGCCGGGCGGGAGCGAGGTGGTGACGGCGCCGCCGAAGACGTAGGTGAACATGAGGATGAAGATGACCGGCATGACCGCTGAGAGCGGCAGGACGCCTGGGATTCTCAGGGTGTGCCGCAGGTTGCGGCGGGCGATGACGGCGGTGTCGGTGAACAGGCGGCTCGAGGTCGGGCGAGTGGGTGCGGCAATGGTGGTCATGTTGCGCTCCTTCAGCTCTCGACCCGGGTAGCGGCCGGGCGGTCTGCGGTGAGTTCGAGGAAGACGTCGTCCAGGGTGGGCTGGCGCAGGGCGACTGCGGTGGGGTGGATGTCGCGGGCGTCGAGCGCGTCGAGTGCGACGCGCAGGTCGGCGTAGCCGCCCGGGGCGGGCAGAAGCAGGCCGTCGCCGTCGAGTGTGGCCGCTTCGAGGACGTCGAGGGCTTCGCTCCGGTCGGACTCCGGCAGTTCGAGTTCGATGACGGTGCCTCCGATGCGGTGTTTGAGTTCGTCGCCGGTGCCTTCGGAGATGATGCGGCCGTGGTCGATGACGGCGACGCGCTCGGCGAGCCGGTCGGCCTCTTCGAGGTACTGGGTGGTGAGCAGGACGGTGGTGCCGTCGGCGACGAGTCGGGCGACCATGTCCCAGACTTCACGGCGGTTGCCGGGGTCGATGCCGGTGGTGGGTTCGTCGAGGATGAGCAGATCCGGGCGCCCGACCAGAGAGGCGGCGAGGTCGAGGCGGCGCCTCATGCCGCCCGAATAGGTCTTGGTGTAGCGTCCGGCGGCCCCGGCGAGGCCGAACTGGTCGAGGATCTCGGTGCTGCGGCGCTTCGCTTCACGGGAAGGCAGGCCGTAGAGGCGACCGACCATCTCAAGGTTCTCGGCACCGGTCAGGTAGTCGTCGACGGCCGCATACTGCCCGGCAAGGCCGATCTTGGCTCGCACAGCCGATGGATCGGCGGCGACGTCGATACCGGCGACGCGGACGGTGCCCGAGTCCGGCCCAAGGAGGGTGGCGAGGATGCGGATGAGGGTGGTCTTGCCCGCGCCGTTGGGTCCGAGCAAGGCGCACACCCCGCCGGCGGGGATGACCAGGTCGACGCCATCGAGCGCCTGCACTTCCTTGCCGAATCGTTTGCGCAGGTTGTGCACCTCGACGATGGGATTCATGGGACCACCTCTCGTGTGTAAACTTCATTAAGTACATCTCAAAGTATACATACGAGAGCACTAGACTCGAGTGCACCGAACCACTGGAGGCGTGATGGCAGGCGAGACCGAGGCGGCGGCGCCGGTGAGGCGGCTCAAGCGCGCCGAGCGGCGCGAGCAGATCTTGGACGCGGCGACGAGCGCGTTCTCCCGCGCCGGATACACCGCGACTGGTCTCGACGACATCGCCGCGGCCGCCGGGATCAGCCGGGCGATCCTCTACCGGCATTTCGATTCCAAGGCCGAGCTGTATCAGGAAGTGCTCGACCGGGTGTGCGAGCGGCTCTACGCCGAAACCGGCGAGGGCGAGTACACGCAGGGCAGCATCGACGGCCTGATCCGGGCCGCCGCACAGGATCCGGACGGGTTCCGGCTGCTGTTCGACCGGGCCGGGCGCGAGCCCGAGTTCGCGGCCGAGATGCTCCGCTTCCGCGCCAACATGACCGAGGCCGCCCACCGGTACCTGGCCGAGGTAGTCGAGGACCCGGCCTGGGCCCGGTGGGCCTCGCAGATGGCCGCGACCACCGCGATCGGTGCGGTCATGGCCTGGCTCGACGCCGGACAACCCGACCCCGACCTCGTCGCAGTGCGTATCCGCCGCACCGTGGAAGGCGTCATCGACGCCGCTCGCACTCAGGACTGATCAGCATGTGGCGGCGGTGGCCACCCGGGTGAGCGCATCGGCGGCGGTGTCGATCTCGTCGGCGGTGGTCAGCGTCCGAGGGATAGCCGAAGCAGGACGAGCCGGTGGCGGCGGCGAAGACTGGCGTAGCAGCCAGGCCAGGTAGTCCCTGATGCAAGAGCTGGTGGAGGCGATCGCGAAGCGAACTGATCCGGGAGGCTTCATCGGGCCGAGTCTCGTGTGCAATCCGTGCGGCTTCACCGAAGGCGACCACGTAGGCGACGTTCTCGGTCCCGGCGCGCAGTCCGCCTTCTCGCCCGCCGCCGTAGATCAGCGGCTCGAGTGCGATGCCAGGTCGGACGTAGAGGGCGCCGCCTCGCGGGCCACGATCGGCCGCGCCCTTGAACGCCTCGACAGTCACGCGTTCAAGGAAGAACCTGAATGAGCTCTCCCAATCCTGGCCATCACCCACAACTCCCGTCCAGAGCCGCCGTTCCGCCTGTTCGGATGAGGCGAGCTTGGCGATGAATATCGGGACTGGGGCTCGTCGTAATTGGCAGCGTCGGTGACCGTCGGCGCTCACCAAGGATTGGAGCCACCATGAGCAAGGTCCTGAGCCACATGACGATGTCTCTGGACGGCTACGTCGCGCAGCCTGACGACCAGGTCGGGGAGCTGTTCGACTGGTACGAGGCCGGCGAGGTGGGCATGTCGACCCCGAACGAGGACGTCTCGTTCGAGGTGGACGACGCCAGCGCCGAGGAGCTGGGGAGCCTGGCCGGGACCTGCGGCGCGCTCGTCTCGGGCCGCCGCCTGTTCGACATCGCCGACGGGTGGGGCGACAAGCACCCGGTTGGTGCGCCCGTCGTCGTGGTCACTCACCGCTCGCCGGAGGACGCCGCCGAGAAGTGGCCGAACACGACCTTCGTCGAGGGAGTCGGGGCCGCGATCGAGCGCGCGAAGCAGCTCGCCGACGGCAAGGATGTCACGATCGCCAGCGCGAGCGTCACGCAGCAGGCCCTCGACCTGGGCCTGGTCGACGAAGTGTGCGTGAGTCTCGTGCCGGTGCTGTTCGGCGAGGGCATCCCGTACTTCGCCAAGCTGAACCGGGGGCATCTGCTCCTGGAGGACCCGAGCGTCGTCGAGGGCAAGCGGGCCCTCCACCTGCGGTACCCGGTGCGGCGCTAGCCCAAGTGGTGATCGTTGCCGCGAGGCGGCGTGTCGGGGCAACGGTCTCGGAGGTGACGCCGGACGACACCTCGCGGATCCGCGACGACATCTGCGCGGCCGGCCACTTCTTCGCCTCCGCGGAGGCGGTCCGGCGCTGGATCGAAGCGCACCCGACGGCTTCGTCGTGTCGATTGCCGACAGCGTGGAGGTGGTCGGCGCTGTCGCCGACTACCTCCACCGGCAAAGTCTCGAAGAATCTCGGAGAGCGGTGTCGATTCGGGCCCGGGCCGATCGACCTAGGGGTGAAATGCATTTGCCATCCGAACGGCATCGCTCCGTGTCCGATCTACCGCACTTAGGGAGCGCATCATGACCGCAATCTACACCTCGGACGTCTTCTCCAGCCTCGACGGCTTCGGCGCCCACACCGGCGACTGGGGCGGCTACTGGGGCAAGCAGGGCCCCGAGCTGCTCGCACACCGCCTCGCCCTCTACGACACCGACCAGCGGATGGTTTTCGGGGCCAACACGTATCGGGCGCACGCGCAAATGCTGGCAGCGAGCAGCGCGGACTCCGAGACCCGTGATCCGTGGGTCACGCGGATGAGGGACCTGCCCGCAACGATCGTGTCCGCAACGCTGCGGGAACCGCTCGACTGGCCGGACGCGACCGTCGCAGCCGGTGACGCCGTCGACGTCGTCGCCCGGCTCAAGGAGGAATCCGAGGTGCCGTTGCGCTCGCACGGCAGCCTGTCACTGAACCGGGCACTGATGGCCGCGGGGCTCGTCGACCGCGTTCAGGTGACGTACTTCCCGGTGATCACCGGCCAGACCGGGGCCGACCGGATCTTCGAGGGCGGGGCCGACTTCGATCTCGAACTGATCGAGCACCGGACGCTCGACGACCACACGCAAGAACTCACGTACCGGCCCAGCAGACACGCGTGAGGCCATCCGCGCGACCATCCCATCGCGGCCGTACCTGCCCCGAACAGGGCACAGTCCGGCTTTCCGATCGGCAGACCGAGCCGCGCGCATGGGCAATGCCTTCTGCCGCACCCTCGCCGAGCAGTCGTCATGACCAGCGCACACGATGCGGCGTTCCCGAATGACAGCCCAACCAACGAGACAGACAAGGAACCACGATCATGAAACTGACGACCGTTACGCACATCTCCGTCGACGGCGTGATGCAAGGGCTCGGCGGGTCGGACGAGGACCGTAGGGGCGGATTCGAGCGTGGTGGGTGGGCCCTGCCACTGTTCGACGGCGAGGTCGAGGCGTTCCTGGGTCAGGTATTCGGGCGCGCCGACGCGTTCCTGTTCGGCCGGCGGACCTACAAGATCTTCGCCGGCTCCTGGGGAACCGGCTCCTGGGGGGCGAACCAGGGCGACAACCCGATCGGGCGGGCATTGAACTCAAAGCCCAAGTACGTCGCCTCGACCACGCTCATCGACCCGCAATGGGCGGACACGACCGTGCTCTCCGGCGACCTCGCCGTGGCCATCGGCGAGCTGAAGGCCGAGGCGGCGGGCGAGGTGCAGGTGCACGGCAGCGGCAACCTGGTCCGCTGGCTGCTCGAGAACCACCTGGTCGACCAGATCATCCTCGTCACCTACCCTGTGGTCGTCGGCCAGGGCGGGCGGCTCTTCCCCGACAACGGCCCGGACACCGCCCTTGAACTGGTCGGCTCGCGGGTCTTCCCGAACGGCATCACGACCCAGACCTACCGGCCCGGCGGGCGACCCGAGTACGCGGCCTGAAGCGCGCGACTCCAAGTGTCGCGTTCAGCGAGAGTCGCATTCGCTGGGAGACGAGGAAACCTCTTGATAGAAGCTGCAGCTGCTACGACTTCAGCTGTCCACCAAGAGGTTTTCTTGTCCATGAGTGTCGCATGCACCGCCTTCCTGCCTGTCGACCGCGAGAGGCGAACGCCGACCTCAAAGTCCGGTTCGGATGCCTCGACAAGGTCGGACTGAACCCCTGGCGAATCGGCACCATCGCCCGCGCCTGTCTCGCGTGCTTCCACATCGAACGCCCACGCCGACTTGAAATTGTTACTCAACGTGCGCTTGAGTTTCAGGGAAAACCTCATTGTCATTCGCTACATGAAATTGCCAAGCGAGCCACGAGCTCAGTCGAGCTCCTGAGAGCGGTAGTGCGTCTGTGTTCAGGTACTGCTGGGTTCCCTCCCTTGCTCGCCGAGCTTCGGCGTCTTGCTCCAAGTTCTGTCCACTCGGCGTATTCGAGCAGCTCGGAACGCCGGCAACCGTCAGGAGAAAGCAATGCTCGTAGCTGACAGGAAGGTGGTGTTCAGCTACGTTCCTTCAGATGAGAGGTATTGGTATCGCTCGTTCTCGGTCCGGTCTGGGGAGCGCCGATGGGCCACGTCGATCCTCGCCGATCGGAGAGGCCGCCCGGTCTGACCCATCCGCTCCGCCCTCGGCTTCGAACTACTAGTGAGAACCCACATCTACCTGCGGGAGCGCGATGATGCTTGAGAAGGGCGGCGGGGCTCGCCGCCGGGAGGAGCCGCACCTGGTGGCGGTCGACGGCTCCGAAGCCGATACCGCCGAGCGGCTGCTGCACCGGACCTCGCTCGGCGAGGAGGAGGCGTTCGCGCGGCTCTACGACCTGATGGCCGCGCGCGTCTACGGCCTGTGCCTGCGGGTTCTGCGAGATCCCGCGCAGGCCGAGGAGGTGGCGCAGGAAGTGCTCATCGAGGTGTGGCGCACCGCCACTCGATTCGACGAGCGCCGCGGTTCAGCGAGTGCCTGGGTGTGCACCATCGCCCACCGCCGAGCGGTCGACCGCGTCCGCGCCGCCCAGGCCGCAGGCGAGCGCGAGCGGCGCGCCGCCTCCGGCTGCGCGGAGCCCGAATACGACTCGGTCGCCGAGACCGCCGCGAGCCGCATGGAGCACCGCCAGGTACGACGCTGCTTGAAGACCCTGACCGAACTGCAGCGTCAGGCGGTCACCCTCGCCTACTACGGCGGACACACGTACCGGCAGGTGGCGACACTGTTGGAGACGGCGGTGCCGACCGTCAAGTCCCGCATCCGCGACGGCCTGGTCAAGCTGCGCGACTGCCTGGAGGTGGCGAGATGAGCGCTGACGTCCACACCCTGATCGGCGCCTACGCGCTCGACGCGGTCGACGAGGACGAGCGAGGCCTGGTCGAACGGCATCTCGCCGAGTGCTCCGCATGCGCCCAGGAGGCGGCCGAGATGCGGGAGGCGGTCTGGCGGCTGTCCGATGTGACCGTGACCGAACCGCCGCAGGAGATGCGTGAACGCGTTTTGGCCGAGGCGCGGCGCACCCGTCAGGAGCCTCCTCCGGCGCAGACGAACGACGTGCCGCTCGGCGAGGACGACACGGCGCCGCGCCGGCGTGAGGCGCCACACCTGCGGCGGGTCCTGGTGCTGGCCGCCGCGGCCGTCCTCATCGCCTTCGCCGGCGGCGCGATCACGTGGGTGGCCATGCAGCAGTACGTCGAATCCGAGACCGGAGACGGTGAGCGGCTGGCGGCGGTGCTCGAAGCATCCGACGCCGAAGTGGGCTTCCAGGAGGCCGAGGGCGGGGGCGGGGTCACCGTCGTCCACTCGCCTTCGCTGGACCAGGCGGTGGTGGTCGTCTCCGACCTCGCCGAGGTGAGCGAGCAGCGCTCCTACCAGGTCTGGCTGGTCGACGACGTCGGTCAGGTCTCCGCCGGGGTCATGGCGCCCGGCGAGACTTCGGAGACGATGCTGGTCGACGGCGTCGGTGACACCCGGATCATCGGCGTCACCAATGAGCCGGCGGGCGGCTCCGAGGAGCCGACGCAGCCGATGGTCGTCGGCGTGGAACTGTCCGCGTAGGCGACTGCCCGGCGGTGCGGGCCGGGTCGAACGACCCGGCCCGCACCGCTGAATATTGCATTCATTATTGATTTTCTCGACTCGGACCCATCCGGCGCGTGCTCGGCCCCGAATCAATGGCATGAACGGCAAAACGATCGCAGCGCTCGCGGGCATCGCCTGCGCGGGGACCGCCGTGGCCGCGGCCCAGCTGGTCTCGGCGGCCGTCGCGCCGGGCAGCGCCCCGGTCGCCGCAGTCGGCGCCGCAGTCATCGACGCCACGCCCGAGCCGCTGAAGGAATTCGCCATCCGGACCTTCGGCGTCCGCGACAAGCTGGTCCTGCTGATCGGCATCGGCCTCGTCCTGCTGATCGCCGCGGCCCTGGTCGGCATCCTGGCTCGGCGACGCATCGCGATCGGCTACACGGCCCTGGTCGTCCTCGGAGCAGTCGGCGCGGCGGCGGCTCTCGGCCGCCCCGCGGCCGACGACTCCTGGGCGCTCCCCTCGGCGGTCGGCGCCGCCTGCGGCGCCGGCGCCCTGCGGCTGCTGTTCAGACCGAACGCGACCGAGGAGCCGGCAGTGCCCGGACGGGTCGTTGACCGGCGAGGGGTCCTGATCGCCTTGACCGGAGCGGGTCTGGCCGGCGCGATCGGATGGCGCCTCAGCGGCACGGAGGAGATCGACGCCGCTCGCGACGCCGTACGGCTGCCCGCACCCGACTCGGTCGGTCCCCGAGGGGAGGGCCTGCACGTCGAGGGCGTCACCTCCTACCTCACCCCGAACGCGGACTTCTACCGGGTCGACACGGCACTGGTCGTGCCCCGCGTGTCACCCGACGACTGGGCACTCCGGGTGACCGGCCGAGTCCGGCGGCCCCTCGAACTGTCCTTCCAGGACCTGCTCGGCCGCGAGCTGATCGAACGCGAGATCACCCTCTCGTGCGTGTCGAACCAGGTCGGCGGGAACCTCGCGGGAAACGCCCGCTGGCTCGGGGCGCCGCTGGCCGACCTGCTCGCCGAGGCCGAACCGGACCCTGAGGCCGACCAGGTCGTCGGGCGCTCGGCCGACGGATGGACGGCCGGAACCCCGACCGAGATCTGCATGGACGGACGGGACTCGATGCTCGCGGTCGGCATGAACGGCGAACCGCTGCCGCTCGAGCACGGTTTCCCGGTCCGGATGATCGTCCCCGGCCTGTACGGCTACGTCTCGGCCACCAAATGGCTCGTCGAACTCGAGCTGTCCTCCTTCGCCGACTTCGACCCCTACTGGGTGCGGCGTGACTGGGCGGCCGAAGCACCGGTCAAGACCTGCTCCCGCATCGACACCCCTGACCCGCTCAAGCGCGTCCCGGTCGGACCGGTCCCGGTCGCCGGCGTCGCCTGGGCCCAGCACCGCGGCATCGAGCGCGTCGAAGTCCGCGTCGACGAGGGCCTGTGGAACGAGGCCGAACTGGCACCGGTCATCGGCGCCGACGTCTGGCGCCAATGGCACTGGACATGGGAGGCCGCACCCGGCCGCCACAAGCTCGAAGTCCGCGCGACCGACGGCGAAGGGGACACCCAGACCCGGGAGCGGCGAACGCCGTTCCCCGACGGTGCGACCGGATGGCATTCCGTCGTCGTCACCGCCGAATGAGACCGCCGAGAGCGTCCGCTCCCGGCAACGTATGAGAAAGGCAAACCGATGAGAAACCGACTCCTGACACGCTCCGGCGCCGTCGCGATGGCCGCAGGATGCGCCCTCGCTCTCGCCGCCTGCGGATCCGACGAGGATCCCGAGGACGCCTCCTCGCAGGACGAGACGACGTCCGAGGAGACGACCATGGCCGAGGAGGGCACCGACGACATGGCCGTCTCGGGCGAGTTCGGTGCGGGCTGCGCGGCGGTCCCCGAGGACGGCGAGGGGAGCTTCGAAGGCATGGCCGACGACCCGGTCGCCACCGCCGCTTCCAACAATCCGGCCCTGAGCACGCTGGTCACCGCGGTCGGCGAGGCCGACCTGGGGGACACGCTCAACTCGGCCGAGGACATCACCGTGTTCGCTCCGGCCAACGCGGCCTTCGAGGCCATTCCGGCCGAGGACCTCGAAGCGGTCCTGGCCGACACCGAGATGCTGACGAACGTCCTCACCTACCACGTGGTGGGCGAGCGCATCGCGCCCGAGGACTTGGCCTCCGGCAGCCCGTACACGACGCTGCAGGGCGAGACGATCGAGGTGGAGGGCTCCGGCGAGGACTTCACGGTCAACGGCGACGCCTCGGTGATCTGCGGCAACGTCCAGACCGCCAACGCCACCGTCTACATCATCGACGGCGTGCTGATGCCCGCTTAGCATCACCCGCAACCCTCCGGGGCCGCCCGCCGAGCGGGCGGCCCCGGAACCGTTTCCCACTGAGGAGAATCCTTGCGCACCGCAGTCGTTCTGTACACCCTGGACCTCCGGGGCGGCGACCACCCGCCCCTGAGCAGCGCCTGCCGCGCCGACGAACAGATCGTGTCGCAGTAGGTCCGCGATCCGGCCCGGCAGACGTCGCCGAACCGCCGCGCGTCCGAACACCAGGCGCTGGAGGATTTCAGAGCGTCCCTGCGGGCACTGGGCGGCGACCTGCTCGTGCGCGTCGGCGACACCGGCACCTTACCGGCCCGGAGCCGACGACGACTGGGCCGAGGCCCCGGACGCTCTCGAAGCCTGGAAGCACGGCACCACCGGCGTCGACATCGTCGACGCGGGCATGCGCCAGCTCCTCCGAAGGCTGTATGCACAACCGCGCCCGCCTCATCTGCGCCGGTCGCCTGTCCAAGACCCTCGGTGTCGACTGGCGCGAGGGAGCGGCCTGGTTCGCGGAGCATCTGGTCGACGCCGAAGAGGCGAACAACTGGGGAGACTGGCAGTGGGTCGCCGGGACCGGCAATGACACCAGGCCGTATCGCGGGTTCAACCACGAGCGGCAGGCGGGCCGCTTCGATCCCGACCGATCCTACCGGCGGCGCTGGCTCGGTCCTCGGCCGGAATGAGGGGCGAGCTCGAAGCCGGGCTCGCCGCCTTGGACGTCAGCGCGCGCCGGGAAGGCGGGCGGCCGGTTCAGGGCCTGGGCGCGTACATGATCACCGCGACGCCGACCAGGCACAGTGCGGCGCCGATGAGGTCCCAGCGGTCGGGGCGGAAGCCGTCGACGACCATGCCCCAGGTCAGCGACCCGGCCACGAAGACGCCGCCGTAGGCGGCCAGGATCCGTCCGAAATGCGGATCGGGCTGGAACGCGGCGGCGAAACCGTAGGCGCCCAAGGCCATGATCCCCGCGGCGATCCACAGGACGCCTCGGTGCTCGCGCAGTCCTTGCCAGATCAGCCACGCGCCGCCGATCTCGGCGAAGGCGGCGAGGACGAACAGCAGGATGGAGCGGGCGAGGTTCACGGGCGCGACTCTATCAGCGCCTCGTCACCGCCGCCGGAGACGAATGCGGTGAGGTCTCCGTGGCGGGCGGTCGCTCCGAAGGCCGGTCACATCGGTTCGGGCCCGAAGTGCTCCCGCCGCTCCTGCTTGCCGGAGCGCCGCTGCCGGTACTTGCGCCAGAGCCTGCGTCCGACCGCCAGGCCGACGCTCAGCACCGCGCTCTTGATCAGTCCTCGCATACCTGGATTCTCCATCCGGTGCCGTGGCCGTCCGGCGGCCCCCCGCTCGCCGGTTCGGTTTGATGGTGCCCACAGCGGCCCCGCGCGAAACCCCCAAGGGGACTCGAGGCGAGATCGCGCGGGTCAGCAGATCAGACCCGAGCGGAAGGCCATCGCGATGGCGTGGGCCCGGTCGCGGGCGCCGAGCTTGCGGTAGAGCCGCTTGGCGTGGGTCTTGACGGTGTCCTCGGAGACGAACAGGTCGCGGCCGATCTCGGCGTTGGACTTGCCCTCGCTCATGCCCCGCAGGACCTGCAGCTCGCGCTCGCTGGGATGCATCCCCAGCAGGGCGGACCGCTGGCGGGGGATGTCCTCGGGCGCGGCCTCCGCGGCCGGGGCGGTGAACATGATGGCCTTGGCGATCGAGACGAGCATGTCGTCGGTCGACTCGCCGGGGGCGCACAGCAGTCCTTCGGCGCCGGCGGCCATGACCTTGGCGGTCATGACCGGATCGGGTTCGCCGGCGAGGACGACCTCGGTCCGCGGCGAGTGGGTGCGGACGGTCTGGGTGAACCTGACCGGATCGGGCCTGGTGAACGCGACGTCGGCGAGCACCAGGTCGGTCTTGCGCCGGCCGAGTTCGAAGAACAGCTCGGCGGGTCCGGCCACGGTGGTGACCTCCTGCGTCAGGCCCGTGTGGGCCGCGCATGCGGCGATCTTCGCTCCGGCCCGCGAGGACTCGACACATACGAGTACCGTTCTCACGTTGTTCCACCCCTCATTCCACAGTGTTTGCAGCCCCTCCGATCCAGCACGCAATCGTGTTCCCGTTATGACGCGAGTCGGCGCCATTCTTCGCGCACCGTCGCGCGATTCCCACGATGCGGTACGGACGACGGTGTTCGGGCGCTGAAACGCGAGCGCATTGCTCTCGGCGGGGACCTGCGACGCGTTCACCTTAAGCGCTGAACGGCGGTAGCGGGGTCCATTGCGCTATGCGCCGCATCCGGCCGGAGCCGGTGACTGCGAAGACCCCGTCGCCGGCCATCGCAGCTCGGTGCCGCGGCGCATCGGCGAAGTGCCTGCTGGGAGCGTATTCCATGGCGAGGAATCGCAAAATGTCTATCGACACATATCGATGTGAATTGGCGGCGACCCACCCGATCGGGTTCGTTTCGGCAGCGTAAGAGGACGCGGGTCGATTCAGCCTATGGTGTGTCCCCCGGTGGAAAAGGCGAGACGGTCCGGCGCGGACGCTCCGCACCGGACCGGAGTGATCAGTGGCCGAACTTGTCGGAATCGGCCGCGGCCGACTCGCCCTGATCGAGATCGGACAACGCTCGCACATCCTCTGAGGACAAAGAGAAGTCGAAGACCGCCAGATTCTGCTTGAGCCGCTCGGCATCGCTCGACTTCGGTACCGCCGTCAAACCGAGCTCCATGTGCCAGCGCAGCACGATCTGCGCCGGAGTCTTCCCGTACCGCTCGGCCAGATCGGTGACCGTCCGGGCGTTGAGCACATCGGCGCCCTCGCCGCCGATCGGCGACCACGACTGCGTCGTGATCCCGTGCTCGGCATGGTAAGTCCGCGACTGGTCGCGGGTGACCAGCGGGTTGAGCTGGATCTGGTTGACATCGGGCACCACGCCGGTCTCGGCGATGATCCGGTCCAGATGGGCCGGTTTGAAGTTCGAGGTCCCGATCGCGCGGACCTTGCCGGCCTCCAGCAGACGCGCCAAGCCCCGCCAGGCATCGACGTAGCGGTCCTGACCCGGGTTCGGCCAGTGGATCAGCAGCAGGTCGATGTAGTCGAGCCCGAGACGGTCGAGGCTGTGCTCGCACGCCTCGGCGGCCAGGTCCACACCGTGCCAGCGCTTGTTGAACTTCGTGGTCACGAACAGCTCTTCGCGGGCCACGCCCGAGGCCTTGAGGCCCCGTCCCACGCCCCGCTCGTTCTGGTAGTTCTCGGCGGTGTCGACCAGCCGGTAGCCGGACTCGATCGCCTCGGCGATCACCCGCTCGGCCTGGGCGTCGTCCATCGGCCAGGTGCCGAGGCCGAGGCGCGGCATCTGCGCGCCGTGGGTCAAGGTGACGGTGGGTGCGGTCGTCGGTGACATCGTTCAGCCCGTCTGCTCGGAATCGGATTACCGCCCACCATCCTCCTACTCCGGCCCCCGGACGCAAGGCCGCCGTGCCCTGGATCACTTCGTGTCGCGGTGCGGGGCATACTCGAGCCATGGGCGAACTGCTGGAGATGCCGACCGACTGGAACCGGGCCCTGGCCATCGTGGCCCACCCCGACGACATGGAATACGGAGCGGCCGGAGCGGTCGCCGCCTGGACCGGCGAGGGACGCCACGTCTCTTACCTCATGGTCACCCGAGGCGAGGCCGGCATCGACACCCTCCCTCCGGAGGAGAGCGCGCCCCTGCGCGAGTCCGAGCAGACGGCCAGCGCCGCGATCGTCGGCGTCGACACCGTCGAGTTCCTCGACCACCGCGACGGAGTGGTCGAAGCCGGCCTGCCGCTGCGCCGCGACCTGGCCGCGGCGATCCGGCGGCACCGCCCCGAGCTGGTCGTCACCCTCAACCGACGCGAGTACTGGATGCCGGGAACCTGGAACAGCGCCGACCATCGGGCCGTCGGCGCAGCCGTCCTCGACGCCGCCGCCGACGCGGGCAACCGGTGGATCTTCCCCGAGCTGCTCGAACGCGGCCTCGAACCGTGGCCCGGGGTGCGGTGGGTGGCGCTGGCCGGGTCGCCCGAGTCCACGCACGCGGTCGACACGACCGCGACGATGGAGACCGCCATCGCCTCCCTGGCGGCGCACCGGACCTACATATCGGCGCTTAGCGACGCCGAGCCCGAGGCGTACGCCCGCGAGTTCCTGACCGGCATGGGCGCGATGGGCGGCGAGCGGTTCGGCACCGCCTACGCCGCGACCTTCGAGCTGGTGTCCGCCTAGTCCCAATGCCGTTCGGTTAAGGGTCTGCGAAGACGACGATGTCGAGGGTGGCCTTGTAAGTTCGCCGGTCGATGCCGTTGGTTCTGGCGTGGTATTTCGA